>CADCWL010000132.1 GCA_902806405.1 uncultured Thermomicrobiales bacterium | reverse complement strand
CGGGCTCTTCCTCGAAGCCCGGGGCAAGGACGCCCTTGGTGCTTACCGGCTACTTATAGAGCGGGGTCTGGGCAGCCCGTTTGGCGTGACCGAGACCCTGATCAAGACGGCACCGCTGCTGCTGGTCAGCGCCGGGCTGCTCGTCGCCCTCAAGACGGGTGTCTGGAACATCGGCGTCGACGGGCAGTTCCTGGTCGGCGCCGTCCTCGTTGCCGTGGTCGCGCCGGGGTTGGTCGGGCGGGTGCCGCTGGTCGCGGTCTGGCTGGTCGCGGCCCTGGCAGGGGTGGTCGGCGGGTGCCTCTGGGCCGTCGTCCCGGCCCTGCTGAAGGTGCGCTACGGCCTGAACGAGATCGTCACCACCCTGATGCTCAACTACGTGGCGCTCAGCCTTACCGCCTGGCTGGTGAAGGGGCCGTTCCGAGACCCGTCCAAGGTGACGCCGCAGACGCGGGCGGTGCCGCGGGAGGCACGCCTGCCCGACGTACCCGGGCTGGACGTCCATGTCGGGCTGCTGGTCGGCGTGGCGGCGGTCGTGCTGGTCGCCCTTCTCTTCCGGTCGACGACGCTCGGCTTCAAGCTCTGGGTGCTGGGGCAGAACCGGCGGGCGGCGGTCCACGCCGGCTTGCCGGTCGGGCGGCTGACCGTGCTCGCGCTGCTGGTGAGCGGCGGCGTGGCAGGCCTGGCGGGCGCCAACGACGTCCTCGGTGTCAAGGGGGTGTTCCAGGGGGAGTGGGACCCGGCCTACGGGCTGACCGCCTTCGCCCTCGTCTACCTCGCCCGGCTCAGGCCGCTCTGGGTGCTCCCCTTCGCGTACTTCTTTTCGTTCCTCGACTTCGGGGGCGACATCATGGCGCGCTCGGCCGAGATCCCGACCTATTTCGTGGCGATGCTCGAAGGGCTGATGCTCGTTTTCTTCGCCGTCGCGGTCTACTTGGAGCGCGCGGTCGAGCTGTCTGGGTGGCCGGGCGTCCTCCCGGTGCGGCGACGCGGGCGCGTCGCCGCGATGGAGCCGATCGCGCCGAGGCCGGAGGAGCGAGCGTGAGCGGCATCGACTGGGCGGCCGTGCTGACGGTGCTGCTCCGCGGCGCCGTGGTCGCGGCGGTGACCCTGACGCTGGCGGCCCTCGGCGAGGCGGTCGCCGAGCGGGCGGGGCTGCTTAACCTCGGCATCGAGGGGATGATGCTTGGCGGCGCCTTCTCTGCCGTCGACGCGGCGGCCCGGACGGGGAGCGTGGCGGCCGGGGTCCTCGCGGGTATCCTCGCGGGGCTTGCGATGGGCGTGCTCTTCGGCTGCCTGACGGTCTCGCTCGGGGCCGACCAGGTGGTCGTCGGGCTGGCGATCACGATCTTCGCCGCCGGCCTGACCGGCTTCCTTGCCCGTGACCTGTACGACGGACACGCTGCGACGGGGGCGGATCTGCCGGATTTCGCGATTCCCCTGGTCAGTCGGATCCCGGTCGTCGGCCCGGCGCTCTTCGACCAGAACCTGCTCGTCTACCTGACCTGGGTGCTGGTGCCGGTCTTCGCCTTTGTGCTCGGCCGGACGCGGTTCGGCCTCGGCGTGCGCGCCGTCGGCGAGCACCCCTTCGCCGCCGACGCGGCGGGGGTCGACGTGGCGCGGGTTCGCTACGCGGCCATCGCGACCGGCGGGGCAATGGCGGGGTTCGCCGGCGCCTTTCTTTGCCTCGGCGATCTCAGCTTCTTCGAACCGGGCGTCACCGTCGGCCAGGGGTTCATCGCCCTCGCGCTCGCCATGCTCGGCCGCTGGAGTCCGTACCGCATCGCCGCCGGTGCGCTCGTCTTCGGCCTCCTGCGCGCCCTGAAGACCGGGCTTCCGATCGCCGGGGTCGACATCCAGCCGGACTTCCTGACGATGGTCCCCTACCTCGGCATCCTCGTTGCGCTGGTGGTCCTGGCCGGACGGACGGCGCTGCCGGCGGCGCTCGGGGTACCGTATGCACGGGGCCGCCGATAAGGGGCCTGGGGCGAGGCGGCCATGGGAGCACTGACGGGGGTCCGGAGCACCGGCCTTCCGGGGGGGTGCTCCGACGGGCTGCTTACGGCAAGTCGCGCACCTCCAAGGGAAAAGGACTCGGTCGCGAACGTAGATGTGAGGATTGAACAGACCGGTAGTCAGAGAGGGTGGAATGGTCGATCGGGACCGCCGGGACCGCCCACGACCTTCTTCAAAGAGGACGAGGAGCGGGGCGAGGGCTCTCGCTTAGTGAGGGACGGGGGGCACAACGGTGAGGGGTCAAGGTCAGAGGAGCGTCCGCGCATCCCGGTTCTCTGTCCCGGTGGTGCTCCTGCTCGGGGTGGCGCTCGCGGTGCTCCGCCCGGCGTCTGCGCAGGACGCGACGCCCGCCGGCGGGGGGGAGCGGGTGGAGCAGATTGCGCTCGTCACCCCGGCCAGCCGCGCCAACCAGGGTTGGGACCAGCAGGCCGTCGACAACCTCAGCGCGGTCAGCGAGGAGCGCGGAGTCGATGTCCTCGTCGCCGACAACGCCGGCTACGAGGACATCACGCCGACCCTGCGCGACTTCGCCGAGCAGGGAGCCGACCTCATCGTCTGCCACGCCAGCGGATACCAGACGGTCTGCCCCGAGTTCGCCGAGGAGGAAGGCGTCCGCGTCGCCGTCATCGAGAACCCGGACGCCGCGACGCCAGGGTTGGTCGCCGACATCGAAACACAGGCGCAAGAGGCCGCCTACCTGGCCGGGGTGCTCGCCGGACGGACGACCGCAAGCGGCACCGTCGGGATCGTCGCCTCCGGACAGCCGCCGACCTGGAACTACATGTCGGTCGGCTTCGCGGAGGGACTGAAGGCGGCCAGGACCGACGCCAAGCTGCTCTACGCCGTGATCGGCGAGGCCGCCTACGAGGACGCGGCGGGGGCAAAGCGGGAGACCGAGGCGCAGCTCGCAGCCGGAGCGGACATCGTCTTCGGCATGGGCGACGGCGCCTCCTTCGGCATGATCGACGCGATCGAGGAGCACAACGCCGAGCTCGAGGAGGGCGCCGCCCCGGCTCTGTTCATCGACGTGATCGGCGACAAGCGGGAGGAGCACGGCGACGTGCTGCTGACGTCGGTGCTCTTTGACTACACGGGGGTCTACGGACAGCTGCTCGACGACATCGAGGCCGGCGCCTTCGGCAGGGTCCACACCATGAACGTCGCGAACGGGGGGGTTCGTCTGCTCGACCTCCCGGAGAACGTCCCGCCCGACGTGGTCGCCGCCGTCGAGCAGGCGCGGCAGGGGGTCGTCGCCGGTGATATCGAGGTCTCGGCAATCGGGGACGCCGACGGGCTTCGGCGGAGGTTGGACGAGCTGTTGCAGGGGTCGTGACCGCGATTGATGCAGTCTTACCGCTCTCTGCGCTCAGAACGGCCCTTGCACCGGTGTGGCTTCACTGGAGAACCGCAGCATCAACGTTGAGGGGCTCCGAGCATTCCGTCCATCAGACCAGGCTGTACCGCCACGGGGTCGTCGCGACGTCGCCGTCGGGGCGCTGGGCGAGGTGGCGGTCGACGTAGCCGGTCACCGTTCGCATGTCGGCCAGGTCGTCCTCGGTGAAGTCGCCCTGCCTGACCCCGAGGAAGTCGACGATGCGGCGGCCGTAGCGGTGGCCGGTCGACTCTCCGCCGTTGTCCTTCTGGCCGACGGCCCTCGACTTCTCGGTCTCCAGCCAGGCGGTCAGCCCCCTCGCCGTCATGTTGACGGCGTCGCGGAACACGGCGCGGATCGTCTCGGCGTCGTCGCTCACGGCGCTCCTCCTCGGTCGGGCGGCGGACGGCGGGGTCAAGTCGGCGCTGGGCGCCCGGCGACCGGGTCCGAGGTGCAACCGGCGTGCCCTCGCACCGTTGCTCCGGCACCGGGACCGCCCGCGTCGCCACCGTGACGACGGGCTGCCGCCGCCCCGAACGATTCGTGCGATCCTGGCGGTGATGGACGCCTCCCGATCGTCACCCCCGGCCGGTCCGTGGGCGCCCGCCCGGAGAATCCGCCCCCGGCCGCCCGCGCCGGGCCGGTCCCGGCGGCGGCGTCACCCCGCCGTCCCCCGTGTTCCGCGGCGGGGAACCGTCAAGGGTTGGCTCGGGGGGGGGCGTCCCGCGGCGACGATTCGGTCGGCGGACGCGCGCGCGGTCGCCCTCCTGCTAGGGCTGACGGCCCTCGTTGCCGGCAACCGCTTCGCCTTCGACGCCTGGCTGACCCGGCTCGATCTCCACACCTTTTTCCTGCCCTGGTACGCGGAGCTCGGAGAGCGCCTGCGCGGCCTGGAGGTGCCGGGCTGGAACCCGCACCTCTTCGCCGGCGCCCCCTTCGCCGGCGACCCCGAGTCGGGCTGGACCTACCTGCCGGCGATGCTCGCCTTCTCCCTCCTGCCGGCGGTCGCCGCCTTCAAGGCGATGGTCGCCGTCCAGCTCGGTCTCGCCGCGCTCTCGACCTATGCCTTCGCTCGGGTGCTGGGGATGGGGCCGCCGGCCGGGCTGGTCGCCGCCGTCCTCTACGCGTTCGGCCCCTTCCTTCACTGGAACACCCAGTGCTGCCTGATCTTCGGCCAGTTCGGGACGTGGGTCCCCCTCGCCCTGCTCGGCGTCGAGCTGGCCGTCCGCGCGGGAACCCGGCGCGATCGCGTCGCCTCCTGGTTCGTCGCCGGCCTCGCCGTCAGCCAGATGCTCGCGGGGTGGGTGGGCGAGGGCTGGCTCTACGCGCTCCTCCTCCCCGCCGCCTACGCCGGCTACCGGGCGGTCCTGGCGCCGCCCCGGCCCGGTCTCGGCGCGCGAGCGCGGCTGGCGGGCGGCGCCGCGACCGTCGTCGCCGTCTCCGTCGCCGGGCTGGCGCTCGGGGCGGCGGGCGTTCTGCCGCGGCTCGCGTTCAGCGCGGAGTCGAACCTGGCCGACGGGTACGGGCGGCTCGGGACCTCCGGGGTGCTGAACCCGCCGTGGCGGCTCGACTACCTGCTCGTTCAGGTCCTAGGGGAGGGGACCGGCTACCACCGGCGGGCGGTTGCGCTCGGCGGCGCGGCGAGCGTCCTCGCGCCGCTGGCGCTGGTCCAGGGGCGGCGGCGCTTCGCCGCCCCCTTCTTCGCCGGGCTGACGGTCGTCTCGCTGACGCTGGCGCTGGGGACGACGCCGATCCACCTCCCTTTCTCTCTTCTCCCGCGCTGGCGGGAGTTCCACGACCACGACGCCTGGCGGGTGACGGCGCTGGCCGCGATCGGCCCCGCACTGCTGGCCGGTGCGGCGGTCGAGGGGTTGTCGGCCTGGCGGGGACGGCGGCATCTCCTGCCGCTCGTCGTCGCGCCGCTCGCCCTGCTCCTGGTGGCCGCCGTGGTCCTGCAACGGGTCGAGGCGTTCCTCGGCTGGCCGCCGCTGCTCGCCGCGGCGGCGGCGACGGCACTCCTGGCGGCCGTCGTCGCCGTGCCCCGTGGCAGCCTCCGCCCCCGGAAGCCCGACCGGGTGACGCGCTGGGTGCCGGCGCTGCTGCTCGCGGTCGCCTTTGCGCAGCCGACCGGGTTGGAGCTCTCGGGGTCGTGGCTGGGGTGGCCGCGGGACCCGTTCTGGGCACCGACCTGGCAACCGCACCCGGCGCTCCTCCCCGCGCTCGCCCGCGATGTCTCGCGGAGCGACCCCGGTGGGGCGGGGGAGTTCCTCCAGAATCGGCTCGCCGCCGACGGGCCGTTCCGCTCGGTCGGCTACGGCGGCGTCGGGTACCCGGGCGATTGGGCGCGGTACGACGCCTACCTGGGGCGCCGCTTCGACCCGTTCGTCGGCGCGCTCCCGGTCAATGGCCGACCAATGTTCCTCGGTCTCTACGACATCCAGGGCTACGATCCGCTCCAGTTGGACCGCTACGCCGAGTTCGTCGCTGCGCTCAACGGGGGGCCGCTCAACTACCACATCGCCTACCTCCTTCCTTCCGGGGTCCGCTCCCCGCTGCTCGACCTCCTCTCCGTCCGCTACGTGGTGGTCGACGCCAGCCTGCCGACCTGGCGGGACGACGTCGTCGCCCTCACCGCCGGCCGGCGGGAGGTCTTCCGGAACGGGCTGGTCGCCGTCTACGAGCGGCAGCCGGCCCCGGCCCACGCCTGGATCGTCCACGACGTCCGCACGGTCGGCCGCGGTTGGGCGCTGCCACTCCTGACGGACGGCGCCATCGACCCGCGCCACACCGCGCTCGTGGAGGGGACCCCGCCGCCGACGGGTGCCGTGGACCCGGCGGCGGCGGCGACCGAGTGGGCGAGGGTGACGCGCTTCGAGCCGGAGCGGCTGACGATCACGGCACGGGCCGCCGCGCCCGGGCTGCTCGTCGTCAGCGAGATCTACGCGTCGGGGTGGCGCGCCTTCGTCGACGGCGCGCCGGTCGACGTGCTGCCGACCGACCACGCGCTGCGGGGGGTGTCGATCCCCGCCGGGGAGCACACGGTGGAGCTGCGGTACGAGCCGGTGGAGCTGCGGCTGGGGCTGGCGATCGGCGGGATCGCGACGCTGGGGATGGTCGCCGCCTTCGCGGCGGCGGCTTGGGGGCGCGTCGGGAGGCCCGCGGCGGCCTTCGCGAAGGCGCGCGCCGGCGGGGCCGGTCGGATCGGGGGCGGCACCCGCCGCAGGGATCACGGGAGCGCGGGGATGTCGCCCAGGTGGCGGTAGGGGATGCCGAGCGGCTTGCCCCGCCAGCGGCGGTCGTTGCCGACCGGGCCGCTCGCCCCGGCGAGGCGCGCCGCGGCGATGGTCGCGGCGCCGGGCAGCCTGAGACCGGTCGCGCCGCGGACGTGGACCGTTTCGGCGGCATGCCGTCGGCCGAGGTCGACGACCCTGAGCACCGGCAGCGCGAGCAGGGCACCGGGGGTCACGGACACCTGCCGGCGGTCACCGGCCATCGCGGGTCGCTTCGCCGGTTCGGTGCGCGAGATCGCTGAGACGACGACCACGACGTTCGGGGAGAGACGCAACGGACGGTGCAGGGACGCGACCGGATCATTCCCCGCGAAGGAGTCGATCGGCCCCGAGCCGTCGCGGCAGAGCGGACGATCGATGGCGAGCGACGGGCCAGCCAGCCGTCCAACGACGTCGTCCGCGGCGCTCCCGGCCCCGTCGCTCACGGGGTCGATGCGGCCCGCTCCTGGGACTGGCCTCGTTCCTTGTCAAGGAAGCGTCGGACGTCTTCGCTCTTCCCAACGTCACCACGGAGGAGGCCCATGGCTTTCGGCACGGGCTCGACCGTTACGGCATCGGACGCCTTCGCGTCCAATGCCTCGGAGACGGCTCCTCCGCCACCGAAGACCGAGAATCGCCGCGACGTCGTCCGCGTCGAGCCCGAACTGCTCGCGCGGCGCCGGGGGACGCACCATCGCGACATCGTCGTCGGTCCCGAGACGAAACGTGGTTCGGACGTCCGTTGGTAGAGGGGGCCGCGCTATCGGGATGCCCCCTGTGCTCGCCGTCGGCATGGGTTCGCCGCCAGCGAGGGGTTAAGTATCGCCCCCGCTCCACCCGTGACGGCTCCGGCCGACGGCGGCCGGGCTCAGCTCGTCTCGGCGAGAAAGTGCTGGTCGACGGCGAAGGCGTCGTGGACGCCGAGGCGGTCCATGACGGCAAGGCCGACGGCGTCGGAGAGGGTGAGGGGGCGGCGCTCGTTGGCGCGCAGCACCAGCCGCCGTGCCCGAGCCTCGTCCTGGGCGTCGGCGTGGTAGACCGCGAGGCGGGCGTCGCGCAACCAGCGGCGGGCGGCTGCGACGCCAAGGCCGGTCTGGAGCAGGTCGAACGTCTCGGCGACGGCGTAGTTGGTGGTGAAGAGCTTGTAGCCGGCGGCGACGAGCTCCCGATAAGCGGCGAGGGCCGCGACGTGGGAAGCGTCGTCCCGGTCGGCGAGGGCGACCAGCGCCGAGGAGTCGACGAAGGCGACCGGACGGGCCGGGGCCGGCGGCGACGCCGGGTCGACCGTCTCGGCCGGGACGACCGATTCCGCGAGGAGGGTCGAGGCGCCACCGTCCGGGGACGCGTCCCGGTCGGGATCGAGGAAGGCGTCCGAGGACGTCTCCCGTTCGCGCTCGGGGTTGACCGTCATCGCCGCCACCAGAAGGCGCGGCGGTAGGCGTCCTTGCCGTCGGCGACGTTGCTGCCGCCGCCGCCGCCGATCGCGACGACCGCCGCCAGCGGGTCGCGTTCGTCGCTCGGCCGGACGCGGTCGAGGAAGCTGGACCGCTCCCGCAGCGCGGCCAGGAAGGCGTCGAGGGTCGCGGCCTCGATGAACCACTGGCCGCCCATCCGGCGGCCGCCGAGCCGCCCCTCGCGCAGGTAGCGGCGCACCTGCTCGGTCGATCGCTCAAGCCGGCGTGCGGCCTCGGCGACACTGAGCAGATCGGCCTCGGTCGCCATCCGTCGCCTCCTCCGGCGCCCACGCCGTGCCCGCGTCGTCGTCTCGAGTGCGTATGGTAGCGTGCGACAACAGGGTAGCGGGGTCGCTGCGCCCCGTCAACGCCGGCCGGTCGGCCGCCGCCGGCAGTGTCCGGACAGCCCGGCTGCGCCGCCCGGCGGCGGGCCGCGGGGCGGCGCACCCGGCTCGGAGTATCCTGCGGGCGGTCGACGGTCCGGTGAGCGGACGCGGACGGGCGAGGGGCGGGGGCGATGGCGGACGGGGCCGGTATGGGGCGGGACGGGACGGAGGGTGACGCGGTCGCCCTCGACGAGGGGGTCTGGCAGATCGACCTCGGCTTCCGGGGGCGGCGGGGGGTGATCGCCGCGTACCTGCTGGTGGACGTCGGCGGCGACCTGACGCTGATCGAGTCCGGCCCGACGACGACGCTGCCGGCGCTGCGGGCGGGCATCCGGGCCGCGGGGTTCGACCCGGCGCGGCTGACGAGCCTGCTCCTGACCCACATCCACCTCGACCACGCCGGCGCGGCCGGGGTCCTCGCGCGGGAGCTGCCGGGGCTCGTCGTCCGCACCCACCCGGTCGGCGCGCCGCACCTGGTCGACCCGGCGAAGCTGGTGGCGAGCGCGAGCCGGATCTACGGCGACCGGATGGACGATCTCTGGGGCGAGGTGGCGTCGATCCCGGCCGAGCAGGTGGTCGCGCTCGCCGACGGCGAGACGCTGTCGGTCGCGGGTCGGCCGCTGGCGGCGCTCTTCACCCCCGGCCACGCCTCGCACCACGTCGCTTTCTGGGACGCGGCGCGGGGGACGGTCTATACGGGGGACGTCGGCGGGGTGCGGATGGCGGGGACCGGCTACGTCTGCCCCCCGGCCTCGCCGCCGGAGGTCGACCCGGAGGCGTGGGCGGGCAGCGTGGCGCGGCTGCGGGCGCTGGCGGCGCGCCGCCTCTGCCTGACTCACGGCGGGCCGTTCGCCGACGTCGAGGCCCACCTCGACGGGCTGTTGCCGAACCTGGCGGCGCTGCGGGAGCTGGCGCTGGCCGAGCTGCGGGCCGGCGCCGACCAGACGGCGCTGACCGCCGCCATCCACGCCCACGTGGCGGCGGCGCTCGGCGACGCTGGCCCCGACGCCCTCGAGAACCTGGAGTGGGCCACCCCCTCCTACCTCGCCGCCGCCGGCCTGACCCGGCTGCTTACGAAGCGGGGGGAGGTGTGAGGGGGCGGAGGGACCGAGGGGGCGGAGACGCGCACGCCGCCCCTCCGCCCCCTCCGCCCCTCGTCAGGCGGTCGCCTCCTCGGCCGCTTCCGGCCAGACGGCACGGGGCGGCGCCGGCGGCAGACGGAGGAGGGCGAGCGGGTCGTCGTCGGCGGCGACGCGGTTGGTGCGCTCCACGCCGCAGCCGTTGCAGCGGTGGAGGACGACTTGCTCCCCCTTCGCGCGGAAGAGGGTGCCGACCGGGGCCATCAGCGCCCGGCAGGGGCTGACCCGGTCGCCGGGCCGGCGGAGGTCGACGTGGCGGGAGGTGAGGCAGAGTGGGCAGTGGTTGCGGTGCTGGCCGCCGGAGACCGTCGGACCGACGAAGGCCCGGCAGCGGCCGCACTTGAACGACTCCCGCCCGTCCGCCCGGACGTGAGGCCTGATCCGCGTCCGGCTCGGGTCGGACGGGGTGCGCGGGCGGTCGTCGCCGCCGCGGCCGGGGCGCGGGCGCGGGCGGAGGTCGGCGGCGGCGGCTTCGGCGGTGGCGAGGTGGTCGAGGTCGTCGGGATGAAGGCGTGGCACGGGGGATCCCCTCCGGTGGGTCGGGCGCGTCGCTTCGGGGACGGGGGGCAACGGCGGAAGGACACAGTCATCGACGGCTCCTCTCTTTCCGGTGATGCTCGTTGGTGGTCGTGGTCGCGGTCTTCTCGCCGAGCGACGCCGGACGGCGGGCACGGCACGACGGCCGGCGGGAGGGCCGCGGCGAGCGGAGGGAACGGACGGGTTCTCGGCCATTCTGACGCCACGGCAAAGCCCGGGGTCGACCCATCTCGGGGACACCCCGGGGCGCCGCGACACGGCGGGACCCGGCCTTCGATTCTGGGCTGGCGGTGGGGGTGATCCTGCGGGTCAGGACCGGGAATAAGCGATCAACGATCGGGCGGCCGGGGGCCGCGATCGACCGCGATGGCGCCTACCGAGTGCGGGCCGGCCGGCAGACCGGGGGGCGGCCGCGCCGGCGTCGGGGGTGGGAGGAGCCGCTAGCCCAAGATCCGGCCGACCGCCGTGGCGGCGCCGGGGCGGACAAGGATCGTGGTCGGCTTCGGCATCGGTCGCTCCTTCCCGTTCGGGTCTCGGGGGCGCGGTCCTGGGGCCGCACGGCCGGGCGCCCGACCCGCGGCGGCGCCCCGGGTCGAGTCTAGGGGCCGTCCTGGGGCGGGTCAAGACCCGGCGTCGGGCTCGTGCGGTCCGGGCGGCGAGCGACCGCCGGGTCGGTCGGCGTCGCTCCCGGTCTCAACCCCGGCGGCGTTCCGTCGGTCCGGGGCCCTGTCAGACGAGGCCGGGATTATTGGCCAATGGGGACCGGAAGGGCGCTGCCGGGCGCGAGACGAACCCCCGGGCAGTGCTGGTCCCTGCGGCGACGCCCGGCGGGACAAACACGGGTTACGTGCGTTCTTCCGGGGCGCGTGCATGATAGGGGGCGGGGACGCGGGTTGGCGCCGAGGAGTGTCTCGGCGATCGCGCCGGACGCGGTCGATGGCGGACCGACTCGGATGCCGAGCGGGGGCGGGGCGGGTACCCCGGGCGGGGCGTGGGAACGACAGGGGGGTGGGCGTGGGGATCGGGTCCGACGCGCGGGCGGCGCGCGCAGATCGGTGGGTGGTCGGGCGTGGGCGATTCGGGCGGACGGCGCGCCGCTGGCTCCAGGGCGCCGCCCGGGCGGCGTCGCTGCTGGCGGGGGGGGTCCTAGTCGCCGGCATCGTGGGCGGGAACCGCTGGCCGCCGGTAACGTCGCCGCCCGCCGCGGCCGGGGTCCGACCGGGGCGGGGCACCCCCGCCCCGGTCCCGGCGCCGACGCTGGCGGCGGAGATTGACGCCCTACTCGACGGGGAGCCGGGCGTGTACGGCGTCGTCGTGGCGACCGCCGCCGGGGAGACGCTCTACGGCCGGAACGCCGACGCGCCGTTCGTGGCGGCCAGCCTCTACAAGCTGCCGGTGATGGCGGCGGTGCTGGCGGCGCAGCAGGCGGGGGAGCTGCGGCTCGACGAGGCGATCCTCGTCGAGAACGCCGGCGAGGTGACGATCGCCGACGCGCTGCGGGCGATGATCGAGGAATCGAGCAACGAGGCCGCCGTCGCGCTCTACGAGCGGGTCGGGATCGACGCCGTCAACCGGACCGCGGCCGACCTCGGCCTCGACCGGACGCGGATGGCGTGCGACCCGACGACGCTCCCCGGCTGGCCGCCCAGACCCGGCCCCGATGGCCGCCGGGGGGAGGCCGACCGGGCGACTCGATTCGTGCTCGACTCGGCTGCCCTCGGCTGGGTCAACGTGACGACCCCGCGGGAGACAGCGGCGTTCTTCGGCTTGCTCCTCCGGGGCGAGGTCGTCGACCGCCGGGCGAGTGCCCGGATGCTCCAAACCCTGCTCCGGCAGGAGGTGGACGACCGCTTCCCGGCCCGCCTGCCGAAGGGGACCGCGGTCGCCCACAAGACCGGCAATCTGCCGGGGGTCGTCCACGACGCCGGGGTCATCTACGCCCCGGACGGGCCGGTCGTGCTGGTTGCGCTCGCGGAGGACGTGCCGGACGAGGCGCGGGCGGTCGCCGTCCTGCAGCGGTTGGCCGTCGTCGTTCATCGGGCGCACGGGGGAAGTCCCCGTCGGCCCGCGCTCGGGGGCGGCCCGGAGCGCCCGCCGGCCACCCCGGTGACGATCGGTCCCCCGCCCGCCGCCGACCGTCGACCGGAGCGGGCGACGCCGACCGGGGGCTGACGCGCGGCGCTCCCCTGCTATGCTCCGCCCCGGCGCGATCGGATGCACCGGGGCTCGGGCGGCGGGTGCCGGCAGACGGGGAGGGACGGCGATGCTGCTCGGACGGCCGACGGCACGGCTGGCGCTCGGGGTGATCCTGGCGCTGCTCGGCGGGCTCTGGATCCTGCAAGGGCTGGACGTGCTGGGCCAGGACGGCGGGATGAACGGCCGGGGGGAGTGGACGTTGATCGGCGCGGTCGCCCTCGTCGCCGGCCTCGCCCTGGCCGCCTCCGCGCTGCGGGGGCGCAGACGGCTTTAGCTTCCCGGCCATTGTCCCCGCCCGCGGCGTCTGATCGACCGATGAGCGGCGGGGCCCTTCCGCGGGCACGTGATCCGTCCCGCCCGATCTCACAGTCGGGCGCGATACCGCGGGCGGGGGTGGGCTCCGTCGTGACTTTTACCCTAGTTGCCCCTAAGGGCCGGTTCCTCCTGCCGCCCGCCGTTCGCTTCCCGATAGCCCCGCCACCACTCGGCCGGCAGGCGACGGGGAGGCCGTCGTCGCGGTCGAGGACGGCGGTGGGCAACGCGGCGGGGATCGGTGACGCGGGAGCGGGGCTGGTCGGCAACGCGGTGGGCACAGGCACCGCGGCAAACCGCCGGCCCCGACGCGGCGACGACGGAAGGGGGTGAGTTCTGCCCCGACGCTCCGAGGGGCTCTCCTAGATTGATCGGGCTTTTTCGCCCACAGGCTGGGGGCGCGGACGCATCGTGCTCGCTGACCTGGGGGATCGGCGGCGGGGAGTCGCCGTCGAAGGAGGGCGGCGCGTTTGCAGCCGGGACGTTGCTCTCGCGGCGGGCGACGCCCCGGCCGCGCCCCGGTCCGCCGGCGCGCCCCCTGCTCCATGGCACGATCCGCCGCCGGGACCTCCTGCCTGGCGGTGCGCTCGGCCGCCCGCGCGGTCTCCCGGAAATCCTCCGTGACGTCCCGGTCCGCGCGGCGGTCCTGGCGGTTCTCCTGGCGCTCGGTGTTGGCCGGCGTCGGGAGTCTCCTCCCGGCCCGGAGCGCCGACGCGCGGGCCGGCCGGGGCCGGGGTGGTGGTGCCGGGACGGCGGCTACGCCGGCTCGACGGTCTCGAAGAAGTCGCGCTCCCGGCTCTCCAGCAGCGGCACGACGGTGCCGAGGATCTTCTCCTTGAAGGCGCCGGTCTCGGTGTGCGCCTCGTAGCCGGCGCGGTCGTGGTACTGCTCGTAGAGGAGGAACCGGCGCGGGTCGTCGAGCGCGCGGTTGACGACGTAGAGCGCGCAGCCCGGCTCCGCGTTCGAGATCGGGACCATCTCCTGGAGGACGGTCGCGACCTGCTCCTCCGTGCCCTCCTTGGTGTAGTACCGTGCCGCGACGACGAACATCGTTCCCCCTTCCGTACCGTGGCCCAACGGCCGTCCGCGCCGTCACGTGCCCCGCGCCCTTGCGCGGACAGTGCGCGGGCGTTTGCCTTCCCGCGCCCCCCGCCGCCGCGTCACGTCTCGCTCTCCACCTCCACCCGATCGCCGACCCGGATCGTGCCCGGACCATCGTGGATCAGGTTCTGGCCGAAGAGGACGCCGCGCTCCCCCCGGCGGTAGGTGGCCAGGGTCGTCAGCGGCTCCGTGCCGCGCGCCGTTGTCTCCTGGTCGGTGGTGGTGATCGCGCAGCGCGCGCACGGCTTGGCGACGCGGAAGGCGACCTCCCCGATTCGGACCCGGCGCCAGCCGTCTTCCTGATAGGGTACCCCGCCGCCGGCGACGACGATGTTCGGCCGGAAGCGGTTCATCGGCAGCGGCGCAGCGAGGCGGCCGTTAAGGTCGGCGAGCGACTCCTCGGAGAGCAGCAGCGCGGGGTAGCCGTCCGCGAAGCCGACCTGATCGCGGTCGCTCCCGGCAAAGATCGGGTCGACCCGGCGGACGTGGTCGTCGGCCATCCGCAGCAGGCGGCACGCTACCCCGAGAAACCGGCCGAGCCAGGCCGCGGCCTCCGGCCCCTGATCGACGGCGCGGCAGCGATCGCGCCAGACCACGACCTCGCGCTCCTCCCCCGTCCGCGCCGGTGTCACGGCGAGCGTCGGCATTCCCGGCGCGTCGACCCGCAGCGCGCCGTCGGCGGCGATCACGGGCCGGATGAGCGCCAGGCGGGGGCGCTCCCGCTGGGTCACCATCCGCCCGTCGCCGGCCTCGACGATCGCGTACTCCCGGTCGTGGCGAACGCCCCGGGCGTCGATCTCGGCCGCCTCGAGCGCGACCCCGGCGCAGGACTTGATCGGGTAGCGGTGGAGGGCCGCGACGGTGAATCGGCTCGGCGTCGACGTCGCGCTCATCCTCGCCCCACGCGATCGGCCACCGGCGACCCCGACCCGCCTCGGGCCGACATCATACCCCGCGCCGATTTGGAAAGGGGCGAACGACGCGCCGGGAGAGCACCCCGACGAGGAAGATCAGGTTGAGCGTCCAGAAGGCCAAGCCGGCGGCGACCAGCCGTCTGGTGGCACGGAGACCGGGGCCGGCACCGCCCCCTGCATGCCGCAGGTACGCGCGGCCGCGGCGGAGCTGCCAGAGGCGGAAGAGGGTGTAGGCGAGGCCGACGAGGACGCTCATGTGGGGGAAGAATCGTCGCGTCGCGACACGTTCGACGACGGCCTGCGCGCCCAGCACCGAGACGTAGGGGAGGAGGACGCGGCGGATGCGCGGGTCCCGCCCCCCGGCCAGGAGCGCGGCGGCCGGGGCGACGAGGGCCAGCAGCGCGACGAGCGCGAACCAGACCGCGAGCAGACGCCGGGCGGGAAGGGGCAGCGCGTCCTCGACCGCGGAGTCACCCGGGACGAGCCAGGGCAGCGCCCCGCGGTCGATGAGCCGCCCGATTGCCGTCAGCACCAGGCCGGAGCCGACCACGAAGCCGACGCCCGCCCACGGCGACGGCGGAGCCGGGGGGGCGGCCCGCCCGGGACGAGCGGATGGGCGCCTCATCCGGGCTCGCCGCCAGCGAGGGGCGGATCGAGGTCGATGGCGATCACGACGATCGGTCCGAGGCGCCGCGCGTACCAGAGATCGGCCAGGCGCTTGCGCAGGCCGTACCGGCGGGTCAGCAGGCGGTCCGCGCGCCGCGCCTCGGCGCCATCGACGATGCGGGCTTCGCCGCCGCACCAGTCCCCCGACGGCCGGCCCTCGCGGTCGCACGGAACGGCGCGCACGCGGCGATCGTGGCGCAGCCGGCGCACCTTGCCGGTGCCGGCGAAGGTTCGGGCGTAGAGGGCCGGCCCGTCGGCGACGAACCAGAGGGGCGTTGCCACCGGCTCGCCGCCGCGCCGAAGCGTTTCCAGGCTCAGGTAGTGCCGTCCGGCGAACGGAGCGAGCGGGTCGACGGCCACGGTCGATCCTTGCGCGACGGGACGGTCAGTCGGCGGCGCGGTCGGGCAGGTTGTGCTCCCTGCGGGCCTCGGTCCCCTCGAAGTCGTGGGACGACTTGAACCGCTCGAAACGGCCGGCGGTGGCGTGGGGGGCGGTGATGGCGAGGATCCGCTCCCGCTCGGCGGCCGAGATCGGTTCGAAGCCGCGGCCGATGGCGAGGTTCTGCTCCAGGACCGCCATCGAGTCGACGCCGACGCAGACGGTGGAAACGGGCAGGCTCAGCGCATAGCCGATCGCTTCCTGGGGGGTCAGATCGGTCCCTTTCAGGATGTCGCCGGAGGCGAGGCTCTTCATCCCGATCACGCCGATCCCCTGCGCCGCCGCGATCGGGAGGATCTCTCGCTCGAAGCTCTCATAGTGGGCATCGAGGGCGTTGACCGGCATCTGGAGCGTGTCCCACGGGAAGCCCTGGGCGAGCATCCGCTTGTGGATGGTGGGGCTCTTGTGGCCGGTGAAGCCGATGAAGCGGACCTTGCCCTGCTCCTTGGCCTTGAGCATCGCCTCGGCGGCGCCGCCGGGGGCGAAGATCCGGTCCGGGTCGTCCGGCCAGCTCACCTCGTGGATCTGCCAGAGGTCGAGGTGGTCGGTGCGCAGCCGACGCAGGCTCTCCTCGAGCTTGACCATCGAGTGGTCGGCTTTGCGGTCGTGGGCGCAGTTCTTGGTCATCAGGAAGGCGCGGTCGCGGTAGCCTCCCTGGGCGAGGGCCTCCCCCATGCGGTGCTCGGACTCGCCGTCGTTGTACTCCCAGGCGTTGTCCATGAAGTCCATGCCGGCGTCGATCGCGGCCTGGATGATCCGGATCCCCTCGTCCCTCGGGGTCTTCTTGCCGCCGATGTGGGCGCCGCCGAGGCAGAGGGCCGAGACGAGCTCGCCGGTCTTGCCGAGCGGGCGGCGCGGGATCGGCGCGGTGGTCGTCTCGCTCATGGCAGCCCTTCCCTAGTCGTTCCCCATCGCGTCGTCGGCCGCACGCGCCGTTCCCGGCGCGCCGGCCGTGCCCGGTACGATACCGCCCGCCGGAGGCGGGGGCAACGGCGGCCCCGGCGAGGCCGCGAGCAACCGCCTCCGGCGGCGCGATGGACGGGGTATTGCCCGCTCGGGCGGACGCCTCATCCGGCCATTAGGGGCGGTGGGTTCGGGGCGAGGGGGGCGGCCGCCCCCGGTTTCCCGCCGGGTCGGACGGCCGCGCCGCGGTCGCGCGCGTGGCGTCGCACCGGGTGGCTGGTGCCAACGGGGAGACGGCCCCCGGTGAGCGCCCGCCGGTGTCGCACGCCCGACCGTCGGCGACGCGTTCGGAGGGGGACACGATTGGACGGCTCCGTGCTCGTCTCGGTCGGGCTGCTGGTCGGCGGCGTCGTGTTGGTGATGGCGGCGGCGGAGCTGTTCGTCGACGGGCTGCTGGCGGCGGGGGCCCGGTTCGGGGTGCCGCCGTTCGTGCTGGCCGTCGTGCTGTCGGGGTTCGAGGTCGAGAACCTGGCGGCGGGGATCGCGGCCAACGCGAACGGGTTGGCGGGGGCGGCGGCCGGCACCTTCCTGGGCGGGACGACCTTCCTGGCGTTGGCGGTCGCCGGGCTCGGGGCCCTCATCGCGCCGGTGCGGGTCGGTCTGCCGCGGCCGGCGCTGCTCTGGACGGCGGTCGCGCCGCTGCCGCTGCTCGGACTCGGACTCGACGGCCGCCTCTCGCGGCCGGACGGAGCGCTCCTGGTGGGGTGGTTCGGCGTCGCGCTGGTCGGGCTGGCCCGCGCCGGCGGCGGCGTCACCGCGCCCGCCGACGAGGGGGAGAGCGGCCGGCTGCGCTTCCCGCTCCCCCGGCTGCTCGGCGGTCTCGCCTTGCTCACCGTCGGCGGCGAGCTGTTGGGGGAGGGGATGCGGGGGGTGATCGGGCGGTTCGGGATTTCCCAGACGCTGCTCGGGAACACGGCCCTCGCGGCGGCGGTCGAGGCGGAGGAGGTGGCGCGGCTGGTCGTGCCGGCGCGGCGAGGGCGGGCGGAGCTGGGCCTGGGCAACGTCCTTGGCACCGTCGTCCATTTCGCCGCGCTCAACGCCGGGCTGATCGCGCTGGTTCGGCCGCTGGCGCTGGACGAGGCGACGCGGCGGCTGCACCTGCCGGTCGCCGCCGCCGCGCCGGCCGTGCTCTGCGCCCTGCTCGCGGCCCGGCGCGGGCTCGGTCGGGCGGAGGGGGCGCTGCTGGTCGGCCTCTACGCGGCGTACGTGTCGGCCGCGATCGCGGTCGCCGTCCTGGGGTAGCGGCGCAGTGCCCGGCCCCTCGGCGGCGAGATCTCCCGGCGCGGGACGGTGGGCGATGCCTGGGGGATAACCCTACCCCGAACGCTCCGGCTCGCCCCGCTTCGGGGGGGCGCGACGGTTCCTATAATCGGGAGGTAGGGTCGTCGCCGCAGAGCGCGCCGACCCGTCCTCGGAAAGGGCCGCCCGATGTCCGCTCCCGCCGCCGCCGATCGCGTCGCCCCCGATGACTTGGACCGCGCCCTCCGGCTCCTCCGCGCGCGGGAGACGTGGCTGTCGGTCGGCTTCCTCCTGCTGAGCTTCCCGATCGGGCTCTTCTGGTTCGTCGCGCTGGTGACGCTGATCGCGGTCGGCGCCTCGCTCAGCCTCGTCTGGATCGGGCTGCCGATCCTGGCGGCGACGATGCTGCTCTGGGTCGGCGGCGCGCGGGCCGAGCGGGCGCGGCTGCGGCTCTTCTTCGGGGAGGCGATCCCGTCGCCGTACCGGCCGCGCCTGCCGGGGCCGTGGACCGCCCGCTCGGCGCTCCGGTCCGCCCGGCGGCGCGCCGGCGACCCGGCCGTCTGGCGCGACCTCGCCTACCTGCTGCTCCTCTTCCCGCTCGGCGTCGCCGAGCTCGTCGTCGCGGTCGTGGCGGTCTCGGTTCCCCTGTCGCTGGTTGCCCTCCCCGCCTACTACTGGATGGGGACCGGGCCACAACTCGGCCCCGGCGTCACCGTCGACACCCTGTCGGAAGCCCTCCTCGGCGCCCTCCTCGGGGTGGCGATCGCGGTGCCGGCCGCCTTGGCCGTGATCGGGTTGGCGCGGGGGCACCTCCTGCTCGGCCGCTGGCTGCTCGGGCCGTCCCGGAACGCGGCGCTGACGGAGCGGGTCGACGTCCTGACCCGGAGTCGGTCGGGCGCGGTCGAGGCGCAGCTCCTGGAGCGGCAGCGGATCGAGCGCGACCTGCACGACGGCGCGCAGCAGCGGCTGGTGGCGCTGGCGATGGATCTGGGGATGGCCAAGGAGAAGCTGCTGAGCGACCCGGAGGGGGCGCGGACGCTGGTCGCCTCGTCCCACGAGGAGGCCAAGCGCGTCCTCGCCGAGCTGCGCGACCTGGTCCGCGGCATCCACCCGGCCGTTCTGACGGACCGGGGCCTGGACGCCGCGATCTCGGCGATCGCCGGCCGCTCGCCGGTTCCGGTCCGCGTCTCCGTCCGGCTCGAAGGGCGGCTGCCGGAGGCGGTCGAGGCGGCGGCCTACTTCGTCGTCGTCGAGGCGCTGACCAACGTCGCCAAGCACGCCAACGCGACCGAGGCGCGTGTGCTGGGTCGGTGCGTCGACGGGTGGCTGATCGTCGAGGTCGTCGACGACGGCGACGGCGGCGCGATCGCCGGCGGCGGGACGGGCCTTGCCGGCCTCCGCGATCGGGTCGCCGCCCTCGACGGCCGCCTGACCGTGGAGAGCCCGGCGGGCGGGCCGACGACGGTGCGGGCGGAGATCCCGGTGGCGTAGCCCCCCAGGGGGAGCGGGAAGCGGGCAGGCCGGACGGCGTTCGTCCGTCATCCCGGCGAACGTGCGGTCTCAGCCCCCGCCCAGGCTGCGATGGAGAGATCTTTCGGAGATCGGGATGATGGCGGCGCGCCGTTCGGCCCGCAAACGGGTCCGTCCCGCCGGCCTCGTCCCATGCGCTGCCATCCTCCCGCCACGCTCCGTCCTCTGGCCTCCGGCTCCCGACTCCGCGTATCGTGGCCCCCTCAGCCGGAGGCGAGTCGGGGGAAGCGCGTGCGGGTCGTGATCGCCGAGGATTCGGTGCTGCTGCGGGAGGGGATCGCCCGCCTCCTGACCGACGCCGGGGGCGAGGTGGTGGCGCGGGTCGGGGACGGGCCGGCGCTCGTCGAGGCGATCGGGACCCATCGGCCGGACGTTTCGATCGTCGACGTCCGGATGCCGCCGGGGTTCCGCGACGAGGGGCTGCGGGCCGCGATCGCGGCCCGGGGGCGCGTGCCCGGGAGTCCCGTCCTCGTCCTTTCACAGTACGTCGAGGAGCGCTACGCGGGCGAGCTGCTCGACTCCGGCGCGGAGGGGGTCGGTTACCTGCTCAAGGACCGGGTCGCCGACGTCGCCGACTTCGTCGCCGCCGTGCGCCGGGTGGCGGCGGGGGAGACGGTGCTCGACCCGGAGGTCGTCGCCCAGCTGCTCGCCCGCCGCCGCCGCGGCGACCGCCTCGACGCGCTGACGGCGCGGGAGCGGGAGGTGCTGGGCCTGATGGCCGAGGGGCGGACCAACGCCGCGGTCGCCGACCGCCTCTTCGTCAACCCCGGCACCGTCGAGAAGCACGTCACCAACATCTTCGCCAAGCTCGGCCTTCAGGAGACCGAGACCGACCACCGCCGGGTGCTGGCGGTGCTGACGTACCTGCGGGGCTAGCGGATAGCGGATAGCAGTCGGGGGCCAGGGTGCCTCGGCGGATCGAGCGCCGGTGGACACCCCTCGGTCGGGACCGTCGACCCGGCGGTCGTGGATCCGCTCCTTCCTCCGGATCGAGCCACGGTTGTTGGCGCTAAGGTCGTCGATGGCCGTGCGGCCGTCGATGAGCCCGTAGGGCCTAGCCACTTCCCGGATCGACCCGTCGTCGCCGTCCACGACGACGTCCTCGTGGTCGAAGCCGAGGGGGGCCGCCAAGGTGTCGAAGCGCTCGCCGATCCGGTCGTGGACTCGCTCCGGCGGTTCGCCGGTCGGCCGGAGGATCGGGGTCGGGCCGCCATCTCTCACCCTGGCGCGCCGTCGACGACGACGTGGCCGCCGGACCGCACGATGCGCTCGCGGTCGGCCAAGAACCGTTCGCCCCGCCGGCGTCCCCGCTCGCCGGCGTGGGCGAACCAGAACGGGAAGCCCGCAGAGCCGACGACGGCGTCGGCCGAGTTCGGCGGGAAGGGGATCCGCTCCACCACTCCCTTGCCGAAGGCGACGTTCCGCGAGCCGAGCGGACCGAGCTTCCGGGCGGCAAACGTCCGCATCGGGCTCCACGGCTCGGGGCCGACGACAACGCTGGCGACCCGTGCCAAATCGGAGGGTGACCGGCCCGTGTCCGCGCCGACGTCGGCGACGATCTTGCCGCGACAGCCGAATATGCGGTCAACGGCCACGAATGTCTCCCCGGCGTCCGCCGCGAAGCGATCGGAGACGACCGAGAACTCTCGAACCCGTTATGGACCTTGCACGGCAACGGTGAGCAAGCGACCCAGCAGCGGGCGGGCAAAGGCGATGAAATGCGGCCCGGCGACTGTTTCTGGCAACCGTTCGTCGTCCCGCATCAGCCAGCGGGCGCACGCGACCCGGGCAAAACCGCGCTCTGCCACCCAGCGCCGGGGCAGCGGCACGAACCCGCGTTAGGCGTCGGGCGACTTGATGACCTGCAGCCGAATGCCGTGGGCCGCGGCCCCTTGGGCGGGCTCGTCCCCGGTCTAGCCCTGGTCCACAAGGGCGACCTTCACGGTCTCGCCGGCCGCCTCCTGCACCGCGGCGGCCAGGAGGGCGACAGGGTCCCGCTCTCGCTCGTTCGCAGGAGTGACGCGCAGCGCCACCAGATGGCCGCGTGCATCTTCCTGCCCTTGCGGTGGGTTGCACGGTCCGTGCGTCGAGGATCATCGCCGAAGGCGCATCGGCCCGCCCCGCCGCCCAGCACCCGAGCGCGCGCAAGTCATGCACCGTCCGTTCGAAGCCGCCGGCGGCCATCCAGCGCTGTGTCTGCTGGGAGACCGCCGCCCACGGCGGAGCGGTGGTCGGCAACAGGCGCCACTGCACCCCGGTTCGCACGATCCCCGGCAGCGCGTTGACGACCTCGCGCAGGTCATGGCGGGACTGGGGGCTTCAGCATCTATCAACGTCGGAAACGGGGCGACGACCGCCCACTCCTCATCGGTCACTTCGGCCGGGTACAGCATGCGGGCATCCTTCGTTTCCATCCCACAGGCCTACCAAGCCCATAACAGGCTCCAATCCCCGTTAAAGCGAGCTTCGTGATATGTCCAGCCGTCCATGCTGGGCGGTGCGATGCCCTGCTGGGTGAGGATCGCGGAAACGTGCGCGCGGTGCTCGGTGGCGTGGTTGATGGCCTGGACCAGGAGCAGCCAGACCGGCAGCGTGTATCCCTCGCCACGCCACGTCGTCGTCACGGTTGCCCCAGACCGGGCTTGAGCGGCTAAATCGACCAGCGCTTCGCCGCTCGTGCGCGCGCCGTCGCGCAGCTCGGCGAGGCCGAGGAACGGGGCCCGCTCGCGGCTCACGCTGACCGGCCCCGCCTCGGCCAGTGCCGCGATATAACGCTCCTGTGCGCCGACGATGTGCACGAGGGTGTCACGGATGCTGCCGAAGGTGCCAACGATCGTCGCGTCCAACTGCGCGTCGCTCAGCCCCTCGCAGGCATCGAACAGGCGCTGGTTCGCCCAGGCGTTGTGTCTGAACAGCTCGACCAGGCTCTCGGACATCGCGGTCGCTTCCTCCGCGGGATACGCCTCGCGGGGTGGTGTCTCCGTGCCCCCAGTCTACAGGCCCAGAAAAAGTGCATACCAGGCTGTAGGGGACAGCGGTCCCGGTCCCCGGCGATGGCCTCGAGGTGGGAGCCGGCCGTCATCGCACGTCCCCCTTGCCGATGGCCGGTTGCCGACCCGCTGCCCCGAACGAACCGCGTTGCACCGAACGTCGCTCCGTTCGGGACCGAGTTCCCGGGGTGGAGGGGGCGTCGGGTCGGCAAGCCTGCCCAGCGGGCTCGGCACCCCGACCCGTGCTACCCCCACCGAGCGCCCTGACGGCTCGGTAGGGTTACCCCCACCCCGGAAACGGCGGTCTGCCGGATCGGCGGCGGAGGCTCCGGGGCGAACCATGGCGGCGTGCCCCGGATGGGGGCCGACGACCATGAGACGAAAGGAACCACCGCCGTGCCCTTCCCCGATCGTTCCCGTCTGTCCCGGCGCGATTTGCTCCGGGCCTCGCTGGCCGCCACCACCACCGCCGCGCCGCCGCTCGGCCGGCCGGCGCGTTCGGCGTTCGCCGCGCCGGCGACCCCGATCTGTGGCGGCTCGACCGCGCGATTCGACGAGCTCGGTGCCCTCGCGCCCGCCCGCATGGCGGAGTTGAAGATCCCCGGCGTCGCCCTCGGCGTTATCGTGGACGGGGAGGAGCACACCGCTGGCTTCGGTTTCACTAGCATGGACCACCCTCTGCCGGTCGACGCCGATACCCTCTTCCCGATCGGCTCGACGACCAAGACGTACACCGGGACGGCGATGATGCGCTTGGTCGAAGCGGGGACGCTCGACCTGGAGGCGCCGGTCCGGGCGTACCTGCCCGACTTCCGGGTCGCCGACGCGGGGGCATCGCGGGAGGTCCGCCTGCGCCACCTGGTGACCCACACCGCCGGCTGGGTCGGCGACTTCGAGCAGGAGACGGGCGACGGCGACGACGCCCTGGCGCGCTCCGTGGTCGCGATGTGAGACCTGCCGCAGGTGGCGCCGTTCGGGCGCTTCTACGGCTACAACAACGCGGCGGTCGCCGTCGCCGGCCGGGTCATCGAAGCCGTCACCGGACGGACCTACGAGGCGGCCATCGCCGACCTCGTCCTGGCACCGCTCGGGCTGGAGCGGACCCGCTTCTTCGCCGAGGCGATCATGACCGACGCCTTCGCCGTCGGCCACGACGCCCCGGAGGGGGAGCCGACCGTTATCGGGCCGTGGGCCCTGCCGCGGTCGGTGAACCCGTCCGGCGGCCTCCTTGCCAGCATCCGGGACCAACTCCGCTACGCCTGCTTCCACCTGGGTGGCGGCTCGGCCGACGGTCCGGCCGGTGGCGCCCGGCTCCTGAGCACGGGGGGGATGCGGCGGATGCGGCTGCCCCTCGGGCCGGGCGGCGGGGACGGCTCCGTCGTGCTCGACGGGGTCGGCGTGACCTGGCTGCTGCGGCGGGTCGGCGACGCCCGCGTCGTCGGCCACGGCGGCAGCACCAACGGCCAGCAATCGGCCTTTGCCCTGGTGCCGGGGCGGGGCTTCGCCGTCGCCGTCCTGACGAACGCGAACGCGGGCGAGGCGTTGGCGAGCGAGTTGGTCGCCCTGGCGCTCGACCGCTTCCTTGGGCTGGCGGAGCCGCCGTTCTCGCCCCAGCCGATCGAACGGACGCGGCTGGCCGACTACGAGGGGACCTACGAGCTCCCCGACGCCTCCGCCGGTGGTCGGGTCCGCGCGTCGGCGGGCGGCCTCGTGCTCGACGCCGTGATCCGGGGCCGACCGTTCGGCGAGATCCCGCTCCAGCCTGACGGCGGCGACCGCTTTGTCGTCGCCGACGGCGGGGTGATTCTTGACCGGGTCGACTTTGAGCGGGGCGACGACGGGAGGGTCGGCTGGGTCCGCGCCTTCGCGCGGCTCGTGCCGCGAGCACGGTAGACCGGCGTCCGGTCCCACCACGCCGCCACCCCGAACCGGCGCGTTCGGACGCCGGTCACGCTTCCGGCCTCAAGCGACGGAGACGGGATGGACGGAGCCGGCATCAAGGCACCCGCTGGTGACGCCGCCCAGCGAATGGAGCGGGTTCCCGGCGCGCCGGTGGCGACGGCCGCCCCGCCCGCCCGACCTCCCGGTCGCCGCGCGGTCGACCGTGGTGCCGGTGCTTCGGGGAGCGACGACCGCGACCTGGGCGCCGATCGCGCCGGTGGCCGGGGAACCGGGGATCGCGTCGCGCCGATCCCCGGTTCCCCGCCGACCCCCGCCGGTGCCCCCCCGGCGACCCGGTCGCCGCCGTCCTACAATCCCCGCGGGCCACGATCGGCGGGCGACGGCGGGGGAGGGGCGTTTGATCAAGGTGACGGTGCTGTACAACCTGCCGCCGGGGACCGACGAGGCGGCGTTCCTTCGCTGGCGGACCGGGGAGCACCACGCGGCGAACGTCGCCCGGCCGGGCGTCGTCCGGGCGGACTTCTACCGCGTCCTCGGCACACCCCGGATCGGCCCGGAGCGCCCGGCATCGGACGCGCCGCCGTACCGGTTCGTGACCGAGTCGTGGTGGCCGACCCACGAGGCGTTCCTCACCTCGTGGGAGGACCCCGAGGAGCAGGCCCGCCTGGTGCCGGCCGTGGCGAAGATCGCCGACGCCCTCTTCCTCGTCTCCGAGGAGATCCAGACCTTTGTCGCGCCCAGCTGAAGCGGGACGGGCCGCCTCGGTCACTCGGCCAACGAGGCGGGCAACACGGCGTTGGGCGATGGCGTCGACTAGGGTTCGACGAGGTTGTCCCTTCAATCGGGGAAGGGTTCGCGGAACGGCGCGAGCGGAGCGAGAAGCCGCTCCAATTGTTCAACGCCGCTATGTGGACGGGAGCCACTTTAGGAGGTGGCGTACGCAATCGCGTGGTGCTGCGCTGGGCCGACCAGGACGAGGCGACCACCGACGTCGAGCGTCAAGGCTGAGATCGCGGGTTGGACGGGGATCGCATCCGCGGCAGGAATTTGCACGATGCTGTCGGCCTTTGCCGCGCCCGTGCCGGTGAACTTGGGCAACTTCGTGACGCCCCTCACGGCAGGACCGGACGCCGGCCCCCATCGCCAGCGCCACTGGTCGGTCTATGTCACCTCAGGCGGTCTGCTGCTAGTCGCGCTCACCGCCAGCGTCGCCGGCGCACTGCCCTCGGCGGTTCCCCTTGCCCTGCTCTTCGCGGTCGCGGGGTTGGGACTCATCTCCGTCCTGAGCAACGCTTTGACCGAGATGGTGAAGGGGCCGCTCCGGCTCGGCCCGCTCTTTGCCTTCGTTGTCGCCTCATCGGAGTTGTCGCTTGGTGGGTTTGGCCCGGCGTTCTGGGCGCTCGCGATCGGGATGGCGGTGACCCTGTTGCTCGAACAGGCCGAGTGGCGCGCCGCCCGATCGGCGTGAACACGAACCAGCAGCTGACCGCCTTCGTCCCCGGTAGACCGCTCCAACGCTCCGCTACGCGACGCGCCCCCACGCTACCGTTTCCCCCTTCCGGTCGATCCGGCGCTCATAGGTCTGCTAAGCGCGTCGGTCGTTGGCTCGGCCGCCACCAAAGCGTAGGCGAGCGCGAACAGGGCGTCGGCGCGGCGCCGGAAGCAGCGGAGCGGGCGGTGGTGACCGTGCGCGACGAGGGCGTCGGGATCCCGCCGGAGGATCTCCCCCACGTCTTCGAACGCTACCGGCGGGGGTCCAACGTCGGGAACCGGACCCGGGGGGCGGGGATCG
>CADCWL010000131.1 GCA_902806405.1 uncultured Thermomicrobiales bacterium | reverse complement strand
TCTCGTGGGCGCAGTGGTCATGGCGGCGGTGTCGCTGTTGCCCTCTGCGGGCTGGCGTTGTGCTAGGAGACGAGCGGGTAGCGCAGGCCGATCTGGTTGTCGTCCGGGTCTACGACGGCGGCGAAGCGCACGCTGCCCCATTGGGTGGGGTTGAAGTAGGCGCCGGCTCCGGCCGCTGTCAGCGTCTCGTACATCGTGTCGAGATCCTCCGGGCTGGCGAAGCCGAACTCGAGCGAGACCTTGCGGTCGCCGCGGGCGGGCTGGTAGTCGGGGAAGTCGCGGCGGGTGTAGGCGAAGGTCTCCCAGAAGAAGATCTGCCCGTTGGGTTGCCTGAGCCGGAACGCGCCGCCGCTGGTGTCGACGTCGTCGGGGATGGCGAGGCCAAGGCGTCGGTAGAAGGCAAGCGAGCGATTCAGATCGGCGACAAACAGGCCGACGATGCCGAGGCCGAGCGTGCCGCCCGGGGTGGCAGGAAGCGTGGTGGCCTCGGGCTGGGTCTGCGCTGCGGACTCCCCGTCCGCGCCGCAGGCGGTGACGGCGACCGAGAGGGCTGAGCCGACAGCACCGAGCAGCGCGCGCCTGCGGGTGATCGGCGCTCTCACGAGACCAGCCCCAGTCGGCCGCCCAGACCGCCCACCTGGTCCGGGACGCCGCAGGCGCCGCGGCTCATGACGCCTACGGGGTTCCAGCCGAGGACGCTCGGACGGCGTGCGTCCTTCTCGCCCCGCATGCGTGCCGTGGGGGTCCAGACACTTACCGCGTTCATGGTGGTGGCAACGGACATGAAGCTCCTCCTCCGAGTGACTCGGCCCGGTCTGCGGTCGTCTTGCAACCGACGGGTGTCGGGGTGCGGTCGCCGCCCTTTGCGGAACGCCGTTCCGTGACCGTAGCAGGTGACGGAACCGTGTTCCCTATCCTTCGGCACGGTTCCATGCCACCTCCCTTGCGCTCCTCTCCGAACGCCGCTGGCACTCCGCCGCCTGGCGGCTCCTTCGAGGACCCCGCCGTGCCGTCGACGAGCGGCTGGCAACCACAGCGACGCGCGGCCGCCCTGAACGAGGCGGCGATCCTCAAGGCAGCCGATGAGCTCTTGCGCTCCCGCGGGATCGATGGCGCCGACATGCGTGAGATCGCCGCGCGCGCCGGTGTCGGCATCGGCACGCTGTACCGGCGCTTCGGGGACAAGGCCACCTTGATCGCTGCGGTCGTCGGCGAGCAGGAGCGCGCGCTACAGGACGATCTCTTGAGAGGACCGCCCCCCCTGGGACCAGGCGCTCCTGCGGCTGAACGCCTCGAAGCGTTCCTACAGGCGCTGTGCCGGCTCACAGAAGCCAACGCCGAGGCGCTCGCGGCCGGACAGGCCACCACTCGGCTCGGACGCTACGGATTCGGCTCCTACCAGGCCTGGCGGCTGCATGCCACCGTGCTGCTACGCGAGGTAAGTCCCGACCTCGACGCCGAATGGCTGGCGGACCTGCTACTCGCGCCGCTCACACCGGCGCTCTACTACGGCCAGCGCGAGCGGTGGGGCATGAGCGCCGAGCGGATCCAAGCGAACCTTCTCCAAAGCACTCGCCGTCTCCTAGGCCTCGGGTCGAATCGATGAGCAAGCAACGGCCACACCCGACCTCCACGGAGTGCGCTGATCAGGCGGCGCACTTGACCGACGCCATCGGGCCCAGTCTCCGGAGGAGCGCGACAGTGACGAAGTCCGTGCCCTTCAACGCCGGCGAAGCGCTCTACGGCGGAGCCGGGCCGCCGACAACGCGCAGCCTGGACCGGGTTCGCCGTCCTCTTCGCCGACGCCCTGGTTGCCGTCGCCGCCGCCGCGTATCGGCTGCGCTGCAGCGACGCGTGGTGGGCACGCGGGCGGTGTGCAGGATGCCCGCACCAGTACCCTCGCGTCGTGTCGGACGACGTGGGAACGGGCCAGCGGCCGCAACTGCGCAAAGACGCCGAACGCAACCGGGCGCGAATCCTCGACGCGGCGCGGGCCCTGATCCAGGACCATGGTCTCGACATCAGCCACGACGAGATCGCCAAGGCGGCCCACGTCGGGGTCGGCACAGTCTACCGGCGCTTCCCGACGCGCGAGGCGCTGTTCGACGAGCTGTTCTACGAGGAACTCGAGGTGCTGGTCGCCACGGCGGAGACCGCCGGGGAGCTGGAGGATCCGTGGTCCGCGATCCGCCAGTTCATGTTTCGCATGTTCGAGCAGCAGGCCGCGAACCGCGGACTGCGCGAACTGCTCATCGGCCATCGCGGGGGCACCGACCTCGCCCGACGCGCTCAGAGCCAGATCGAGCCGGTCATCACGCGGCTCGTCGCGCGGGCGCACACCGCCGGACGGCTGCGCGCTGACATCGGACCAACCGACTTCCCAATCATCGTGGAGATGCTCAACGCAGTCATGGCCGCGTGCCGTGACGAGGACCCCGACCTGTGGCGCCGCTACCTGGCCGTCGTCCTCGACGGCATCGCGACCGGACGCCGACGCGCCCTCCCGGGCCAGCCACCGGATCCCGAGCAGATCGGACGGCTGATCGGGGGGCGAGGTAGCGATGGGCGAACAAGAATCGCGCCATGACACTCCGTGAGCAAGCATTCTCAATGCTCCAACGCGATCGAGCACGGTGCCGTGCTCTGGCGCTGCCGACGGATCGGATAGAGCGGGCTGCGGCTCGCGGCGCTTGGCCGCGGCGAGGCGTGGGACGTCGCCGAGCGTGTCACGGTTCTCGCGCAAGGCCGCCAACCAGATCGTCGACGGCGACCGAGCGCTCAGCATGCCAGGAGATGTACACCGGCACGAAGAGGGGCGGATCGAAGGGCAGACTGCGGAGGTGCCGCGCGGTTGCCGCCAGCGTCGCCGACGTCCCGAAGCTGACGGCGTCGCCCATCCCCACTTCGGCCAGGATCGCCCCCTGCGTCCCGCTCCCCGTAGCGGCGAGTTCGCGGAGGGAGAGGGCCTCGCGACCTCTCCCCTCGGACAGCACATCAACGAAGCGATCGAAGAGACGGGGCGACTGCTGCCGACCGAAGATCGCGATCGGCGATTGACGGAAGGCGGTCAGCGAGACCGTTGGGCGGCGGGCGAGCACATGGTCCGGGCGGACGACCGCCGCGAGCGGGATGTCCATCGTTCGCACCCGCGGTGTCTGGGAGTCGTCGGCCGGTGGAAGGAACCCGATGAAGGCATCGATCTGCGAGGCGGCGAGCGCCTCGTGGCCGTGCGCCTCGTGCATTCGCGAGAGCCAAAGCGCGATCCTCGTGTGCTCGGTCGCGTGGGCCAGGACCGTCGGCACCATGTCCTCCAGGCTCATCTCGACACCCACTCGCACTTGGTGCAGCGCCGTTCTCGCCGCCTCCCGCGCCGCGCGCTCTGCCTGCGCGACGGCCCGGAGCGCTGCCCGCGCCGGCTCGACCATGGCGCGGCCGGCGTCGGTCAGGTCGACGACACGACTGCTGCGCGCGTAGAGCTCCACCCCGACCTGTCGCTCGAGACGGCGGATCTGCTGAGACAGCGCGGGCTGCGCGAGGTGCAACCGCTCTGCCGCCCGGCCGAAGTGGAGGTCTTCGGCCAGCACGACGAACGGCCGCAGAAGACGAGGATCCAGATTTCCGTCAGCCTCCGTCAACGCTGACCGTCGTTGGCGCGGAGGATCGGACGCCCGTGAAGCTGCGCGCCGTGACCGTCCCGGCCGGCCGGCGTCGGCCGACACGTCCGTCCAGCCGGGCTTCGACGACGCGACCCCGGCGCCAGGGGCAGCTCCGGGATCGACGACTCATGGGATCTGACCTTGGGCATGTTTCGCTGGAGTGCGTTCGGAGGCTCCGGTGGCTCTGCAGGGCGTGTGCGTGTCGGCCGCAAGAAGTGGAGAAGTCTCTCAGCTTAGCGCGTGCGCGTCAAATGGCGTCGGCTGGAAAGTTCCCGGCGGCCGTGAGACAAGGGGCGAGAGCGCGTTCCCGTCGCGGCCGATGAAGAGGACGGCGGTGCGCAGTCGCGGTTCTCGGCGAATGCGGCGAGCAGGGCCTGACGGTTGCGCCGACCGGGCAGACCCACATGATGACGGAACCGAGCAGCGCCACCCTGTCCCGGGCCCAACTGGCCACACTGGCGGCAACCGGCGAGGAGCGCACCGCCGCGGCAGGCGAGGTGCTGTTCAGGGTCGGTGATGCGAGCTACCCGCTGATCGCCGTCATCGAAGGTGAGGTGTCGGTGTCCGACGTCAACGGGCGTGAGGTCGCCCGCTACGGCCCGCTGGCCTTCCTCGGCGAGATGGACCTCCTGTCGGGTCAGACCGTGTTCGCCACCGCGGTCGCCTCGCGGCAGCTGCGCTACGTCGCGGTGGAGTCTGCCGCCCTGCGCGAGCTCATGTCCGAGGACGGACCGCTGTCGGACCTCCTCCTATCGACGTTCATCGCGCGTCGGGAAGCGCTGCAGCAGGTGCCGGGCGTCGGCGTGGAGGTCATTGGGACGCGCCAGGGCACGGACACGCGCAGGATCCTGGACTTCGCGCGGCGGCTGGGAATCGCGTTCACCTGGCGCGACCCAGACAGCGACGACGAGGCGGCGCGGCTGCTGTCGAGACTCGCACCTGACGAGGTTCCGCTCATCCGTGTGCCCGGCGGCCGCGAGCTGCGCGGTCCGACGAACGGCGAGCTGTCACGCGCGCTCGGGATCGGGCTCGAGCTCGAGCCGCAGGAGGATGTCGACCTGCTCATCATCGGAGCGGGGCCCGCCGGCCTGGGCGCCGCCGTCTACGCCGCGTCGGAGGGTCTCGACACCCTGGTCGTCGAGCGCACCGGGTTGGGCGGGCAGGCGAGCGTCTCGCGCCGCATCGAGAACTACCTCGGCTTCCCCGCGGGTATATCGGGAACCGAGCTGTCCAGCAGAGCCGTCGCTCAGGCGCGCAAGTTCAACGCCCGCACGGCCACGCCCTATCGGGCCCTGGCACTCGAACCGGGCGAGGACCGCCACGTGGTGCGGCTTGACGACGACCGCGCAGTCAGGGCGAGGGCAGTCCTGATCGCCACCGGGGCCGACTACCGCCGCCTCGATGTCCCCGACCTCGAGCGCTACGAGGGGCTCAG
>CADCWL010000130.1 GCA_902806405.1 uncultured Thermomicrobiales bacterium | reverse complement strand
GTGCGCGCCGGTCGTCGCCGTCCGAGGCCGCGGCGCGGAAGGCCGCCTGGATCCCGGCGAGGGTCGGGATCGCGGTCGGCCGGGCATCGATCGTCGTCAGCGACTCGCCGTAGCTGATCGGGTGGGTGTGGTTGTCGTTGAAGCCGGGGAGCAGGGCGCGGCCGGCCAGGTCGACCACCCGGGTCCCCGGCCCGATCTCGGCGCGGACCGTCGCCGCGTCGCCGACCCGGAGAATACGGTTGCCGAGGAGGGCGACCCCGTCGGCGCGCGGTCGGGCGTCGTCGACGGTCAGGATCGGGCCGTTCAGGAGCACAAGGTCGGCGGGCATCGGCGGGGAACCTCCCGGTCGGGTCAGTCGCGGGCGAAGGCGACGCGGCCGTCGAGGATCGTCAGGTCGACCGCGACCGCGGCCAGCTCGTCCGGCCGGACCTCTCGCAGATCGGTCTCGAACACCGTCACGTCGCCGAGCATGCCGGGGGCGAGGGTGCCCTTGGTCCTCTCCTCGAACGAGGCGTAGGCGCCGTTCACGGTGTAGGCCCGGAGGGCGTCGTCCAGCCCCACCGCCTCGTCCGGCCAGACCGGGCGCCCCTCGACATCGCGCCGAGTGACCATGGTCTGCACGCCGGAGAGGGGGTCGATGGGGACGACGGGGGCATCGGAGCTGGCGGCGGCGCGGACGCCGTGGCGAGCGAAGTTGGCGAGACCGTAGGCGAGGCGCGGCCGCTCCTCGCCGAGATTGTCGACGTAGGCATCACGGAAGTGGCGAAGGAAGGAGGTGCCCGGAACGGGGATCACGCCGAGCGCGGCGATACGGCGGACGATCCCCTCGTCGACGATCGAGCAGTGCTCGATTCGGTGGCGGGGGTCAGGCCGGGGGTCGGCGGCCATCGCCGCCTCGTAGGCATCGAGGACGAGGTCGATCGCGGCGTCGCCGATGGCGTGGATGCCGACCTGGAAGCCGGCGCGGTGCGCGCGCAGCACCTTCGCCCGCAGCTCCTCCGGCGGCATCATCCACAGCCCGACGTTCTCGGTCTCCCCCACGTACGGCGCCCGCATCCGGGCGGTGCGGGCGCCGATGCTGCCGTCGGCGAAGAGCTTGGCGGGGCCGATCCGCAGCCGATCGTCGCCGAAGCCGGTCCGCAGGCCGAGCTCCGCCAGCGGCCCGAGCGTCTCGTCGAGCATCATCATCAGGTAGGTCCGGACCGGCAGGCGTCCGTCTCGGTGAAGGCGCTGGTACGCCGCGAGCTGGCCCGGGCTGTCAATCCCGGCCTCGGTCGTGCTGGTGACGCCCCGCTCCAGAAACGCGCGTCCAGCCCGCTCCAGGGCGACGGCGATCCGCTCCTCGCTCGGCTCACCGACCGCGTCCTGGACCAGGCCGAGCGCCGCCTCGCGGACGACGCCGGTCGGCTCCCCGTGCTCGTCGCGGTCGATCCGGCCGCCGTCCGGGTCGGGCGTCTCCCGGGTGATGCCGGCCAGCGCCAGCGCCCGCCCGTTGGCGACGCCGATGTGGTGGCAGGAGCGGAGCAGCAGCGCCGGGTGGTCGGGGGCGACGGGGTCGAGGTCGTGGCTGGTCGGGTGCTGCCCCTCGGTCAAGCGCGCCTGGTCGTAACCGCGGCCCAGGATCCACTCGCCCGGCGCTCGTCGCCGCGCCTCTCCGGCGACGAGCGCGACCAGGTCAACGACGGATCGGTTCGGCGGCGTCCCAAGGTCGAGGTCGTCGAGCGCGAAACCGACGCCCATGGGGTGAGCATGCGCGTCGTTCAACCCCGGCGTCGCCGTCCGCCCGCGGAGATCGACGGTCTCCACGTCCGGCCCCGCAGCGGCCCGCGTCTCGGCGTCGCCCCCGACGGCCACGATCCGGCCCTGCCGGATGGCGACGGCGGACGCTTCGGGCCGGGCCGGGTCCATCGTCAGGACGCGGCCGTTGAGGAGGAGGAGGTCTCCGGACATGGGACTCCGACCGAGGAGAGAACGGGGACGAGAATCCGCGGATTATAGACCCTCGGGATATGCCGGACGGCCCTCGGGGCGGCGTGCAGCCGGCGCCCGCTGGCGGACCGCCACGCCACCCGAGGGACACCGTTTAGAGCCCGACAGGCGCCGGCTTCGCATAGGGTCGGGAGCCGCCGTCGTCCGTCACCGCTACCGCGCTACGCCCCGCCGGCGTTGCGCATCAACCCGCCGTCGGCGAAGAAGGTGGAACCGGTGACGTAGCTCGCGTCGTCGGAGGCGAGGAAGAGGGCCACGTTGGCGATCTCCTGCGGCTCTCCGGCGCGGCGCATCGGGATGCGCTGGAGCGATTGCTCGGCCTGCTCGGGGTCGTGGAGGCGGTCGACCGTCATCGGGGTGGCGATCATGCCGGGGCCGATGTTGTTGACCCGCACCCCCTTGGGTGCCAGCTCCAGCGCCAGCGTCCGCATCAGCATCCGGAGGCCACCCTTGGCCGCGTCGTAGGCAACGTTGCCGGGGGAAGAGATCTCCTCGTGGACGCTGGAGATGTTGACGATCGCACCGCTTCCCCGCTCGACCATTGCCTTGCCGGCGGCCTGGCAGAGCACCCAGGGGCTGACGAGGTCGACGTGGAGCACGTCGAGGAAGGCGTCGAGCGGGATATCGAGCGAGGAGTCGGCGCCGGCGCCCTTGCCGGCGTTGTTGACCAGGATGTCGATCCGGCCGAGGCGGCCCACGGCCTGGGCAAAGAGGGCGTTCGCCTGCTGGGGGTCGCTCAGGTCGGCCTGGAGCACCTCGGCGCGGACGCCGTGGCTGGCGGCGGCGTGGGCGGTTTGCTCGGCGCCGCGCTGGTCCTCCAGATAGTGGACGACAACGTCCGCCCCCTCGCGGGCAAAGGTGGTCGCAATCGCCCGGCCGATGCCGCTGTCGGAACCAGTGATCAGCGCCGCTTTGCCCTGGAGCTTCATCGTCTCTCCTCCACCGCGTTCCGTCCGCCCCCGCCTGCCTCGCCGGCCGGCGCCACGTGCCCTCTCCCGTCGCAAGAAGATTGCCCAACGCGATCGGCGGCGCCCCATGACGCCCTGTGCGACCATGGACGGGTGGGGCACCGACCGGATGAGCCGCCGGCCCCGCTGTCGCATCCCGTGCCGGTCGCCCTCCGCCGGGGATCGCGACCGGGGACGCCGGTGGTTGAGCGCCCGATGAGCCAAACCTTCGTGCCCGAGGTCGACCCGCCGCCCCCGTCGGGCCGCCCGGCGTGGTGGTTTGCCGTCCGCGGGGACGATCTCCTCGTCGCCGTGTCGGCGGCGGGGGAGACCGCCATCCCGTCGCCGGTCGATCTTGCGGAGCTGGGGCTCGCTCCCATCAGACGGCAGTACCTGGGGACGCTCGACGGGCGCCCCTGCTGGTCGGCGGAGCTGCCGGCCGAAACCGGGCCGTCGCCGGGGATGGCGTTCCTGGGCCTGCGCGCCCTCCACCCGCGGCTGCCGGAGACGGTCTACGGCGTCGCCGGGCGGGCGGTCCAGATCGTGGCCTGGGACCGCGATCATCGGTTCTGCGGGCGCTGCGCGACGCCAACGGAAGGGGTGCCGGGGGAGCGGGCACGGCGCTGCCCCGCCTGCGGCCTGACCGCCTACCCGCGCCTCTCGCCGGCCGTGATCGTCCTCATCGAGCGGGGCGAAGAGATTCTGCTGGCGCGGGGGCACCGCTTCCGCGGCGGCTTCTACGGGATCATCGCCGGCTTCGTCGAGGCAGGTGAGTCGCTGGAGGAGGCGGTGCGGCGGGAAGTGGCGGAGGAGGTCGGCTTGGCGCTGGGCGAGGTCCGCTACTTCGGCAGCCAGCCGTGGCCGTTCCCGCACGCGCTGATGATCGGCTTCAACACGGTCCACGCCGAGGGCGAGATCCTGCTCGACGAGCGGGAACTGGCCGAGGCCGGGTGGTTCGCCCACGGGACCCTGCCGCGGGTCCCGCCGAAGCTGAGCATCGCCCGCCGCCTGATCGACGACTGGGTGGCGCGGCGGGGACACGCCCCCCTCGCGCAGGAGTAGGGCCGGCGCCGGCCGCCCGGTCGCCCCCGGCGGGCTGTGATAGGGTGCCGGCCGCAGGATCAGGGATCGGGCAGTCGACGGCGGCGCGCACGGCGCGGGCCGGGGAGGCAGGGACGTGGCAGAGAGCGACTTCGAGATCCTCGACGAGCGGTTCGCGGGCTGCGTCAAGACCAGCGCCCACGTCGAACTGCTCACCGAGGGGTGCCGCTGGGCGGAGGGGCCGGCGTACTTCCCGGCGCTCCGCTCCCTCGTCTGGAGCGACATCCCGAACGACCGCCTCCTCCGCTGGGACGAGGCGACGGGGGAGACGGGCGTCCTGCGCCAGCCAGCCGGCCACACGAACGGCAACACCGTCGACCGTCAGGGCCGGCTGGTGAGCTGCGAGCACGGCGGCCGCCGCGTCAGCCGGACCGAGCACGACGGCTCGATCACGACCCTCGCCGACCGCTACGACGGCAAGCGCTTCAACAGCCCGAACGACGTCGTCGTCCGCGCCGACGGATCGGTCTGGTTCACCGACCCGGCCTACGGGATCGACTCCGACTACGAGGGGCACAAGGCCGAGAGCGAGATCGGTGCCTGCCACGTCTACCGGCTCGACCCCGCGACGGGGGCCTGCCGCATCGTCGCCGACGACTTCGACCGCCCGAACGGCATCGCCTTCTCGCCGGACGAGCGCCGGCTCTACGTCTCCGACACCGGCAAGCCGCGCCACATGCGCGTCTTCGACGTGGCGGCGAACGGCACGCTCTCCGGCAGCGCGGTCTTCGCGACCCCGACCTCCGGCGCCTTCGACGGCTTCCGGCTCGACGACGCCGGGCGGGTCTGGACCAGCGCCGGCGACGGCGTCCACTGCTACGACCCGGACGGGACGCTGATCGGCAAGGTGCTGGTCCCGGAGCGGGTGGCGAACGTCGTCTTCGGCGGCGCGAAGCGCAACCGCCTCTTCGTCTGCGCCACCACGTCCATCTACGCGGTGCTGCTGCCGGTGAACGGGGCGAAGACGTTCTAACAGGAAGCGCCGCGGGGGCGGCGTTACGAACCCGCCCTCCGGCCGCCGCCCCGCGCCAGCAGGAGGGCGCCGTCCTTGGCCCCCTTGGCGATCGCCACGACGAGGGACCGGATCAGGCGATCGAGACGGGGAACGGTCACGCCGCGCTCCTTCCGGGATCGTGTCGAAAATGACCGAACCGCGCCCATTCTACGTCCCTCCCTGCCGGTTGCCGCGTCCTGAGTGTCCTGGGGCGGGCCGCGGACCGGCCCCGATCGCCGGCGGCCCCGAGCCTCGACGCACCGCCGCCCGTCCCTCCGAAGCCGGTCGCAGACGTGACCGGTCCGGAGACCGACGCCCGCGGGCGTCGAGCGGCCGACCGCGGCCGAGCAACGATCCGCCGTGCGTGCGATTGGGTACACTGCACCGTTGGCGCGGCCGGCACGCGACGGACGGGGACGGGGTGGAGGAAACGCGGGAATGAGCCCACTCTTGGGGCGGCGTAAGCCCAAGACGAGCGGCCCGACCTGGGACGAGAAGAACACGCTCGCCGCGAACACGTCGGCCGCCCAGGCGGCCGGCGAGGGGTGGCGCTTCTCCCTGAAGGGCTCGCCCCGCCACTACGACGATGTCCGCCTGATCATCGAGGGGAGCGGGACGGCGACGGTCTACTTCGGCGAGGCGCTGACCTACGAGCGCGGGGCCGGGGTCGCGCTCTGGCGCATCCGCGCCCGGGACCTCGACTGGCTGCCGGAGCTCTACCGCTGGTGGGCGGAGCAGGAGCGGATCGAGCCGATCCGGTTCACCTTCCACCTCTACATCCCCCCGGACATGAAGTACCCGACCCTCGACCTGCGCCAAAAGCCGGCGGAGGCGGTCGCGGCCCTCATCCGGGAGCGGGCACCGCGGGACTGAGCGCGCCGGCGCCCTCGGCGGAAAGTCCTCCGCTCCCCCGGACAAAAGCGAACCGCCCCGGTGGCTACCGAGGCGGTCCAGTCTCGTTCGGTTACGGCGGGCTGCGTGGGCCGGTGGGCCGATCAGTCGCCGGCGACCTTGACGGGCGCCGACTCGTGCTCGGGGACGTTCCCGACCGCGACCGCCGGCAGGACCACGACCGGGGTCCGCTCTGGGTGCATCTTCCAACAATCCGTGACCGCATCGACGGCGGCGCAGCGCGCCGCCTCCAGCTCGTTGTGCAAGGCCCACCCGAGCGCGCACCGCATCACCGGCCGGTCGGTGTTTGGCCGGAGATTGCGGGTGCGAACGAGCATCGGACACCCATAGCGCCCCGGCTCCGCCGTTGGCTCTTCCTCGAGGAAGAGCCGGCGTCGCTCGCGGCTCATGACGAACCACCCCTCTCTGGGCAACCTCTCGCGTGGGTGACCGCTTCCCCCAAGGGGATGGGAGCCCGGACCGACCGCCGGCCGAGACCGGCGCCGGATGGGCCCGAAGCGGGCAGCGACCGCGAGGCGTGACGGACCGGCGGACCGGTCCCCGGTGCCGGGTCGCGCGCCTGCGCTACAGTCCGGCCCACGGGAAGTATACCTGAGGTTAACCCCGCGGCCACGGCGGGCACGCGGCGCCCGCGTTTCGAAGGGGGCGGGCGGGGCGACGGACGGACGGTTCCCGCGTTAGCTCATGCGGGAGCGGGCTTCGATGGTCGCCCAGAGACGGTGGCCGACGGCGGAGGTCAGGCGGCGGCCGAGGCGGAGCCCGCGAGCCGCCAGCCAGCGGGCGGTCAGGCGACAGGTGGCGAGATCGCGGTCGAGATCGGCCTCCGTGACGCCGGCCCGACCGAGGTGCTCGGCGGCGAGGGGCGGCGGGCAGGCGCGGATCGCCCGACGCAGCGTCAGCAGCAGCACGGCGAGGTCGTCGAGCTGCCCGGCGACCGGGACGATCCCCGGCACCAGGTCGATCGGGGAGACGGCGTAGGCGCCGCCAAGCAGCACGGAGGTTTTCGCCCGCCGCGGCACCCGCTCGTCCCGTGCCAGGCCGACGCCGAGGACGAGATAGCGGGGCAGGCGCCGGATCGCCTCCCAGAAGCGGTCCAGGGCGGGATCGCCGCCGGGAGGGGGCGTCCCCTCGGGCGGCGTCCCGCCCGGCCGGTGGGCGTCGCTCACGATGGCCCCCCCGCGCCGCTAACCACCGACCAGTTGGCGCAGCACGAAGAGGGCGTTGGCGGGCCGCTCGGCGATGCGGCGGGTGAAATAGGGGTACCACTCCGTCCCGTAGGGGACGTAGACCCGCATCCGGTATCCCTCCCTCGTCAGGGCCACCTGGGCGTCGCGGCGGACGCCGTAGAGCATCTGGAACTCGAAGCGGTCGAAGGGGATGACCTCCCGCCGAACGTGGAGACGGGCGGCTTCCAACAGCGCCGGGTCGTGGGTGGCGATCGCGGGGTAGCGGCCGGCGTCGAGGAGGCGGACCATCAGGCGGGCGTAGGCGGCATCGACCTCGACCTTGCCCTGGAAGGCGACATCCGCCGGCTCGGCGTACGCCCCTTTGACGAGGCGGAGCCGCATGCCGCGCCCGATCAGCCGCTCGACGTCATCCGCCGAGCGCCGCAGGTAGCTCTGGATCACGGTGCCGACCTCGTCCGGGAAGCGGTCGTGGAGCGCCTCGACGATTGCCAGCGTCCGCCCCGTGTAGGCCGAGCCTTCCATGTCGACCCGGACAAAGCCGCCGACGCGCCGCGCCGCTTCCAGGATCGGGACCGCGTTCTCCGCGGCCAGGTCGTCCCCGAGGTCGAGGCCGAGCATCGTCAGCTTGACCGAGATGTTCGGCTCCAGCCCGTCGCCGGCCATCCGCTCCAGGATCCGGACGTAGGAGCCGACCGCGGCCCGCGCCGCCTCGGCGCTGGCGACGTTCTCGCCGAGCTGGTCGAGCGTGACCGTCATCCCCTGGCCGGCGATGCCGCGGACGGCAGCCAGCGCCTCGTCCAGCGTCTCGCCGGCGACGAAGCGACGGACGAGCCCCCGCGAGAAGCCGGAGCGCCGGATCAGGCCTTCGACCGGCGCGCTGTCGGCGACGGCAAGCATCGGGCGGCGGAGGAGGGTTTGCATGGAAAGACAGCTCCCGGGGATCGTCGGCCACGGTCCAAACTCTACCAATCCGGCCGGAGGACGGCGAGGCCGGGCGCCCCGCCGCACCCGGTCGAGGACGCTCCGGAGACCCGTCGCCCATTCCACCTCGTTGAGCTTCGTTCCCATCTCGCCCAACCTGGCTGCATCCTCGTCCGCCTCGGTGCGACGCCGTCCTCGTTATCGCACCGCCCGTGACCGCGCCCGGCCGCGTGGCGCCCGTTCGTCCATCCCGAACGCTTCAGGATGCCGGACGGCGACCGAACTAGCCGGCGGCGATCTCCTGGCTCGTCTCGGGGTCGTACCATCGGAGTTTGTCCGGCTCCGGGCGGAGCCAGAGGGGGGCGTCCGGGGCAGCCGGGAAGTCGGTCCGGGTCTGGAGCTTGAGGCGCTGGTCGCCGACGACGGCGGTCAGCAGGAGGTGGGAGCCGAGCGGCTCGACGACCTCGGTCCGGGCGGAGATCGCGTCCGGTACCACCGTCGTCTCGGCCTCGATGTTCTCGGCCCGGATGCCGAGCAGCACCTCCCGGCCGGCGTGACCGGCAAGTGCGGCCGGCGCCGCCAGGGCGTGCTCGCCGAGGCGGACGCGGAGGTCGCCGTTCTGCCCCTCGACCCGGCCGCGCAGAAAGTTCATCGGCGGCGAGCCGATGAAGCTTCCGACGAAGGAGGTCGCGGGGCGGTCGTAGACCGCCATCGGCGTGCCGTGCTGGACGACCCGCCCCTCCCGCATCACGGCGACGCGGTCGCCGAGGCTGAGGGCCTCGATCTGATCGTGGGTGACGTAGATCGTCGTCGTGTTCAGCTCGGCGACCAGCTTCTTCAGCTCGGCGCGGAAGGTGAGACGGAGCAGGGCGTCGAGGTTGGAGAGCGGCTCGTCCATCAGCAGCACCGACGGCTCCATCACGATCGCCCGCGCCACGGCGACGCGCTGGCGCTGGCCGCCGGAGAGCTGGGCCGAGTAGCGGCCGAGGTACGGCTCGAGCTGGACGAGAACGGCCGCGCGCTCCACCTTGCGCGCCACCTCCGCCTTCGCCATCTTCCGCATCCGGAGGCCGAAGGCGATGTTTTCGAAGACGGTCAGGTGGGGAAAGACGGCGTAGCTCTGGAAGACCATCGCGATGTCTCGGCGGCGCGGCGGCAGGTCGGTCACGTCCCGCCCGCCGATCGCGATCCGGCCGCCGTCCGGGTACTCCAGCCCGGCGATCATCCGCATCAGCGTCGTCTTGCCGCAGCCGCTCGGCCCGAGCAGGACCATGAACTCGCGATCGGCGATCGTGAGCTGCACGTCGTCGACTGCCCGCACCTTTCTGTCGAACGTCTTGGTCACACCATCGAGGCGGATCTCGGCCACGGCTCCTCCACGTCGTCAGTAGCCGGCGGCCGGCAGCCGGGTCGTCCGAGCGGCCAGCCTCGGCTCCTCCCTCCGACCCCTGCCCTTTGACCACCGGCGACCGAGCACTGGCTACTGGCTACCCATCAGCGGGAGACGCGGCCCCACATGCCGAGCAGGTAGCGGCGGATGACGAAGATGATGATCAGCGAGGGGACGAGCATGAACCACGCGGCGGCGAAGCGGAACGGGGCCGGCGAGGCGGCGAGCGAGGAGAGAACCAGGGCCGGCAGCGTTCGCTCGCGCAGGGTCAGGATCGTCGCCGCGAAGACCTCGTTCCAGGAGAGGACGAAGGTGAAGATCGAGGCCGCCGCCAGCCCCGGCAGCGCGAGCGGCAGCACGACCCGGACGAAGGCCTGGGCCGGCGAGCAGCCGAGCGTCTGCGCCGCCTCCTCCAGGTCCCGCGGCACGCCGACGAAGATGCTGCCCGTGATCAGGACGGTGAAGGGGAGCGCGAGCGCCGTGTGCATCAACGCCACACTCCAGACCGTGTCGTAGATCCCCCAGTCGATGAACGAGACGGCGAGCGGGATCGAGAGGATCACGATCGGGAAGGCGCGTGTGGAGAGGATCGTCAGCCGGAACGCGTCGCGGCCGCGGAAGACGTAGCGGGCCAGGGCGTAGCCAGCCGGGGTGCCGATCAGGGTCGAGAGGACGAGGCTGATCAGGGCCACGACGACGCTGTTCCAGAGCGAGCCGAGGACCCCGGTCGAGGTCACGAAGAAGCGCATCGTCTCGATCGAGAAACTCTCGGGGATGAGCCGCTTCGGGTAGTCGTAGACCGCATCACGCGGCGTGAAGGCGGTGACGGTGATCAGGTAGATCGGCGCCAGCACGAAGAGGGCGAGCAGCGCCGCCGTCGCGTAGAGGAGGGCGCGGCCGAGGGTCTTCCGCCGCGCGCGGGCACGGCGACCCCGATCGGGCGCGATCGCCGTCTCGCGCGGAACGGGGACGGCGGCGGGGCGGGCGGCGACGCTCATCCGACCTGCTCCCGCCGGACCGGCAGCAGCCAGAGGAAGAGGAGGGTGCTGACCACCGAGAGGACCAGGATGAAGGCGGCATAGGCGGCGGCCACGTTCGGGTCGCGGTATTCCCCGTACCAGCGGTACGCCTCAGAGGAGAGGACGGTTAGACCGCTGCCGGCGAGGGCGATGACGACCGCGAACGCCTGGAAGGCGAGGATCGTCCGCAGGATCAGCGAGACCTGGATGCTCGGCCGCAGCAGCGGCAGGATGACCCGGCGGATCTTCTGCCAGAGCGTCGCCCCGAAGACATCGGCCGCCTCCAGATAGTCGCGCGGGATCCCCTGCAGACCGGCGACGAGGTTGACCATGATGATCGCCGTCGCCCGCCACGACTCGGCGAGGACGACGGCGAAGATCAGCCAGAAGGGCGTCTGGTAGTTGAGGAAGATGAAGGGCCGCTCGATCAGGCCGAGACCCTCCAGCCCGCTGTTGAGCCAGCCCCGCTCGGTGAAGATCGCGAAGAAGGTGATGCCGGCCGCCAGGTCGCTGATCCCGAGCGGCAGGGCGTAGACGTAGAGCCACAATCCCGCGCCCTTCAGTTTGGCGTTGATCACCAGCGCCATCGCCAGCGCCAGCGCGAACTGGACCGGGATGATGGCGACGATCAGGACGAGGGTGGTCAGCAGCGCCTCCCGGAACTGGGCATCGCCGAGCATCCTCCGGATCGAGGCAAGGCCCCAGGCGCCGCTCGCGTCCTGGAAGGCGAGCCCGAAGGCGCTCACCATCGGCACCGCGAAGAAGATCGCCAGGAACGCAAGCGACGGCAGCAGCAGCGCGTACGGCGCCCAGCCGAGGCGATGGGAGGTCATTGGCGCCCTCCGAGAGTGGAGAGGGAAGGCGTAAGGAAGAGGGAAGGAGGACGGCGGCGTCCCTTCCCTCTTCCCTCTTACGACCTCCCCCTAACCGACGCGGCAGACGCCCTCGCCCGCCGGGTCGGGGGCCCAGCAGGAGGCCTGCGCGGTGTCGAGGACGGTCTGCAGATTGACCGCCTGCGTGTCGAGGACGCCCTGGATGTCGTCGCCGTCGAGCACGATCTGCTGGAAGGCGTCGCGGAAGACCTTGCTGTAGGCGTCGCCCTGCGCCCCGAGGCCGACCGGCAGCAGCGAGGGGAGTGCTCCTTCGGCGGCGGTCGTCGCCTGGACGGCGTTCGCTCCGAGTTGAACGCCGGGCTCAAGGTCGGCCGGCAGCTCCGCCTCGATCGCCGGGAACCAGGCGACCTCTCGCAGCGTCGTCGTCTGAACCTCGGGGCGGGTCAGGTACTCGATGACGGCGCGGGAGGCCTCCGGGTCGGGCGCGTTCTTCGGGATCGCCAGGCCGGCGATGACCGGCAGGAAACCGAGCCCGCGCGGACCGCGCGGCGCCGGGAAGGCCACCATCTCCTCCGGCAGGTCGCGCAGCGCGCCGCCGATGCGGGCGGTGTGGTCCCAGGCGATCCAGACCTCACCGGAGCGGAGCGGCTCGTCCATGTTGTCGTAGGTCGTCGCCTGCGGGTTGCCGGCGGACCAGGCGTCCTTCAGCCACTGCCACATCGTCACCGCCTCCGGGCTGCGGAAGGTGGTGTTCAGGCCGCCGGTAAAGCTCGGGTAGGCGTAGCCTTGGAGAAAGCGAGGGAGCAGCCCCTTCGCCCCCGCCGGCAGGCCGAACTTCGGCCCCGCCTCCTCGTTGACCGCCTTCACCCACTGCGCGAGCTGGTCGTAGGTGAGCGTGGTCTGGAGGGCGTTCTCGTCGACCCCCTCCGGCAGGAACTCCAACGCCTCGCGGCGGGCGGCCATGATGTAGGTCGCCTGCGCCCAGGGGACGTAGGAGAGCTGCTGCCCGCCGAAGCGCCCCAGCTCAAGGTACTGCTCGACGAAGGCGCGCCCCTGCAGCTGCGGCAGGAGGTCGGAGAGGTCGGTCAGCAGCCCCTGCTCGACGAAGGTGGCGAAGCCGCCGTGGAGCGCCCCGAGCAGGCCGATCGTCCCCTGCCCGGCCTGCGCCTCGGCGACGACCCGGTCGCTGAAGGGTCCGTCCTCCGAGGTAATGAACTCGACCGGCGAGGGGGCGCCTTCAAGGATCGAGCGCATCGCCTCGGCCTCCTCGACCGGGCTGAACTGGGTCGAGAGGAAGGTGACGTCGCCTTGGGCACGGCCGGCCGCGGGCAGTCGCCCGGCCAGCGCCGCCGCGCCGGCGAGGCCGGCCCCGGTCCGGACGACGTCGCGCCGCGTCCAGCGCCGCTCGCGCCGGGTGCCGTCGGTGTCGAAGGGCGTGCTCATCGCAGAGATCTCCTCCAGCGTCGAGGAACCGCGCGGGCAGCATTGCCTCGCGCTAGGTGCCGTGTCGCCTCGGCACTGTGGCACCGCGTCGGGGGACTGTCAAGGGCGGTCGCGGCTTGACGGCCCGGCTACCAACCGCTCGGATTGCGGCGTGATGAGAGCTGACTGCGTGTCCATCCCCATCCGCCGAGCTTAGGCGGAGACCTGCCGCGGGTCCGGGCTCGGGAGTCCGCTGCCGGCGTCGCCGGACGGGTTTCCCGAGCGCCCCTCTCCGTTCGATCCTGGGCTCCGCAGACATCGCACACGCCGAACGGCGGTGCGGCACTCTTGCGTGACCCGGGTCGCGGACGGGAGGGAATCGATGTCCGCCGATCGCCGCCGCGTCGCCTCCGTCCAGACCTTTCTCCGCAGCCTCTGCCTCGTCGACCGACTCCTCGCCCGGTCCGCAGTCGGGCCGGACGACCTCGTCGTCGAGATCGGACCCGGCATGGGGGTCATCACCGAGACGTTGGCGGGAAGGTTCCGCCAGGTACTGGCGATCGAGAAGGATCTGGTCCTTGCCCGCCGACTGCGAGACCTGCCCGGGGACGTCCCGAACGTCGCCCTCATCGAGGCGGACACCCTCGCCTTCCCCCTGCCGCTGACCCCCTCCAAGGTCTTCGCGAGCATCCCGTTCAACGCCCCCGTGGCGATCGGCGGGCGGCTGACGGCCGAGCCGTGGGCGCCGATCGACGCCCACCTCGTCGTCCAGCGGGAGGCGGCGTTTCGGTTCCTCGGGAAGCCGCCCGAGACGCTCGTCTCGCTGCTGCTCAAGGCCTGGATCGAGCCGACCCTCGTCCACCGCTTCCGACGTGACGACTTCGCGCCACCGCCGGGGGTCGAGGTCGTCATGCTCGGCCTGCGCCAGCGGGGGCAACCCCTGGTCGCCCCGGCCGAGGCGCGGACCTACCGCCATCTCGTCGTCGTCGCCGTCACGGCCCGGCGGGCGACGCTGCCCGAAGCTCCCCTCCCCGTCATCGGCCGCGACGGCGCGCCGGATCGAACGAGCTTCGGACATCACCCTTGGCCGCAAGCCGTCGGCGGTACCGTTCCCCGAATGGCGGGCCCTCTTCGCCGCGTTCCAGGCCGGGGCCGGCGGAGCTGCCCCTCCGCGCGATCGATGGTGCCGAGGAGCGGCTCCGGGCCGAACAGGCGGCTCTTCAGCGGATCCACCGGACCCGAACCCCGGTCCGCGCCGGCGCCCGCGCGAGCGGGGGATGACCGCCCTGCCGCCGAAGGCGACGCCGGTCCCGTATCCTTGGCAGCATGGACGATCTGGGGGGCGTTGCGGCGGTGGCGACGGTCGGGGACGCGGAGACGGGGCGGGTGCCCGGGACCGGCTTCCCCATCGAAACGACGGTTCGTGACGCGCTCTACGACCGGATCCCGCTCGCCGCCCCGGAGCTGGCGCTGATCGGGACGCCGGCGTTTCTGCGGCTCGACCGGATCCAGCAGCTCGGCTTCGTCTCCCGCGTCTGGCCCGGCGCGAAGCACGCCCGCTACGACCATTCCCTCGGCGTCCTCCACCTGACGCGGCTGGCGATCGCTCACCTCCGGGCGACGCCGGGCGGGGCCTGGCTGACGGACGGGGACGCGCGGGTCGCCGCCGCCGCCGCCCTGCTCCACGACGTCGGGCACTACCCCTTCTCCCACGCGATCGAGGAGCTAGGGCCACCGATCGTGCCTCACGAGGCGGTCGGCCGTCGGCTGATCGAGGGGCCGGAGCTTGCGCCGATCCTGCGCGAGCAGTGGGGCGTCGATCCGACCCGGGTGGCGGCGATGGTCGACCGGAAGGGGCGGGAGTTACCGACGGCCGACCGGGTGCTGCGCGGCGTCCTCTCCGGCCCGCTCGACATGGACAAGCTCGACTACCTGCCGCGCGATGCCCGCGCCTGCAACGTCCCCTACGGCGGCGTCGACACCGCCCGCCTGATCGACGCCCTTGCCCTCGCCGAGGTCGACGACGGGACGGGCTCCCGAACCCGGGTCGTGATCGGCGGCAAGGGCGTGAGTCCGCTCCACTCGCTGATCAACGCCCGGCAGGAGATGTTCGACAACGTCTACTGGCACCACACCAACCGCGCCTGCATGGCGATGCTGCTGCGCGCGGTGCAGGAGGCGCTCCTCGCCGGCGCCGTCTCCCCGGCGGAGCTAACCGACCACGACGACGCCTCGCTGCTCGCCCTGCTGGCACGGCCGGAGATGCCGGCGCCGACGCGCCGCCTGACGGCGGCGCTGCAAGAGCGCCGCATCCATAAGCGGGCGGTCGAGGTCAGCGCCCGCGCGGTCGAGCTCTACGGCCGGCTCGGCAACCTCTGGTTCGACCCGGCGGCGCGGCGGGAGGCGGAGCTCCGTCTGGCGGCCGGCCTCGCCGCCGAACTGGGCCGCCCCGTGCCGCCGGAGGCGGTCCTGATCGACATCCCGAAGCCGGAGCGGTGGCGGACCGACGTCTGGGTCCGCTTCGACCGCCCCCCCATCGGCTTCCGCCCGCTGATGCCCTGGAAAGAGGTCGTCGGCCTGGTCGACGACGACTTCAAGCGCTACGAGGAGCACCGCCGCTTGATCCGGATCGTCGCCGCCGCGACAGAGCGGGCGGCGCTCGCCGCGAGTTGGGAGCGCCTGGTGGTGCCGCTCCTGGGCGGAGTGCTCTGAAGCCGGTGACCGGCAGGGACAAGGCAGGGCGCGCGGGCCCCGCCCCGCCCGTCGTCCCGCCTTCCTCGGGGCGACGGCATGGCCATCGGTTTTGGCCAGCGGTCACCGACCTCCGACCCCGCCGCCACCCAGCAGCTCCTCGATTCCTTCGGCAGTAAGCGGCTGGGCGAAATAGAAGCCCTGACCGCGATCGGTGCCCAACTCCCGCAGGCGGGCCAACTGCCCGGCGGTCTCGACCCCCTCGGCCGTGACCGTCATCCCAAGATCGTGGGCCATGGTCGTCACCGCCCTCAGGATGGCGACGGCCCCGTCGTCCCCGGCGAGGTCCCGCACGAAGCTCCGGTCGACCTTGAGGACGTCGACCGGCAGACGGCGCAGGTACGCCAGCGACGAGTAGCCGGTGCCGAAGTCGTCGATCGCCAGTCGCGCCCCGAGCCCGCGCAGGGTGGCCAGGGTACGCCCGCTCTCGTCCGCGTGGTCCATCAAGACGCTCTCGGTGATCTCCAGTTCCAGGTGCGCGGCGTCGAGTCCGCTCTCCGCGACGGCGGCGACCACCTCGGCGGCGAGCACCGGCCGCCGGAACTGGCGGGCCGAGAGGTTAACGCAGACGGCGAACGGCGTCGCCGCCGGGTAACGCTCCCGCCAGGCCCGCGCTTGGCGGCAGGCCTCGGTCAGCACCCACCGACCGATCGGCACGATCAGTCCGGTCTCCTCGGCGAGGTGGATGAACCCGGCCGGCGGCAGCAGTCCCCGCTCGGGGTGGTCCCAGCGGAGCAGCGCCTCGAACCCGACCAGGGCGCCGGTGACCAGATCGACCTGCGGCTGGTAGCGGAGCCGGAACTCCCCCTGCTCGACGGCACGCCGCAGCGCGGTCTCGTTCTCTAACCGGGAGACGACCGACGGCATCATCCGCCGGTGAAAAACGGCGTAGGTTCCCCGGCCGGCCGCTTTCGCCCGGTAGAGCGCAACATCCGCCTCGCGCAGCAGCGCCCGCGCGGAGGCCCCGGGGACGCGATCGCGTCCGCCGCGGGCGACGCCGACGCTCGCCCCGACGAAGGTCTCCCGGCCCCCGACGGCGAAGGGCGGCCGCAACGCCTCGATCAGCCGCTCCGCAACCGCGACCGCCTCGGCCGCCGTCGCCTCCTCCAGGAGGACGGCGAACTCGTCGCCGCCGAAACGGGCCACCGTGTGGGCGGGGCCGAGGGCGGCGCCGAGCCGGCGGCCGACCGCGGCGAGGAGGCCATCTCCCGCCTCGTGGCCAAGGGTGTCATTGACCAGCTTGAAGCCATCGAGGTCCAGGAAGAGGACGGCCACGCGGCGCCCCCGGCGGAGGGGGCGGGCGATCGCCTGGTCAAGCCGCTCGCCGAAGAGGACCCGGTTCGGCAGGCCGGTCAGGGGATCGTGGAGCGCCTGATGGTGGAGCAGATCGCGGAAAGTCTTGCGCTCGGAGATGTCCTCGATGTGGGAGACGAAGTAGCGCGGACCGCCGTCGTCGTCGCGGACAAGGGAGACGCTGAGCTGGGCCCAGAGCGGCCGTCCGTGGCGGTCGAGGTACCGCTTCTCCATCGTGTAGGCGTCGGCCTCCCCGGCCAGCAAGCGGCGAACCTGCTCCAGATCGTCCGCCAGGTCGTCCGGGTGGGTGATGTCCTGGAAGGTCACCCCCAGCAACTCCGACTCGGCATAGCCGAGCATCGCGCAGAGAGCCCGGTTGACCCGCAGCCAGCGGCCGTCGGTGCCGACGAGTGCCATCCCGATCGGGGCCTGATCGAAAGCGCCCCGGAAACGGGTCTCGCTCTCGCGCGCGGCGGTGAAGAGCCGGGCGCGACCGATCGCGATGCCGACGTGCTCCCCCAACGCCAGCGCCAGCCGCAGGTCGGCATCCCCCAGCCGGACGCCGCCCGCGGTCTCGAAGTTGAGCACGCCGACCACGCGCCCGTCGTCACGGAGGGGGACGCAGACCTCGGAGACGATCCCCGCGAAGGCGGCCATGAAATCGGGGTCGCGCCGGCCGTCCTCGACCAGCGCCGGCTGGCCGGTCCTGGCCACCCGCCCCATCACCCCCCGGCGGAGGGGGATAACATCGAGGACCTGGTGGTACCCGACCTGGTGCTGGAGCCGCAGCCACCCCCCGTCGTCCCGACCCTCAACCAGGTAGAGGCTGACGAGACCGTAGCCGAAGGTGCGGGCGATCGCCTCCACCACCGCCCGGAACAGCGTCGGCAGGTCGAGCTCCCGGGCCAGGACCGTCCGCACCGTGTCGAGCAGCGAGAGCTCAAGGGCCTGGCGCTCGGCCCCGACGAGGAGCTCGCGGTGGCGCCGCTCGCTCGCCCGGAGCGCCTCCTCCGCCTCCTTGCGGGCGGTGATGTCCATCGTCACGCCGACGACCCGGGCGGCCCGCCCGCCCCCGTCGCGGGCCACAGCGCGACCCCTGCCGGTCAGCCATCGGATGGCGCCGTCCGGGCGGACGACCCGGTACTCGGTCTCGAAGTCGGCCGCCTCCTCAAGGTGGCGCCGGTCCGCTTCGCGCACCCGCGCCCGGTCGTCGGGGTGGACCAGGGCGAAAAACTCGTCGGCGGAGAGACCGGGGGTCTCCGGGGGCAAGCCGAAGAGCGGGCCGTTCGGCCCGGACCAGGTCGTTCGGTCGGCCGTAATGTCCCACTCCCATGCCCCGACCTCGGCGCCGTCGAGGGCCAGCCGCAGACGCTCCTCGCTCGCCCGCAGCGCAGCCTCGGCCTCCTTCTGCTCCGCGATCTCGATCAGCAGCCCGTACCATTTCCCGGTCGGATCGGCACCGGCAGGGACGACTTCGGCCTCGTCGCGCACCCACACGGACCGCCCATCCCGGTGAAGGCACCGATACTCGCAGCGGAACGGCTCGCCGGTGGCGTTTGCGCGCCCTCGCGCGGCGAGGACCCGTTCGCGGTCGTCCTTGTGCAGGAGCGACGCCCAGAGACCGGGCCTGGCCAGCCACTCGGCCTGGGGATGACCGGTCAGGGCCTCGATCCGGGGGGCGACGTAGAGCAGGGTCGCCGCGGCGTCGGTCCGGGCGACATAGGGCACGGCCGGAATCCGCTCGATGACCGTGCCCAGGTCGACCGCGCCGGAACCCTCCTTCGCCATGCACCTGGCGCGGTGGTGAAGACGGCCCACCAGGTGCTGCGCAAGCAGCGCGGGATCGAGCGGTTTGGGCAGGGTGCCGTCCGCGCCCGCTTCGCACGGCTCCCCTGCCGCCAGCCGACGCCATGGGCGGCCATCACCGCCGAGAAGGAGAATGAACCGGTGGGCACCGCCGGGTCGGGCTCGCAGGCACCGGCAGACGGCCCAGAGATCGTCGCCGAGGGCGTCGGTATCGAGGAGGACGGCATCGAAGCCGTCGTCGTCGCCGCGTTGGTAGGCCGCCACGTCGCCCGCGGTCGCGGCCCGGACGGTGACACGGTAGCCACACCCCGCCAGCGTTCGCTCCGCCTCGCGCCGGATGACCGCGTCGTCCGCGACGACGAGCGCCTCCATGACCCTCCCCCGTATGGTGGCCACCGGGCGATCGCCGTTGGCGTCGGCGACCGCCCGGTGGCCACCGAACGCCCCCGATCGTCCCCGATCGCCGGTCACATCGTGACCCAAAGTATGCCACGGCCCCAATCGTCTCCCGCGCTCGACCGAGCGACGGTCTGGTAGCCTTGTCGAATGGAACGACACCCGGCGGAGAACGACCCGGCGGAGGACGCCGACGCGGCGCCCGGGAACCCGACCGGGGCCGCGGGGGCCGGGCCGTGGACGGCGCTGCTGCTCGGGATCGGCGTCCTGCTCCTGCTCTGCGCCGCGCTGACGTTGGCCGCTGCGAGTCAGGGTGCGGGGTAAGGCTCCACGCCGTTCCCAAGCGGGCACGAGGCGCCGAAGGGTACCCCGTTCACCGTTGCGCTGGGGTGGTTCGTCTACGTCGTCGGGCGCTTCAGTACCGGCACGTCGACCCTGCCGCGTCGTCCGAACGGGATGGTGCCGGTCACGTGCGGGGCGGTTCGTGTCGACCGCATCGACGTCGTCGGGGCGACCGGGGCGGAGCCTATCCGCGGGCACGGGATGACGATCGCGATCGACCCTGCCGACGCCTCGCGCGACGGCTCCATTCCCCGCAGTGCCGGCACGCTCGATTCGGTCGCGGGCGGCCTGCCCGACATGTTCGTCGCCGATAGGGACGCGCCACCCCTGCCGGTCGCCCGCTTCGAGATCGTCGGCCTCGGCTCAGCCGACCAGCCGTCTGCCACCCGGCCGGTCACCACCACTCCTCGCCGTCGGCCCGCCCCACCGCGGCACGATCGTCCTCCGCGGTCGCGCCGACCGCGTCATCGAGCACCGGACCGGGGTGCCCCGCTCTCCAGCGACGAGGGTCAGCGGCAGGTCGTGCTCCGCGGCGATGGCCTTCCCGGCGGCGGGAGCGGTCACCACCGACCAAGCGGCAATGGGATGGGCAGCGCACCGGCGCGCCCGCACGCGCCGTGTAGACTTGGCGTCGGGAACGACGCGACGGCCGGCGCGCAGCGCATCGGCGAGCGGGAAGGACACGGCACCGTGCACGACGACCGATCCAACCACCCGTCGATCGCCGGCCGAGGATCTGGCAACCGGCACCGCCTCCCGATCAAGGCAACGGGCTTCGCCGCCGGACTGCTGGGCGCGGCCGCGATGGAGAGCGCCGCTGCCGAGAAGGCCGGACGGAGGCGGGGCCGTCGGGACGACGAGGACTCCGGGGGCCAGGACGACGGGAAGGGCCGGAACGGTCAGGACGAGCGGGGCAAGGACAGCGGCGGGCGCGGGAACGACCCCGAGCGGCAACAATCCGCCCAACGAACGTCTGCCGACAAAGGCGCGGGCGAGAAGGGTGGGGACGGCGACGGCCCCCCTCATCGCGAAGGGCAAGCCGCGCTCCAGGACGCCCTCCCAGAGCCACGGAGCGACGCCGTCGCCGGCCAACCCCGCGGGGCCGACGACGACTCCGGGGAAAGTCTCGTGGACCGCATCCGCGCCGACCTCGAGGGCGCCGCGGACCGGCGCCGGTCCACGGCCGAGGACCTGGCGGATCGGCTCCGCCCCAACGCCGCCGACGACGACGCCTCGGACGACGACGATCCGGTCGACATCGACCTCGACATCGCCGACGACGGGGACGTCAACGTCGACGTCGCCCTCAATGTCCCGGGTCTCGACGGTCCACCCGAGGTCAACGTCAACATCCCGGACCTCCCCGGCTTCGACGGCGAGGAGGGCGACCCGGACGGGGGCGGCGACTTCGCATTCAGAAGCTGACGCAACCGCCGATCGGCCGTCCTGGCATCCGCGTCACCCATGAATGGGGGGTCGGGCCGAACCGACGACGCCCCTCTGCGGCACCGCTCGACCGGGAGCCATCGGTCCGCCTGACAGGACCAAGGGTGGCTCGGCTTTGCGGCCGGTTGTCGCCTCCGGACCAGGGAGATCGCGAACGGTGCCGGATCCTCGGGTCCGCCCCGCCGGTGGGTGAGCGCCGCTCGCAGCCCAGGCTGTCGTACCCCTGAAGGGCACGGCATCCGCGCGGCCGCCGTCAATGGCGACCCGGGATCTACTCCCGCTGACGCCTATCAACCGTCGTCGCCGCTGCGCGAGCGCACCGACGCCCGAGGATAGGCAGAGCCATGCCGACGGCCGAGTCTTAACCCCTCTCGTCCCATTCGCCACCGGCCTCGCCCGCCGCGGGCATCCCTCCCAATGCACGTGAGCTCATCAGGAAGAGGACCATTCAGCACTTAGCGCCGCCATGCTCACGAAAGAACAACGATCTCAAGGTTATGGTCATTCCGTATTCGAGCCCGTAGGCCGAGCGGAGAGGGATCGGCGGCCGAAGCAGCCGTACACCACCAACCCTGTTACTCGATCGTACGGGTGCGGTCATGCCAACCGGAGACGGGACCGCTCGGCGGGCTCGGTGATGAGGCCGCACCGAAGGTCGGCGCAGTCCAGAGGACCGGTGGGGCAACGGCAGGTTGGCCACCGGCAAACACTTCAGAGACACCGCTCGCCGCCGCGGACTGCGCCGGTCACACGCTCGCCGGCTCTCGCGTTCCCCCGCCGGGGCCAGCAGCCGAGCAGGGCAGCGGCGGCCTCGGCGCGCTCCGCGCGCCGCTGGGCCCTTTCTCCGCCCCGCACCCCGGTCAGTTCGTCGAGCCCGTCACCCGCCCAGCGGCTTCCCCGCCCCGACGTCGGTCGCCGGTTTGCACGATCACGGCGTGGGACGGCGTACGGTGGGACGCGACGGGGGAGCGCCCCTAGGCGCGCTGTCGGGCGGCGCGAAGGCGGCAGACGGTGAGTGACGATCGGCGGGACGCTTCGGGGATCCTTTCCAGCCCCGCCGATCACTCCCCGGAAAAGACCGCCGGCCGCTTCTCGATAAAGGCGCGCATCCCCTCCCGCTGGTCTTCGGTGCCGAATGCCTGACCAAAGAGGGCCAACTCGGTTGCGAGCCCGACGGCGGGGTCGCCCGCGAAGGCGCGGGAGAGGGCGCGCTTGGCAGCGCGGAGCGCGGTCGGGCTGTTGGCCGCGATGCGTCGGGCGAGCGCGGTCGCCTCGGGGAGGAGCCGGGCGGGGTGGATGGCGTTGACGAGGCCAAGCCGCAGCGCCTCGTCGGCAGCGACGCGGCGGCCGGTGAAGATGAGCTCGGCGGCGACGCCGGGGCCGACGAGTCGCGGCAGGCGCTGGGTGGCGCCCCAGCCGGGCGGGATCCCGAGCGTCACCTCAGGCTGGGCGAACTGCGCGTTGGCGGCGGCGAGGCGAAGGTCGCAGGCGAGGGCCAGCTCGCAGCCGCCGCCAAAAGCGTAGCCGTTGACGGCGGCGATCGTCGGCTGCGGCAATCCCTCGAGGGCGTCCGCGACGGCGTGGCCGAGACGGCCGTGGGCAAGCCCCGCTTGGGGCGAAAGCTCGGCCATCTCCTTGATGTCGGCCCCGGCCGCGAACGCCTTCTCCCCGGCGCCGGTCACGATCACGCAGCGCACCGCTCGGTCGTCCCGCAGCTCCCGGAGGGTTGCCAGGAGGCGCTCCAACTGGGCGACATCGAAGGCGTTGAGCGCTTCCGGCCGGTTCAGGGTGACCGTCGCGACCCCCTCGTTCCGCTCGATGTTGACCGCCATCCGTACCCCCCCATCACGCGTTCGTGCGTCGGTTCTCGCTCCGTGGAGAGAGCACCCGAGGCCACCACGTCGGCGCGACGCTCTGGGCCGGGCGCGTCGACAGACGGCGTCGCCGGGATGGCCCTCCTCGCGTTCCGGTGGTCGGGGACATCGGGCCGAGCGCCCGCGCACCTATGTCCCCATTGCCGGCCACCAACGGCGGCAACACGGCCGATCGACGCGGCGACCGATCAGCCCTCGGCGGTGCTCGTGTCCGCCCCGAGCGCGGAGCGGTAACGCGCCGCCTGCCGGACGTAGCGCGCCGCGGTGGCGGCCACCTCCGCCCGCTCGGCCTCCCGCAGTGGCCGCGCCTCCCGCGCCGGCACCCCCATCACCAGCGCGCCCGGCCGCACGCCCGCACCCTCCGGCACCAGTGCCCCGGCGGCGACCACCGCACCGGCGCCGACCCGCGAGCGGGAAAGGACCGTCGCGCCCATCCCGATCATCGCCCCGTCGTCGATCGTCGTCCCGTGGACGATCGCGCCGTGGCCGATCGTGACGTCGTCGCCCACCAGGCACGCCACGCCGGTGTTCACGTGGAGGACCGCGTTGTCCTGGACGTTGCTGCGGGCGCCGACCCGGACCGGCGCCAGATCGCCCCGGAGGGTCGCGTTGAACCAGACGCTCGCGCCCGGACCGATCTCGACGTCGCCGACGATGGTCGCGCCGGGCGCCACGAAAGCGTCCGGCGCGATCCGCGGGGCGACGCCGTCGAGCGGGATGACGATCGGACCGGGGATGGCCCCGCCGTCGCCGCTCACCCGTCCACCCGCAGCACGATCGCATCCCCCTGGCCGCCGCCGGAGCAGATGGCGGCGAGGCCGAGGCCGCCGCCGCGGCGGCGCAGCTCGTGGATGAGCGTGAGCACGATCCGGGTGCCGCTGGCGCCGATCGGGTGGCCGAGGGCGACCGCGCCGCCGTTGACGTTGACCCGCTCCGGGTCGGCGCCGAGACGGCGGGAGGCGATCAGGGTCACGTTGGCGAACGCCTCGTTGATCTCGAAGAGGTCGATCTCCTCGACGCCGAGGCCCGCCCTCTCCAGCGCGAGCGCACCCGCCATCGCCGGGGTGTAGGCCAGGTACGGCACGTCCCAGGCGGCGCTGGCGTGGGACAGGATCGTCGCCGCCGGGCGGAGGCCCCGCTCCCGCGCCCACGCTTCGCCGGCCAGGAAGACGGCCCCTGCCCCGTCGTTGACGCCGGGGGCGTTGCCGGCCGTCACCGTCCCCTCCGCGTGAAAGGCGGGCTTGAGGCGGGCCAGCGCCTCGGCGCTCGTGTCGCGGCGGGGGGCCTCGTCCCGCTCGACGAGGGTCGTCCCCTTCTTGTCGGCGACCTCGACCGGGACGATCTCCTCGGCCAGCGCCCCCGAGTCCTGCGCGGCGACGGCACGTCGGTGGGAGCGGAGCGCCCAGGCGTCCTGCTCTTCCCGGCCGACACCCTCCTCGGCGGCGACGTCGTCGCCGTGGGTCCCCATCTGGACGCCGGCGACGGCGCACGTCAGCCCGTCGCCGACCATCAGGTCCTCGAGCACGCCGTCGCCCATCCGGTAGCCACCCCGCGCCTTGCGGAGGGCGTACGGGGCGTTCGTCATGCTCTCCATGCCGCCGGCGACGATGGTCTCGTGCTCGCCGACCCGGATCAGCGTGTCGGCGAGCGTGATCGACCGCATGCCCGAGCCGCAGACGCGGTTCACCGTCTCGCTGGTGACCGTCTTGGGGAGCCCGGCCAGGAAGGCGGCCTGCCGGGAGGGAACCTGCCCGGCGCCCCCTTGCAGCACCTGACCCATGATCGCGTGGCCGACGTCCTCCGACCCGACGCCGGCGCGGGCGATCGCCGCCTTGATCGCGATCCCGCCGAGCTGGACCGCGGTCTTGCCCGCGAGGCCTCCGCCCATTTTTGCGAAGGGGGTACGCGCGCCGCCGAGGATGACACTGTGGCCCAAAATGGTTCCCCTCTGACCTACGCCCCGTGCCGGGAGCCGCCGCCGATGTCTCAGGGAACGGCCCTGCTCCCGCCCAGCGCCCCGCAGGGCCGAGAGCCGTTGCCGCTCACGACGGTTCGACGTGAAGCGGGAGCGACAGGCAGCACCCACGCCGTGCTTCGCGGCGATGCGCCGCGGCCCGCGGGGCCACGGCAGGGAGAAGGTCACTCCCCCAACGACGGTCCGGGGCGCGTTGACCCCCCTCATCGGGCGGAGATGGAACCTACCCCGCCGCCAGCACCGCTTCCCGCTCGTAGCCCGGAGCCGGGGGCTGGGGGCAACGCAGCGGCTTGTCCTCCCGGTAGCCGAGGGCGTACTCCGCCTGGAGGATGGTGTGGACCTCGCGCGTCCCCTCGTAGATCACGGCGCCGCGGGCGTTGCGCCAGAACCGCTCGACCGGGTACTCGTTGGAGAAGCCGTAGGAGCCGTGGACCTGGATCGCGTCGTCCGCCGACTGCAGCGCCACGTCGCAGGCGTGCCACTTCATAAGGGAGGTCTCGCGGGTGTTGCGGATGCCGCGGTTCTTCAGCTCGGCCGCCTGCATCGTCAGCAGGCGGGAGGTCTGATAACCGGCCGACATCTTCGCGATCATCTGCTGGACGAGCTGCAGCTTGCCGATCGGCGCGCCGAAGGCCTGGCGGGTATTGGCGTAGGCAACGCTGGCATCCAGGCAGGCACGGGTCAGGCCGCAGGCGCCGGCGCCGACGGTGAAGCGCCCCTGGTCGATGCAGCTCATCGCGATCTTGAACCCCTCCCCCTCCTCGCCGATCCGGTTCTCGAGGGGGACGCGGACGTTATCGAAGGCGAGCTCGCCGGTGTTGCCGGCGCGGACGCCCAGCTTCCCCTTGATCGTGGCGGTGGTGAACCCCTCCATCCCCCGCTCCAGGACGAAGGCGGTCAGGCCGCGGTGGCGCAGGCCGCGGTCGAGGGTGGCAAAGACGAGGAAGTGGTCGGCGACGTCCGCCAGGGAGATCCACATCTTCGCGCCGTTCAGGAGGTAGTGGTCCCCCTCCAGCGTCGCCGTCGACTCGATCGCGCCGGCGTCGCTCCCCGCGTTCGGCTCCGTCAGGGCGAAGGTGGCGATCTTCTCGCCCGTCGCCTGCGGGGTCAGCCAGCGGTGCTTCTGCGCCTCGGTCCCCCATTGCAGCAGCGCCAGGCTGTTGAGTCCGACGTGGACGCTCATCGCCACCCGGAGGAAGGTGTCGACGTACTCCAGTTCCTCGCAGGCGAGCGCCAGGGAGCCGTAGTCGAAGCCGGCACCGCCGTACTCCTCCGGGATCGGCAGGCCGAGGATGCCGAGCTCCCCCATCTGCTCCAGCACCTCGCGGTGGAACTCCATCTTCGCGTCCCACTGCTGGATGTGGGGCGCGACCTCGCGCGCGGCGAACTCGCGGACCATGTCCCGGACCTGGATCTGCTCGTCGCTGAGCTCGAAGTTCATGGTCTCGCTTGCCCTCATTCGTCTCGCCGCGCGGAGATGTTCCCGTCAGGCCGGGAGTATAGGAGGCCCGGCGGAGGGCGGACAACCGGCACGGCGGCGCGGACGGCCGCTACCCGGCAGGAGGAGCGACCGAACCGTCTCCGATACTTGACACTACATTACGATAGATATAGTATCGTTTCATGAGCAAGGGGATCGACGCCCGCGTAGTGGGCGCAGCCATCGAGGAGGCGAAGGCGCAGGGGCGCGATCCGGGGGACGTTCCCCTCGACGACATCGCGCGCCGGGCCGGCGTCTCGCGGGCCACCCTGTATCGCCGGATCGGCTCGCGGGCCGCATTGGACGACGCCGTCCGCGCCGCCG
>CADCWL010000129.1 GCA_902806405.1 uncultured Thermomicrobiales bacterium | reverse complement strand
GGAGGCCAGCGTGGAGGCCCAGGTGGATGACGAAGAACAGATCCAGGGCGACGATCAGCCCGGGATCCTCGCCGCCGCCGGTCAGGCCCCAGAAGAGCAGCGCGTAGAGCGGGACGTGCACGCCCGTGAAGACGCGATACCCCGCCTCGTCCCCCATCCCCGACGTGACGGGGAACAGGCGCCACTCCTTGCATTTGATCGCGTCCATCTCGTGGGCAAGGAGGAAGGCAAGCCCCAGCAAAAAGAAGGGATGGTCGGGCATCGTTCGTTCCCCAGCGAGCCGGCGGCTCTTCATTTGCTTGACGATTAGCAAGTATAGAGATGGGGGCTAGCTCGTCAACGTGGGGTGCTCCCGCGGCCGGTGCTCCCTGTGTCAGGGGAGGCGGCCGCGGACGGTGTAACCGCTCGGCGACGAACTGCCCGCGGCCAGCGCCACGCCGCTGCCCTGCGCCGCTTGGAGCGGCGAGGCACGGCGCAGCGTTTCGCGGCCAAGGGCACGAGCGCGGGGGACGATGGCGGCGAGGCGGTCCGGTAGCGGATACGGCGGGACTGGGCGGGGCGGCACCGGCACGACGCGGCGCGCGGCGCCGGAGAACCGGCCGTTCGTCGAGCTGCTCGTCGGGGCGGTGGGGGGGCGGGCGCTGGACGTGGCGACCGGTCCGCGAGTGGTCGCGTCCGAAGCGGCCCGCGCCGTCGGGCCGACGGGGAGCGCCCTGGCGACCGATCTGGTACCGGAGTGGGGGCGACCGTCGCGCAGGAGCACACGGGAGGGTCTGGCGAACGTCGCGGTCGCGGCGATGGGGGCGGAGGTGATGGCGCTGCCAAGCGCGCCGTTCAAAGCGGCGCTCCGCCGGTGCGCTCTGACGTTTGTGCCGGACCCGGTCCGGGCGCTGCGGGAGATGCGGCGCGTGCCAAGCCGAAGCGGGAGATTGGGCGGCGCACTCCGGTTCCCCGGCGCGCGGCCAGCGCCGCACGGTTCCTTGCGAGAGCATCAGAGGTCGATCGGAGATTGGGCCCCGGGGCGCCGCATCGCGTCCCCGAGCGCCGATCCGCATCGGACCCGTAGCGACGCCGCCCGCGGGACCACCCGCAGCACCACGACAGCAACCAACCGCCGGCTGCCGCCACCGGCCGGTGGTCGCGCTTCGCGGTCCTCTCCGTCGATGTCGGCGGCGGGTACGCGGTCGCGCGGCACGCCGTGCTGCGCGTCCGGGCGGACCTTTTCGCCGGTTGGAGCGCCGCGGGGTGCTAGAGCAGGCGTTCATCCTCCGAGCGTTCTTGGGCGGCGGGGCCAGCGGGGGTGAGGCGTGCCAGTGGCGACGCGGCGGTGCCGGGGCGCCGTTCAATCGTGCCGACTGCGGCCCAGCGAGAGCACCGGTCCTATCAAGACATCGGCGGTGCCTCCCTAACGCTCCCGGCCGCGACAAACGCCGCCGCGTCCATCTCGCGCAGGTCCCCGATGGCCGAGAGGGTCAGGTGGGCTCCCGCCCACGATCCCTGGGGCACGGTCGCCGCGTACTTACCCTGGCGGAGGAGGATGGTGGTGAGGGGCGCGTCGAGGCGGGCGCGGACCTTGGTGATCACGTCCGGCTTGTCCTCGACGAGGACGAAGTGGTCGGCGGGGAAGGCGGCGGCGACCTCGGCCAGGTGCTCCTCCTTGTGGCCGAAGACGAGGACGTAGCCGTCGACGGCGTCGTCGAGGCCGGCGCGCCAGATCTTGCTCGGCTGGAAGGTCGGGTCACCGTCGGAGAGGATCGCGACCCGGCCGAGGCGACGGAGGTGGGCGAGCACCTCCAGGGCGCCGGGGAAGAGGAAGCCGGCGTAGGGGAAGGCCATTACCAGGTCGGCGAGGGCGAAACGGCGGGGCGATTGCCCAGGCCCGGCCGGGTCGATGCCGGCCTCGGCGTCGAAGCGGGAGAGGGTGAGGGGGATGTTGACCATCCCCTCGTCGCGGCGGACCGCCTCGTAGATCGTCCAGAAGCGGGCCTCGTCCGCCTCGCCGAGGAGGGCGCGGAGGCGGGTCGCCATCTCGGTCTTGGCGGCGTCGTTGTCGAGCAGGGTGTTGTCGACGTCGATCAGGAAGGTGAGGCTCGGTGCGGCCATCGCGGTCGGTCTCCTTCGGGCGCGCGGCGACGTGGGGCACGATGTGGGTCATCGCCGGCCGGTGACGGCGCGGACCGACAACGGTCGGTCATGGGGATGGGGATTGTGTCCAATGCCCGGGACTCCCCCGCGCTGGCGATGACGGGGCGGCTCGGGAAGCCGGGGCGCACCTCGTCGCGGGCTTGGCCGCCCGTTCGGTCCTCGTCCGTTAGAAGAGGTCGGCGTCGGCTGTCTCCCCCGGTGCCGCCCGTTCCTCTGGGAAGGTTGGCGCGAACCCGTTGATTTTCTCGCAAGTCCCCGGCCGACGCGATCGAACGCGGCCGGAAACCCCGCCCCGTTTCGCGGCCCCGTGACCACGGGCGTGACCACGGAAGGGGACGCCTCCCCGCGGCTTCGTCCCCTTCGCCCCCGCCGCGGCCCTCGCCCTCGCCGACCATCCCCGCGACCGCGGCGAGGTCAGGGCGCGGGGGGGCACTGTGCGGCCGCCGGAACCGCGCGGCGCGGACGGAGACGGGGACGGGATCGGCTGGGAGGGGTAGAGGGCCGGCGCGGAGGAGTTGCCGAGCGACTACGCTGCAACCCGACGGATACCGTGGGCGGCGGACACGCTGCCGAGGCTGCGGGCGCTGGCGGCCGAACCGGGCGGGCTGGCACGGCTGATGGAGGCGTTGGGGCTGTCGGAACGCGCGCTGCGGGACGTGCTCGCGGGGCGAAGCCGGCCGCGGGAGGGGACCCGCCTGGCGTTGACGGGGCTGGAACGCGCCGGCGAGTCGACGACGCGCTCCTGCCGGGTCTGCGGAGCCGCTCCGAGCGGCGATCGGCGAACGCGGTGCTGCTCGGACCGGTGCCGTAAGCGCTGGTCTCGATCGGGAGCACACGAGCGCCTGCTATGGCCTTCGGGGCTCCGACCGCCCCGCTACGCTCGACCGCCGGGCCTACTTGCTTCGTCCGGCCTGGCGGGATCCGGTCCGGCCTCCGGCGTGCCGGTGCTCCCGGCTCAGAACGTGTAGCTGCAGCATCCGTCGACGCAGCGCCGACCGTCTTTGCACTGGGACGTGTCGGTGCAGCAGGGTTCGTGCGTGCAGCAGGTGTTTCCTGCCGAGCAGCAGTACAGTCCCCTACCCTGGCAATACGTCTGGATGTTGTAGCAGCTCGACCGCCGGGTCCCGTCCGTGGCGTTGCAGCAGGAAAAGCCCAACGGGCAGCAGGTCCCGCTCAAACAGGGTTGGTCGCCGCACACGCCTCGACTGGGATCGGCGCAGCATCTGCCGACGCAGCAGGCCTCGCCGCACACCGAGCTGCCGGCGGGGAAGACACAGATGCCGTCCTCGCAGGCGAAGCACGAATGGCGACACCCGCCGCAGTCGAGGGTGCCGCCGCAGCCGTCGGGGTACGGGCCGCAGATCCCATAGTCGCCGCAGTCGTCCGGGTTCCGGCACTTCTCCTGGTAGATCGCGGCACAGGTGGTTGGGGTGCAAGGCGTCCGGCAGACCCCGTTCTGGCAGGTCTTTCCGTCCCCGCAGTCGGCCCCGTCGGTCGTGTTGGGGTGGGTGCACTCACCGGCGGCGTTGCACACGTCGTCGGTGCAGGGATTGTCGTCACTGGTGCAGGCGGACCCGGCGGGCTTCGGCGGGTGGATGCAGGTGCCAGTCCCATCGCAGCGATTATCGGTGCACGCGTTGCCATCATCCGGGCAGGCCGTCCCTTCGGCCTTGTTGCGGATCACGCACTTGCCCGTACTCGTGCAGACGCGCTTCTTGCACGGCTCGCTGGCCGGCGGCGCGGGACACTGGCTGGCGCTGGTGCACGGCTGGCAGGTGTTGTTGCCGGCACACCGGCCCGAGCAGCACTGCCCGGGCCGGGTGCAGTCGGCCCCGGTGTGGCGGCAGCCGGCGTGCGTCGCGGCGGCCTCCTCCGGACCAAGCCGGGCTAGCAGCCCGCCGAGGGCGCCCCCGAGCAGGCCACCCAGCACGCGCCGCCGGGAGCCGGGCGCCGCCATCGATTTCGCGATCCGGTCGAAGCGGTCCGGGTCCATTGCGGTGCTCCTCGTGCGTGACGCCCCGCCGGCGGAAGCGCTCGGTGTCCAGTCTGGGGCCGGCCGCCGCCGGCGGCATCCGCCGATTGGCGGATTTCCGGAGGCGGGCCGGGGGCTACTCCCTGGCCGCCTTACGGGGCACCTTTGGCGGGGTCGGCGGATGTTGCGGACACCCGCTCGTAGAGGCCGACGAGGTTGTTGTCGGGGTCCAGCACCCCGAACTCGCGGGTGCCCCACCACCGGTCCTGGAGCGGCGCGTTGGGGTGGACGACGCCGAGGCGCCGGCAGTGCTCGTAGAGCTCGTCGATCCCTACGACCTCGATCTTGCACGACCCCGAACCGGCGAGCGCCCGCTCCGCGCCCGGGGCGCTGCCGTCCGCGACCCAGAGGTGCAGCTCGACGGCGTCGCGGCGCAGGATCCCCAGGCCCTCCCCCTCGTGGCGGAGCTCCCCGAAGCCGAGGGCCTCCTCGAAGAACGCGACCGCGCGGCGCGCGTCGGACACCGGCAGCGCCGGGACCGCGGCCAGGAACCGGGTCGTCGTGGGCGTGGTGACAGGCGTGGTGGTGGGCGTGGTCATGCTCGTCCTCCGGGGGTTTGTACGGGTTTCGGCCAGCATCGTTGCCGATGGACCCCTCGTCAAGGCGCCACGGGCGCGGGGCGGGAGCGTCGCCCGGCACGCAGAAGCCGTGCGCGGCGCGGCCCAACAGACGCCGACTGCTACCCGGCTACAGGTATCGAAAACGTCCGTAGGGTTCGGCGTCAATCCGTCCCGCCCGGCGGTGTCGTGTGCAAGCCGCCAGGTCGTTGATCTGGGAGAACATAAGTGCTAAAATTCGAACCGACTGGGGGTGTTCGGAGCAGGGAACAAGATGCCGAAGCAACAGCGCACGCCACCGCCCAAGCCGCCTTGTACCTACTGCGGTAATCCTGATGCGCCCACCATGGACCACACCGTCCCGCGATCGCTGTTCGTTCCACCGCTTCCGTCGAACATGGTCAGGGTTCCTGCCTGAGAATCCTGCCAAGC
>CADCWL010000128.1 GCA_902806405.1 uncultured Thermomicrobiales bacterium | reverse complement strand
CGGGCAGGCGGCGGGCCGGCGGGGCGGGTCGTTCTTTGCGGTTGACGACCCTTGCCCGCAACGCGCAATGGGCGGAACAGCAGCCAGGGGGCGTCATTGGCGCCCCCTGGCTCGTGGTCTCACGGAACCGACGGTGCCCCCGGCAGCGCTCACCACCGGGTGGCGGGGTGGGCCGCGAGGGGCGCCGGGCGCCCCGCCCGCGGCCGCCCGCCGCCTAGCCGCAGACCCCGTTGGAGCAGGTCAGCAACGGGTTGCAGCAGTCCGCGTCCTCGACGCAGGCTCCGTTGCCGGTGGCGCAGCAGGTCCAGGTCTCGGTCTGGCAGCCCCCGCCGCAGCATTCGCCGCCGTTTGAGCAGGTCCCCCCGACGGGGACGCAGTCGTCGCCGATGCACGTCCCGCTGCGGCAGAACTTCGTCCCGTCGGAGCACGGCGCCCCCTCGTTGGCCGCCGCGCACGTTCCCGCGCCCGTGCAGGCCTGGCACGTCCGTTCGCAGGATTCGCCGCAGCCGCCGCAGTTGGCGTTGGTGCCGAGGGTTGTGCAGACGCCGCCGCAGCAGACCTGGCCCTCGCCGCAGGCCGTCCCCGTCGGCTTGTCGCGGAGGGCGCAGCGGCCCGTGCCGGTGCAGACGGCCCGCTGGCAGGGGTTGGCCGGCTGGGGGCACTGGCCGGCCTTGGTGCACGGCCGGCAGGTGCCCGAGTCGCACCGCCCCGAGCAGCACTGGCCGGCGCGGGCGCAGGACGCGCCGTTGTGGCGGCAGCCGGCATGCGTCGCGGCGGCCTCCTGCGGACCGAGTCGGGCCAGCAGCCCGCCGAGGGCGCCCCCGGCCAGGAGGCGCAGCGCCCCGCGCCGGGAGGCGCCGGGCGCCAGGGCCCGGACGAGGGCGTCGAAGCGGGACGGGTCCATGGGGGGCCTCCGAGCGCGGGGTGTTCGGCGTCCCGGAGGGGGACCGACCAGGCTGCCGCGCGCCCCGGGTCGGGTGGCCCGCCGCTTGGCGGGCCACCGTTCGCCAGTATGGGCCGCGGCGGGCGCCGACCGCATCTATCGAAAGTCGTATTTCGGCGGTCCGGATCCCGAGCACCCGGCTACGACCGACGCCGGAGCGGAGCGGTCCGGCGAGCGCGCCGACGGGGTTTCGGGCGCGACCGCGGCCGTGCGCGGAGTCCGCCGCGGCCGAGGGTGCCTTTGCCCCCAGCGAGGTGCTGGTGGGGAACAACGGCGTGCTGCAAGAGCGCCTCGTCGCGGCCGCGGCCGGGGCAGGCGGGGTGCAACAACCCGGTCGCTGGCGGCGTCCCGAGGAACGCGGACGGCGGCGCCAAGAGACGCCGCCGTCCGCGACGAAAAACGCTTGCGGTCCGTCGCGGCGCCGCTCACGGCGCCCGGCGGTGCAACAGCGCCGGCGGCGCATCCACCCGGGCGCGGTCCTCCCTGGGCGCCCGGCGCCGAGGTCACCGAACCGCCGCGAGCGGTCTAGCAGGTCACGGGCACCGCGCCCGACGAGACGCCATCCACCAGGGCCTCCACGGTGCTACCCGAGGGCCAAATGAGACTGATCGACTTGCTCGCCCAGCTCCCGGTGCCCGCTGCGCCCACCTCGACGGTGAACTCCTGCCTGTCGCTCGACCCGACGAAGCCGACCGACCCGGGGTAGGCGCCCTGCGCGAAGCCGGCGGCCTCCACGGTGACGTAGCAGTGGGTGTGGTTCTGGTCGAACGACTCGAACGAGACGCCGACGGTCCGGGTGTCCGCCCCGCAGGCCCCGTCCTGGCAGAACTTGCCGTCGCCGCAGGCGACCCCGTTCTTCTGGTTCGTGGTTTTGCAGCGGTTCCTTCCCGTGTCGCAGGCCGCTTTCTGGCAGGGGTTGGCGGGCTGCTTACAGGCGGGGTACTTGGCGGAACAGCTGCATTTGCCGCTCCCGAGGCACCGGCCGGTCTTGCAATGGCCGCCCTTGCTGCAGCCGTCCCCGCCGTTGCGCAGCGCGGCGGCCGCATCCAGGACGGTCTGGACGCTCAACACCCCGCCCAGGCCGAGTCCGCCGAGGAGACGCCCGAGACCGCGGCGCGACCGCGCTTGGCCGATGCTCCGCACGAGCCCGTCAAAACGTTCGGGATCCATCGATCTGCCCTTCTCGTCGTGGTCATCAGCGGAGGGCACCCGCGCTCCCGGTCCGTAGAACACTCCACGGCCCCACTATGGCCAGGGCGCGGGCCGGTTGCGTCTATCGAAGGGCGTATTTCGTGGTCGAAAGGCCATCGACCCGGCTACGACTAAAGTCGTAGCCGGGTCGATGGCGTGCCTGCCGAAGGGGTTTCAGGCGAGATCGTGGCGGTGCGCGAAGTCCGTGGCCGCCGAGCGCGATTTCACGCCGAGCTTGGCGAGGATGCGGGTGACGTGGACCTTGACGGTGCCCAGGCTCAGGAACAGCGCGGCGGCGATGTCCCGGTTCGACTTGCCGGACGCCATCATCCGCAGCACCTCCCGCTCGCGCGGCGTCAGGCCGATGCCGGCGTGCGGTGGGGCCGTCTCCGGCGTCTCGCATCTGGACAGCGCCAGCGCAGCGCCGACCTCGGCGGCGGGGTCGGCGTTTCTGACGGGAGCCTGGATCGCGGCGTAGCGGGCCGACCCGACGCGGTCCACGAGCAGGCGCACGGCGACGTCGTGGTCCCGCCGGATGTGGGGTGTCAACGGGGCGCCCACGAGATCCTCGAGCTGATCGGCGAGCCCCATCAGGCGAACCGCCTGCTCCAGGTGCCCGTCGTCGGCGGCGATCATCGCCAACCCGGCGAGGCCCCAGGAGACGTTCTCCAGGTCCTGCCGGTCCCAGTTCACCGAAAGGCACTCCTGGTACAGGAGCGTCGCCTCGCCGGGGTTCCCCTCCGCCCGCGCCACGTCCGCGAGGTGGCCGGGAATGCACTGCGCCAGTTCCCACCCGAAACCGAGCGACCGCCACGTCGCCCATGCGTCACCCAGGAGCGCCTTCGCGCGAGGATGGTCGCCGGCCGTGAAGGCAACCAACCCCAGGTAGTGGAGGCTCCAGGCGAGCCCGACCGCGTCCCCGCACCCCTCGAACCGCAGCTTCGCGGAATCGAACCACCGGCGGGCCGCGTCCTGGTTGCCGTCGTCCCACGCCAACCGCCCGAGCGCCAGTTCGACGCGCCCGGTCATGCCCGGGTCGCCGACCTCCCGGTACCAAATCAGCGCGTCGTCGAAGTGGGCCGCCGCCTCGGCGTATTCGCCCTGCATGTACGCCAGCGTCCCCGCGCAGTAGACCGCCTTCCGCATCGCGGGGGCGGACGCGTCCGGGCCGAGCGCAAGGGCGCGTCGTACCCAATCCCGCCCGGCACCGGAGTGGAAGCGGAACTGCCAGAACGGCAGGAGCGCGCCGGCGAGGCCGACCGCAACCTCCGCCTCCTGCTGCTCGAGGGCCCACTCGAGCACGCCGTGCAGGTTGCCTTGTTCCGATTCGAGGAGGTCCAGCCAGGTTTCCCGTTCGACCGTGCTCAGCTTCGCCTCGACGCGCTCGGCGAGAGCCAGGAAATACGCGGCATGCCGCCGCTGGATGGTGGGGGCGTCGTCGCTCTTCTGGAGGCACTCGAGGCCGAACTCGCGGACCGCCTCCAGCATGGCGTACCGCGAGTCACCGGCAGGGTGATCCGTCCGACGGACCAAACTGTTCGCGACCAGCGCTCGAAGCTCCTGCAACACGTCCAGGGAGCTATCCCCACAAACCTCTTTGACGGCATCGAGCGAGCAGCCGCCGTTGAAGACCGCGAGCCGCCGGAACAGGGTCTGCGACGGAGCGCCGAGCAACCCGTAGCTCCACGAGATCGTGTCCCGCAGGCTCCGGTGCCGTTGGGGAGCCCCGGGAACGCGGCCGCTGGGCAGCGCCAGCCGGTGTTCGAGCTGCGAAAGCAGCGCGCTCGGCGAAAGCACGGGGATCCACGAGGCCGCCAGTTCAATCGCCAGGGGCAATCCGTCCAGCCGCTGGCAGATGCCGACGATGGTCTTGGCATTGGCGCTCGTGAGCGCGAAAGCGGGGTCGAGCGCCCGAGCACGATCGACGAAGAGGCGGCAGGCGTCGAAACCGAGGGCATGCGTTTCAAGCCCGGGAGCTTGCAACGGCGGCAGCGGGAACGGGCGAACGTCCACGACGTGCTCGCCGGAAACCCCGAGCACCGCGCGGCTGGTGGCCAGCAGCTTCACGTTCGGACACGCATCCAGGAGATCGGCGAGGGTCGAGGCGGCCGGCAGGACCTGCTCGAAGTTGTCGAGCACCAGCAGATGGTCGCCGTACCGCAATACCGCCTTGAGATAGTCGAGAACCGGACGGCCGTCTGGCCGAACGCCGAGCGCGGCGGCGATGGTCGGAAGGACGAGCGCCGGCTGCTGGACGTCCGCAAGATCCACGAACCTGGCGGAGTGGGGCGCCGAGGACGCGGCGCGGATGGCGGTCCGCGTCTTGCCGACGCCGCCGGGTCCGGTCAGGGTGACGAGCCGAACATCGCCGCGGCGCAAGAGCGCCTGGACCAGCCCGACCTCTCGTTCCCTCCCGACGAACGACGTCCGCGGTACCGGCACGGCACCGGTTTCGGGGTGGCGCTCGTTCGGCACGGGGAAGATGGCGGGCGGTCCTTCCCGCGTCGACTCAGGAGACACGCCACGCGACATCGCCCGACACCCCGTTTGACGATGCAGCCAGAACGCGCGTTCGGAGAAAGTGGGGTTCGATCATAGCGATGTCCAGACAACTGTGCGCCGTTCACTTTACCGTGCCCGCCGGGCGATGAGCGCAGAAATGACGAGGGTTTATTTTCGGCTGATACGGAATCCGTCTGCACGGTTCTGGTTTCCGACGGCGAACCCTCACCTCCAATCCCCGCTCTACTGGGGTCCCCGAGTAGGACCCGATGCGCGGAAAAGGGGGTTCACGTCGAAGCCAGCGGACGAATGAGCGTCAGGAGGGGGACGGCCTCCTCAAGAAGCAGCGCCCGCCCGACGGCGACCTCGGCCCGCCGGCCGACGAGTCGGGTCCGCGGGACCGGCAGGGGGCCGGAGACCAGCGGCAGGGAGGAGGGGTCCATGACCCAGCCTTCCGCAGGGGCTGCTGCAACTGCCGTACGTGCCTACGTCATTGTGGCAGATGCGCAGCATGGGTCAAGATGCGAAGGAGGTC
>CADCWL010000127.1 GCA_902806405.1 uncultured Thermomicrobiales bacterium | reverse complement strand
GGTCGGCCCCGTCGGGGATGCGCTCCGGGATCAGCTCCCCGACCGTCTGATCCAGGCTCTCAAGCGCCCCCTCGGCGAGGGCGATCCCGACCAGCGTCGCCGTCACGCTCTTGGTCACCGATCGGGTGTTGATCGGCTCCTCCGGCTCCTGCCCCCCGTAGTACCGCTCGTAGACCAACTCCCCGCCGCGCACCACCAGCAGCGCCGACAGATCCGGCGTCTCCAGGGGCACACGGGCATCGACCGCCGCCAGGGCCGCTGGGTCGATGCCCTGCTCCTCCGGCTTTGCGGTCCGCCAGCCGTCGGTCGGCCACGTCTCGGGCGCCGAGACAGGCTGCGCCGCGGAACCGGCGACCGGCACGAGCAGGATGAGCGCGAGCAGCCCGGCGAGCACCGGACGACTATTCGCCAGCACGAACCCCTCCATCCTCCGTCAGCAACCATCGCGGGCCGAATTTGCCTCGATCCCGACGGCCCGCGACATCCGTTGAACGTCGAGCTTAGCCGCCACCCTCCCCCCCAACCGCAACCGAGGCTCGGGACTGGGTCGGCACGCGGAGGGGGACCGGACGGCTACTGCCCCTGCATCAGCACGGCGGCGACGATCGCGGCCACGAACAGAAGCGCCAGCAGGATCGGCACGATCCAGGTTACGGCGCCCACCTTGAACCAGGAGCCGGCGGCCCGTCCGGAGCGCGGCTCCGTGGGCCGGTCCTGACCGACGGCCTTTGGGTCAACGCGGGGGGTATCGGTCGTGTCGCGCACAGGGCTTCCTCTCTCGATACAGACAACGCCAGTGCCTCCCCTTGAAGCAAGAAAGGCACCGTCGATGCAGGCCGGCGCTCCCTTTGAGGCGGTGGCTACGGCCGCGCCGCTGGCGGGCGACGGAACCGTCGCCTTCGCCGCGGCGATCTGTTCCCAGGGGTGGTCGTTTCGGCACGTCCCAACGTCGCGCTTCGGCGTGCCGAAGCCCAGCGTCAGCCACGTCACCCAGCGGTTAACCGACCCCGGCCGAGGGTGTCGATGAACTCGTCGTGGTCGAGGCCATGAGGTCGTCCATCGTCAGCCGGTCCCCCACCACCACTTCTCGCGGGATGCCCGTCGCCGCCATGCCGCGGGTGCATTCCTCCCCTCGATCACCGCCTCCGGCACAACCGGGTGCGCCTGGCGCGCGTTCGTGTCCCGTGGCTCGACGACGCAGACGAAGGCTTCGGGTCGCAGCCCCGCATCGGGGTGTTCTGCATCGCGCACAACGGTCACGCGCCTCCTTCTAGCCGCTTCGAGCGCGCGCCCAACCGCGATCCGCTCGAAAGGAGGCCCAGGGGGCTGGTGACGCGCCGCACGGCCCCTGAGGCCGTGGGGTTCCGTCGCATCTGACATAACCGCCGGGTGGTATACTCTTCCCCATGAGTGGCCCGTGCGCGTCGGCACGGGCCACGTCGCGTGGCAAAGGTTTCGAGCGAGCGAGGCGATGGCGGTGACCGTGGCGGTAGAGATGGTGGATGCGATCGAGACGACGGCGAACGGGGCGGCGACCGGGCTCCGGCCACGGGCGGACCTGCGCAATGTGGCAATCATCGCCCACGTCGATCACGGCAAGACGACCCTCGTCGACGGCCTGCTCAAGCAGTCGAACGTCTTCCGCGACCCGGACGCCGCCGGCTCCCTGATCCTCGACTCCAACGACCTGGAGCGGGAGCGCGGCATCACGATCCTCTCCAAGAACACCGCCATCGCCTACGGCGCCGTCAAGATCAACGTCATCGACACCCCCGGCCACGCCGACTTCGGCGGCGAGGTCGAGCGCGTCCTGAACATGGCCGACGGTTGCCTCCTCCTCGTTGATGCCGTCGAGGGGCCGATGCCCCAGACCCGGACCGTTCTCGGCCGGGCGCTCGCCCGCGGCCTCCGCCCGATCGTCGTCGTCAACAAGATCGACCGCCCCGCCGCCCGCTCGGAGGAGGTCGTCGGCCTCGTCCAGGACCTCTTCCTGGAGCTCGCCACCGACGCCGACCAGCTCGAGTTCCCCGTCCTCTACACGATCGCCCGCGACGGCCGCGCCGGCACGACGCCGGACGCCACCGCCCTCGCCCCCGACCTCCGCCCGCTCCTGGAAGCGATCGTCGCCGAGGTGCCGCCGCCGCTGGTCGACCCCGACGCCCCGTTCCAGATGCTGATCGCCTCCCTCGACTACGACACCCACCGCGGCCGGATCGCGATCGGCCGAATCGGGCGCGGGCGCGTCCGCGTCGGCGACACGCTCCTCCACCTCGGCCCGGGCGGGGAGCAGGCGCGCCAGCGGATCTCGGCCCTGACCGTCTTCGCCGGTCTCGGCCGGCGCGAGGTGACCGAGGCCGAGGCGGGCGAGATCGTCGCCCTTGCCGGCTTCAACGACGCCAAGATCGGCGCCACCCTCGCCGACCCGAGTCTGCCCGAGCGGCTCGACGTGATCGAGGTCGAAGAGCCGACGCTGCGCCTCACCTTCGGCGTCAACACCTCCCCCCTCGCCGGCCGCGAGGGGCAGTACTCCACCTCCCGCCAACTCGGCGAGCGCCTCTACCGCGAGCTGGAGACGAACCTCTCGCTCAAGATCGAGCCGACCGCCCAGGCGGACGTCTTCGCCGTCTCCGGCCGCGGCGAGCTCCACCTTTCGATCCTAATCGAGACGATGCGCCGCGAGGGGTACGAGTTCCAGGTCTCCCGCCCGGAGGTGATCACCAAGGAGGTCGACGGCCAGACGCTGGAGCCGATCGAGCACCTCGTGATCGACACCACCGACCAGTTCGTCGGTGTCATCACCGACCTCGTTGGCGGCCGCAAGGCGCGCCTGATGGACATGGTCAACGACGGCCGCGGCAACGTCCGCCTGGAGTTCGCGATCCCGACCCGCGGCCTGATCGGGCTCCGCAACGCCTTCCTGACCGCGACCAAGGGGAACGGCGTCCTCGCCTCCCGCCTTCTCGCCTACGAGCCGTGGCAGGGCCAAATCGCCTCCAGCCGCTCCGGCGCCCTCGTTGCCTCGGAGGGGGGCGTCGCCCTCGCCCACGGCATCGCCAACGCCCAGGAGCGGGGCCTGACTTTTATCGAGCCCGGCACGGTCGTCTACGAGGGGATGGTCGTCGGCCAGCAGCCCCGACCTGGCGACCTCGCCGTCAACATCTGCCGCGCCAAGAAGCTGACCAACATGCGCGCCTCCACCTCCGACATCTCGATCCGCCTCACTCCGCCCGTCCAGCTCAGTCTGGAGCAGGCGCTCGACTTCCTCGCCGACGACGAACTGCTGGAGGTCACCCCCCAGGGCTGGCGCCTCCGCAAGCGCCTCCTCACCCAGGACGAGCGCGCCAAGGCCAAGAAGCGCGGCCAGGAGGCATCGGCGAGTCGGGGATAGGGCTGGACCCACCCGAAGCAGCCCGGCGACCAACTTCCATCCGTGAGGCACCGCGCCGGGCAGGACGAGAACCGCGCAGTGGTGGCACCGGCTTCGGCATAAACCGCGATGGATGCCGATCTGGATCGCTTGCCACGGCGCTCCAAATTTCGGAGATTGGAGGCGGTCACCGCCTTCGTTCGTGCCCATCCCGAGGTCGTCGCTCCGCTCTCAGAAGCGGCCGACAAGGTTCCCTGCTATTTCGGACCTGGGACGCCCCTGATCGCCGAGGTCGAACGTGACCGTGGAGTCGACGGCCGATCTCACCGCTTCGCGCTCATCCAGACGGATGAGAGGTGGACGCGGCCTCGGCTCGAAAGCCTTCCCTCCGTCGCTTCCACACCGACCTTTGGTCTCGCGTACGTGCGAGCGATGCGGCTTTCGCCGAGGGCGACTCTCTTCGCCGCGCCGACGAGTTGGTTCAGTCCGGCGACGCCGATGCCCTCCCGAGCGCAACCAGCCGGGCCCGCCAGCCGGCCTTCCGTGAAGGAAGCGACGTCGCCAATCACCGGGGGTCGGTCTCACCGTCACCGGCCCCGATCACGCAGTGATTCGGGATTGGGTCATCCGCGAGGGGCCGAATCCCCAGTCCCGCTGGATCGGCGAAGCCAGTCGCGTCCTACCTCGAGCACGACGCCATGCCGACGACGGTCCGGCGCCGATTGGCGACCGTCTGGACGACACCCTCAACGCCGTGAGACTGGCCGAGCGGATCCTGTCGGAGCGGGACCGGTCGATCTAACCGTTTGACCACGTCCGCCCCGTCGCCGGGTCAGCCGGCCTCCCTGCCGAGGCCATCGACACCCTTGGCCGACTTCTGCCCCTCGAACCGCAGCCGCCAGACCACGACCGCGGCCTCCAGCACGATCCGCCGCGACAGCTTCGAGGCGCCCGCCACCCGGTCGGCAAAAACGATCGGCAACTCCGCCACCCGCGCGCCGGAGCGCAATGCCCGATAGGTCGTCTCGATCTGGAAGCCGTAGCCGTCGGCCCGCACCGCGTCCAGGTCGAGCGACGCTAACGCCTCCCGCCGCCACACCTTGAAGCCGCCCGTCAGGTCCGCGATCGGAACTCCGAGGGCCGCCCGCGCATAGTGCCCGCCGAGCCGGCTCAGCAGCCTGCGGCCGAGGGGCCAGCCGACGGTGCCACCCCCCGGCACGTAGCGCGAGCCGAGGACGAGGTCGCATCCGCCCGCCGCCACGGCGACGAGGCGCGGCAAGTCCGCCGGGTCGTGCGAGCGGTCGGCGTCCATCTGCGCCACCAGCCCAGCATCCGCCGCCCCCCGCGCCAACGCGGCCCGGAACCCAGCGGCGTAGGCCCGCCCAATGCCCCGCTTCCGCGACCGGTGGAGCACATCCACCCGGCCAGGGTGGGCCAAAGCCAGCGCGTCGGCGAGCACGCCCGTCCCGTCCGGCGAGGCGTCGTCGACGACGATCACCCGGTACCGATCGCCGTGCGCCAGCACGTCGGCGACGACCGACGCCAGGTTCTCCCGCTCGTTGTACGTCGGAATGACGACAGTGACCGACGGGGCGGTGGCCGACGATGCCGGGTCGCTGGGCGGGACCGTCATGGCGTGCCCCCGCCGGAGCCCGTGCCGGCGACCACGCCCGTCTCCCGGCTCTGCGCGGTGCCCCGGGCCACGTCGCCTCCCCGTTGCCGCGCCTCGTCGGCGAACCCGTCGCCCAAACCGCGGCGAGGGTACCATGCGCGCCGATCCGTTCGCCGTCCCGCCGAGCGGGAGGCCCACCGGGGAGCGCCACCAAGGGGGGACGATCATGGCCCGCATCGAGGGAGTCGACCCGGAGCACGTCGCCGACGGCCGCATCGCGGCGACGCTCGCCGCCCAGGCCGAACGCTGGGGCGCGCCCCTCCTTAATCACCTGCTCTACGCCCGCCGCCCCGCCATCTTCCACGGCGCCCGCGCCATGTGGGCCGGCCTCGATGCCTCGGGTCTGCTCGCGCCGGCCGTCGTCGCCCTCGTCAATCGCCGCGTCGCCGCCCTCAACGGCTGTCTCTTCTGACAGGACATCAACGCCGCCGTCGGCGGCGATCTGGGCATCCCCGAGGCGAAACTGCTCGCCGTCGTCGCCGACCCCGCCGACCCACTCTTCACCCCCGAGGAGCAACTTGCCCTCGCCTACGCCGACGCCATGACCCTGAGCGACCGGGACGTCAACGACGCCCTCTTCGACCGCCTGCGCGAGCACTTCGCCGACGACGCCCTGGTCGAACTGACCGCCGCCATCGCCTGGGAGAACGCCTCCGCCAAGTTCAACCGCGCGCTCCGCGTCCCGTCGCAAGGCCTCTGGCGGCGGGACATCGTCTCCTCCGACCCAGCGCCGGACGACGTCGAGCCGGCCTCCGACCCCACCCCAAGCTAAGGGCGCCCGCCCCCCCTCATCGACCACGACCAAGCCCAAACGCGGCGGGGGCGACCTCACGGTCGCCCCCGTCCTCAAGAGTTTTTTCCGCTCCCTCAGAAGGGAGCGGAGTCGGGGAGCGGGTCGTTCCCCACCGCCTACTCGACGACGACCGTCCCCTCCATGTTCGCGTGGAACTCGCAGAAGTACTCGTACGTCCCCGCCTCGTCGAAGGTCTCGCTGTAGGCGTCGCCACCGGCGATTCCGCCCGACTGCAGCGCCTCCCGGTCCCGCCCCGTCGCCGTGTGCGGCACCCCGTCCTGATTCGTCCAGGTCACCGTTCCGCCGACCGGGATCGTGATCGGATCCGGGTCGTACGCATAGTCCACGATGTCGACCGCGACCTCGTCACCAGCGACGGGGCTGCCCGCGATCGGCGTGGCGTCGGCTCCATCCGCCGCGTCCACGCCGGTCAGGTCTTCTGCCAGAAAGACGGCGACCTCCGTCTCGTCGCCCATCCCCGTCAGCGTTGCGACGCCCGAGATGCCGGAGGCGTTGAGCGACCGGAGTCCGACCACCAGCCGACCACCATCGCCCGGGTCGCCCATCACCGCGCCGCCCACGTCGCCGCAGGCGACGTAGTTCTGGATGTTCTCCTCGCTCTCGTGGAAGTTGATCGCGTGCTCCTCGGCGAGGATGTCCTCGAGCGAGGCATCGACCACCGTGAAGCTGGTGGCGACCGGGACTCGGCCCGCGGACCCCATCTCCGTGCCCATCTCCATCTCGGCCACGGGTGTGCCTGTCATCCCGGCCATCATCCCGCCGACGCTGGCGTTGGCCAGCGGGAAGACCACCTCGCCGAGGTCCTGGCAAGAGCCGGCGTGGATGTGCCCCGGGTAATTCCCCTCGTGCACGGCTCCGGCCGAGCTTGTGAGCACCCCGATCGACAGCGTGGCCGTGATCACCGTTGTTGGGATACCAAATCGCAGTCGGCTCTGCCCCATCAGCCCACTCCTCCTATCGTTGTCCCGCTCACCGCTCCATCGCGGTGTCCGCCCCGATCCGTCCGACCGGCACCCGAGACTACGCACCATCACCCCGGTTTGGATGACTTCCGGCGGCCGACACCAAGGGACGCCGCTCACCTCTCCTCGACCGATGACGTGGGAGGATGGCGGGCGGTGCCCCACCGCCCCTCCGACGTGACCTACAAACGGGACCCGGCGGCAAACCGCCGGGTCCCGTTTGTCGCCCCGAAAGGGGGCGCTGCTCCTCAGCCGGTCCTGGTCCGACTACGCCGTCGGCGTCGCCTCGACCCCGGTCAGGTCCTCGGCCAGGTAGACGACCACCTCGGTCTGGTCCTCCATCCCCGTCAGCGTCGCCACCCCGGAGATCCCCGACCCGTTCAGCGAGCGCAGCCCGATCACCAGCGTCCCGCCGTCGGCCGGGTCGCCCATCACCGCGCCGCCGATGTCGCCGCAGGCGACGTAGTTCTCGATGTTCTCCTCGCTCTCGTGGAAGTTGATCGCGTGCTCCTCGGCGAGGATGTCCTCGAGCGAGGCGTCGACGGTCATCGCCGTCGTCGCGACCGGGACCCGGTCCTCGGACCCCATCATCTCGCCCATCCCCATCGCCATCGGCGAGGCCTCAGGGGTGCCGCCCATCGTCCCCATCGTCGGGCCGCCCACGCTCGCGTTGCCGAGCGGGAAGACCACGTCGCCGAGGTCCTCGCAGGTGCCGCTGTGGACGTGCCCGGGGTAGTTTCCTTCGTGGACCGCCCCGACCGAGCCCGGCAGCAGCCCGAGCGAGAGCGCCCCCGCCAGCACCGCCGTCGGCACGCCCAGCTTCGTCCAGCGCCCCGTCCGCGTCATCATCGTTCGGTTCCTTCCCTGTCGTCGCTCCGCCGATGCAGCGCACCGGCACTACTCCTACGAAGACGGCCGCCGTTTGGATGACCGGGGAAATTTCCCGCGAGCACCCCGGCGCCGATCCTTCACGACCCGTCTACGCAAGAAGGGAGCCGAGAGCAAGGAAGTCTGCACGGGGACTCGTGCCCTCGCCCCCCTCCCCGCGGGGAGGGACGCCCCCCGACGACCTCATTGACACCACCAACCCGCTCTGCTAGCGTCCCGTCCACGCTCCATCGCCCCTCGCGGCAGTACCCCGCACCGAGAGTCGCCGCCGACCGCCCCTGGCGCGGCGGACACGGCCGAGCACCCCTTAAAGGAGACACCATGACCCGACGCTATGCTCTCGAGCGCTCCCGCATCTCCCGCCGCGGTCTCGTCGCCGGCAGCGCCGTCACCGCCGCCGCGGTCGGCCTCGGTGGGATCGGGCGCGGCGCCCTAGCCGCTCCCCGCAACGCGCTGCCGACCCGCCAGGACGACCCGTCCAGCATACTGATCGGCACCCTCGGCGAGGCGAAGAGCATCAACCCCTTCCTCACCGACGAATCGGAGGGGGACTGGCGCTGCAAGATGCTCTTCGACGAGTTTGTCCGCGCCAACCCGGAGACCTACGCCCCGGAGCCGGGCCTGGCCAGCGCCTGGACCATCGATGGGCTGACCGTCACCTTCACCCTCCAGCCGACCGCCACCTTCTCCGACGGCACTCCCGTCACCGCAGAGGACGTCGCCTTCACGATCAAGGGCCACCTTGCGAAGACGACCGGCTCCTCCCGGCAGTCGAAGTTCCTCGCGATCCAGGGCGCCCAGGAGTACGCCGACGGCGCCGCCACCGACGTCGCCGGCCTCGTCGCCCCCGACCCCAAGACCCTCGTCGTCACCCTCGCCCGGCCGGACGCGCCCTTCCTCTACAACATGCGCTACGTCTTCGTCGTCCCCCGCGCCGCGCTCGAAGGGAAGAACCTGACCAACGATCCCTTCTTCCAGAAGCCGGTCGGGGCCGGCCCGTACGTCTTCGAGTCGTGGACGGTCGGCGCCGACTTCGTGGCGGCGGCCAACCCCAACTACTGGCAGGAGGGGAAGCCGGCGGTCACCCGCCTCACCCACCGCACAATCGCCGACGCCCAGAGCCTCGTCCTGGCGCTCGTCTCCGGCGAGATCGACGCGTCCAACTACCCGAACCCGGTGGCGCGGCAGCAACTGGAGGAGAACCCGGACCTCGCCATCCTGGTCCCGCCCTTCACCTCCCCCAACGGCTGGATGTTCAACCTCGCCAACCCGCACCTCGCCAAGCCGGAAGTCCGCCGCGGCATCGCGATGGCACTCAACACCGAGCAGTTCGCCGCCGACGCCCTGCTCGGCCTCGGCAAGCCTGGTCTTGGCCCGATCGCGCCCGACAGTTGGGCACACGATCCGACGCTAGAGCCGATCCCCTACGACCCGGAGATGGCCCGCCAGGCGATTGCCGGCGCCGGCGCCGAGGGCGCCCAGATCCGCTTCATGGTCAACCAGGGGAACGTGCTGCGCGAGGACTGGCTGACCTACACGCAGCAGGCGCTGCAGGAGGTCGGGATCGAGGTCGTGCCGGAGGTGATGGAGTACGCCGCCCTCGTCGAGCGCGTCACCGTCGCCAAAGACTACGATGCCTGCGGCGTCGACTTCGCCGGCGTCACCGCCGAGCCAAGCGAGCTCTACGAGCAGTTCCTCTCGACCTCCCCCGGCAACTACATGAACTACAAGAACCCCGAGCTCGACCGCCTCCTCACCCAGGCCAAGGAGACGATCGACCCCGAGCAGGCCAAGCCCGTCTACGCCCAGATCCAGCGCCTGATCATGCAGGACACCCCCATGCACTACGCCTGGTACCGCCCCTTCCTCCACGCCGTCGACAAGCGCTTCGCCGGCTACACCGACAGCGGCGCCTACGGCCTCTTCCACACCCTGGAGGACTGGACGGTCACGCCGTAACGAGGGGGTGGGGAAGTACGGAGGGCGTCAGCAGCCGGTAGTCGGCGGCCAGGGGTTGGCACCGCACGCGTAGGGAGGTCCTGCGACCGCCCGCGGCGATGGGGGACAGGGAAAGGGGCCGCGAGCACCTCGATGCAACCCCGTCCCGATACCCACCGCCCCTTTCCCTGTCGTCCCGGGGAACGAGGGACTTCCGCCAAACGACGTGCACGGTGGAAAGACCCCTCGTTCCTCGGGATGACGACGACCCGGGCCGCCCCCAGCGGGCGCGGGCAACCCGGGCGCGAACGCGGCCCGTCGTCCCTTCGCCCGCTCCGGTCAACGCCGAACGCCGACTCGGGAGCACGTCATGCCACCCGGCCTCTGGGCCTACGTCCTCCGTCGCACCCTCTTCCTCGTCCCGCTCCTGCTCGGGCTCAGCGTCGTTATGTTCGGCCTCATCCACGCCGCCCCCGGCGACCCCGTCCTCGCCCTCCTCGGCCCTCAGGCAGCCGCCAACCCCGAGTTCATCGAGCAAGCCCGGAAGAACCTCGGGCTCGACGAGCCGCTGCCGGTCCAGTACGCCCGCTGGCTTGGCAACCTGGTCCGGGGCGACCTCGGCACCGCCGCCACCTTCAACAACACCCCCGTCCTGACCCTGATCGGCGAGCGCTTCTGGGGCACCGTCCAACTCCAGGGGATCGCGCTCGCGCTCGGTCTCCTGGTCGCGGTTCCGGTCGGGATCGTCTCGGCGACCCGACAGTATTCGGCGCTCGACAACACCGTCACCGTCGGCTCCTTCCTCGGTCTGGCGCTGCCGAACTTCTGGTTGGCGCTGCTGCTCCAGGTCTGGCTCAGCGTCCAACTCGGCTGGCTGCCCACCATCAGCACCGCCCAGGCCGACGCCCCGCTCGGGGAACGCTGGCGCTACTTCCTGATGCCGGTCCTCGTTCTCGCCCTGCCGAACATCGCCTACTTCGCCCGCTTCATGCGCTCGGCGATGCTCGAGGTCGTCCACCAGGACTACGTGACGGTCGCCCGCGCCAAAGGTCTTGGCCGCCGTTCCGTCCTCTACCGCCACGCCCTGCGCAACGCCCTGATCCCGATGGTCACCGTCGTCGGTCTCCAACTCCCCCGCGTCCTCAGCGGCGCCGTCATCATCGAGCAGATCTTCGCCTGGCCCGGTCTCGGCCTCCTCGCCTACGACGCCATCGGCCGCCGCGACTACCCCGTCATCCTCGGCGTCACCATGCTCACCGGCGCCGCCGTCATGGTCGTCAACCTCCTCGTCGACGTCGCCTACGCCCTGGTCGACCCCCGCGTCTCCGTCGGCGGCGGGGCGGCATGAGACGCGAGGTGCCGGTCGCCGGTCGCCAGGCGAGCAACGCCTGGGCTGGGCCGAGGATGTTGTCCATCCCCTCGGCGTCGCCTCTTGCCAACCACTGTCGCTGTCATCCCAAGGCACGGATAATCTCTCCACCGTGACGCCGCCCGGGAGAACCCCCTCCTTCGTCGGAGTGAAGGGAGCGAGCGGGAAGGCAGGCTACGCCGGCCAGATGGCCCGCGAACCGCCCCAGCCCCAGCCCCCAGCCGCGAGCCCCCGAGAGGAGCTACCGATGGTCGAGGCACACGCCGAGCGGCGCCCACGGGCAGTACCCGGGCCGGCCCTTTCTGCCGCGCCGGACGCCGTCGACGCTGGCGCCGCCCCGCTCGCGGTTGCGGAGCCGCGCCGCCACGTGGTCGTCCGCAGCTTCCTGCGGAACAAGCTCGCCGTCGCCGGCCTCGCCCTCATCGTCCTCTTCTACGCCGTCGCCCTCGCCGCCCCCCTCGTCTCGCGCTACGACTACGCCGCCATCCAGGGCGGCATGCGCAACACGCCCCCCTCCGCCGAGCACTGGCTCGGCACCGACCGCTCCGGCCGCGATGTCTACGCCCGTCTGATCAAGGGCGGCCAGGTATCCCTCGCCGCCGGCTTCGCCGCCGTCGCCATCATCATGACCATCGGCGTCCTCCTGGGCGGTGCCGCCGGCTTCTTTGGCGGCTGGGTTGATGCCGCGATCATGCGGCTGACCGACATTCTCCTCGCCGTCCCCCTGATCCTGCTCCTGATCACCGCCGCCGCCCTCTTCGCGCCGAGCCTGACGACCACCATCGTCGTCATCGGTCTCTCCGCCTGGCCCGGCGCCGCCCGCCTCGTCCGCGGCCAGACCCTGGCCCTCAAGGAGCAGGAGTTCGTGGTCGCCGCCCGCGCCCTCGGCGCCACCCCGGTCCGGATCATGACCCGCCACGTCTTCCCGAACGCCCTGGCGATCATCATCGTCGAGGCGACCCTCTGGCTCTCATACGCCATCCTCCTCGAGGCAAGCCTCAGCTACCTCGGCCTCGGCGTCCAGATTCCGACCCCCTCCTGGGGGAACATGCTCCAAGACGGCCAGCGGGAGCTCCTCTTCGGCGCCTGGTGGCTGACCCTCTTCCCCGGCCTTGCCATCTTCCTGGTCGTCCTCGCCTTCAACCTGATGGGCGACGGCCTCCGCGACGCCTTCGACCCGCGGCACCGTGGGCGATAGAACGGGGCCGGTGGGGAAAGGGGATCGCCGCGCTCCGGGAGGGATCGGAAAACGCGGGAAAGCGCCGGGTTCCCATGGACGGAGGCGGGCACGGCAAGGCACGGGGGTGGCAACCCCGCGCGGGGGTCGCCCGCCGACGGCCGTCGGCCGACGATCGATTGCCCCCATCGACGCGGTCCGGCCGATCATCGGCCAACGTTGCCGGTCGGTTCATCGCCGCCCCCCGGCGCCATGATGGGTGTCCCCGCCCGGCACCCCAACGGTGGGCGGCCCCGGTTCGGCGGCGTCCCGGAGGGCGGTCCTGTCGGCGGCCCTCGTGAGGCGGCCCCGCTTGGCCGGCGCCTCGACGGGCGGGCCTGGCCGGTGTCGCAGGGGAGGGCCCTCACCCTCCGGCTGCCCCGGGGGCCGCGATGTGCGGCAGAAAGCGCCGTATTCGGTCTGCAACGGGCACCCCCGCTACGATCTGCTCCCAGCGCCGCGGGAGGGCGCCGGACCCTCCCCTCCCACGCGGATCCAACGCACACCCGCCGCTGATCGGACGCGCACGAAAGCGGACCACACGACGAGGAGGACCGACCCATGGCCGAGCCCGAAAGCAGCACCGCCCCGATGCCCGCCGAAACCCCGACCGTTGGCTGGAGCATCGCCCAGCCCGAGTACGACGCCCGCGTCGCCCGCGTCCGCGGCGAACTGGAAGCCCGCCGCCTCGACGCCCTCGTCCTCTTCCACCCGATCCGGATGGCCTACCTCTCCGGCTTCTACCACCTCAGCACCGAGCGTCCGATGGCGATCGTCGTCCCCCTCGAGACCGACGCCGGCCTCGGCGCCCTCATCCCCCAGCTCGAGCAGGACCACATCGCCAAAGCACCCGGCGTCACCCGCCCCAAGATCTACCCCGAGTACCCCTCCGGCGGCACGAAGCACCCCCTCCTCCACCTCGCCGACCTCCTTGCCGATCTGGGGTTGGCCAAGCCCGGCACCCGGGTCGGCTACGACTCCGACGGCTACCTCGACGTCAACGGCTACGACGGCCCCCTCCTTTCCGAGGTCGTCGGCGACGGCGTCGAAGCCGTCCGCGCTCGCGACATCGTCGACAAGCTGCGTTACGTCAAGAGCGAGGCGGAGCTCGCCTTCATCAAGGAGAGCTGCGTCTGGGGCAACCTCGCCCACCGCCTGATGCACGAGCGGTTCGCGCCGGGCCGAACGGAGATCGAGATCTCACTGGAGGCCTCGGTCGCCGCCAGCAAGACCATGCTCGCCGCCCTCGGTCCCGCCTACCAACCGCTGACCCTGGCCTGGGGCGGCATGCCGGCCCAGGCGACGTTCCACGCCGGCGCCAACACCGCGCTGCCCCACGGCCTCTCCGGCGCCACCGGTCTCCGCCGCGGCGACGTCCTCGTCACCTACGCCGGCGCCGACGTCGGCGGCTACAACTCGGAACTCGAGCGGACCATGATCCTCGGGGAGCCGACGCCGGAGTTCGCCCGCCACTTCGACCTGATGCTCCAGCTCCAGCAGACCGCCTTCGACGCCCTCCGCCCCGGCCGCACCCTCGCCGCCGCCGAGACCGACGTCGCCGACGCCTTCGCCGCGCTCGGCGTGACGGCGATGCAGCGCCACCACACCGGCCACGGCCTCGGCCTCGAAGGCCACGAGGCCCCCTTCATCGACAAGGGAGACGAGACCTTCATCGCCGAGAACATGGTCCTCTCGGTCGAGCCCGGTCTCTACGTCCCCGGCCTCGCCGGCTTCCGCCACTCCGACACCGTCGTCGTCCGCGCCGGCGGCGTCGAGCGCCTCACCTACTACCCGCGCAACCTGGAGAGCATGGTCGTCGCCGTCTAAGGCTTGGGCGAGGGTGCGGCCGACCCCATCCCCACCGGACTCGCCGGTGGGGATGGGGTCGGCCGCCTACCCTCCGTGGGCCCGGCAGCGGGGCACCGAGGAGATCTCCACGGCCCAACCGATCGGCAACGATCCCCCCGCGATCTACGAGCGATACCTCGTCCCGGAGCAGTTCCTGCCCTTGGCGCAGGAACTGCTCCGGCGAGCGAGCCCCCAACCGGGAGAGCGGGCGCTCGATCTGGCCTGCGGTACCGGGGTCGTCGCGCGGCAGGTCGCGCCGCGGCTAGGGGTGAGCGGCACGATGGTCGGGCTCGACGCCAGCTCCGCCATGCTCGAGGTGGCCCGGTCCCTCCTGGCGCCGCCCGGCCCGCCCATTGCCTGGCGCCAGGGCAGCGCCTTGGCCCTTCCCTTCCCGGGCGCCGCCTTCGACCTGGTGCTCTGCCAGGAGGGGCTCGAGTTCTTCCCCGACCGCTCGGCGGCGGCGCGAGAGATGTGCCGCGTCCTGGCGCCGGGCGGTCGCGTCGTCCTGAGCGTCTCCCACGGGCGGGAGCACCAGCCGATCTACGCGGCGCTCAACCAGGCGATGGAGCGCCATCTCGGCTCCCGCGCGTGGCCGCGCCGTTCTCGCTGGGCGACGCCGAGGATCTGCGGGCGCTGCTGACCGGGGCGGGGTTCCGCGACGTGACCATCGAGCTGCTGGTTCGCACCGCACGCTTCCGATCGTCCGCCCAGTTCGTCCGGCTTTCGGTGCTTGGCGCCGCCGCCGCCGTGCCGGAGCTCGCGCGGATGGACGCGATGGCACGGGACTCCCTGATCGACGCCGTCCGTGGCGACGTCGATCAGGCGCTGCGCTCATACACCAACGGCGACGCGCTGACTTTCCCCTTGCAGGCGAACGTCGCCGCGGCGCGTGCCTAAACCCGGCTTCCGGCAGTCCGATCGCTCAACGCCCCACCATCGCCAGCAAGGCATCCGACACGCTCGGCCAGGCCCGCGAGCCGGGATCGATCGGGTCGAAGTGACCGGCACCCGCGAGCACGACCAGGTCGGCGTCGTCGCCGGAAGCGACCGCCGCGGCATGGTACTCCTCGCTCATCCCCACGGGCACGTCCTCGTCTTCCGCCCCGTGGATCAGCACCTGCCGCACCCCGAGCGGCAGCAGCTCCCGTGGCGAGGCGGCGGCGTAGCGGCCGGGCACCTCGGCCGGCGTCCCGCCCAGCAGCCCGACGACGGCCCGGTCGCTCAATCCCAACTCCCAAGCGCGGCGCAGGTCGAGCACCCCCGCCAGCGCGACCACGCCCCGGAGCGGCAGGGCCGCGCCGCGGTCGAGATCGCCCGCGACCGCCGATCGGCTCGCGAGCCAGAGCGCCAACTGCCCCCCCGCCGAATGGCCGAGGGCCACCACTCGGTCGCGATCGATGCGATGGTCCGACGCGACCGCAAACAGGTGCCGGGCGGCGTGTTCCACGTCCCCAAACGTCCCCGGCCAGCCGCCCCCCGCCTCCCCTACCCGACGGTACTCGACGTTCCACGTCGCCACGCCCGCCTCGCCGAGCGCCAGGCAGAGATGACCGACATGCTCCAGGTCGTACCGGGCACGCCAGAATCCGCCGTGGATAACGATCGCGCACGAGTGCGGTCCGCTGCCCTCGGGCAACCGCAAGTCGCCGAACTGGCTCACCGCTGACCCGTACCGCATGCGAAGCGCCCCCGTTGGAGCAGGCCGCGCCAGGATCAACTCGCTCACGGGAGGCGCTCCAAGGTCAGTTCACCCCGCCCCACACGGCGACAACGTTTGGAAGCCCGACAAAACGACAAGAGGTCTCAGGAAATTCCCCGACCCCCTGCGCGGGATCTGGAGGTAAAGGCATCCCTACCCCACCTGCGGGATCACCTCCCGCGCGAACCGCTCGACCGGCGAGGAGTCGAATGCCAGCCGCGGCATGTAGACGATGATGTAGTCGGCGCCGGCCTCCACCAGCGGCCGCATCCGCTCCGCAAGTTGGTCCGCCGTCCCCACCCAGAACTGCTTCGAGTACTCCTCCAGCGGTTGGTTGCCCCGGGCCAGCGCCGTCGCCTGCTCCATGTCCCCCTCGTTTTCGAGCAGGAACGCGTTGACGCTGGTCGATTTTACGATCTCGCCGTAGTCGCGCCCGACGTCGTCGCAGTGCCGCTTCAGGATCTCGAGCTTCTGGCGCACCGTCTCTGCCACACCGCCGCCGACGTTGCAGGCGTCGCCGTACTGGGCCACCAGCCGCAGCGTGACCTTCTCGCCGCCGCCCCCGATCCACAACGGAATCTTCCCGTCCGGCGTTCCCTTGGCGTTCTTCGGCTCGTTGATCGGGCCGTCGATCGCGTAGCGCCGCCCCCGGAAGCTCGGCGTGTCCTCGGTCCACATCCGGTGGACGACCTCGACCGCCTCCCGGAACATCCCCATCCGCTCGGGGACCTCGGGGAATCCGCCGGGGGCCGTGTGCTCGGTGCCCTCCGTTCCTTCGCCGCCCATCCCGTACGCCCGCCACTCGTGCTCGTACCAGCCGGCGCCGAACCCGGCATACAATCGGCCGTGGCTCGCCACGTCGACCGTCGAGGCGATCTTCGCGTACAGGGCCGGGTGCCGATACCCGTTGCAGCCGACCATCTGCCCGATCTTGACCCGCTGCGTGTCGCGAGCCAGGGTGGCGGTGGCCGTCCAGCACTCGAAGGTCGTCTCCATCGTCGGCTCGGGCACGGTGTGGAAGTGGTCGTAGAGCCAGATAGAGTCCCAGGCTTCCGCTGCGTCCGCTGCCTTGGCGACCGCGGTCATCGCCTCGTACTGCTCGACAGGGTCGCCCACCCCCACCAGGTCCATCCGCCAGCCCTGCGGCACGAACACGCCAAACCGAGTCGCCACGGTCGATCCCTCCGTCCCTCTTCCGGCCTCGTCGTTACGCCGCCGCGGGTGCACGATGGGTGCCAGCGACGGCGGCGCTCATCTCGTCTCGCCCGACCGCTCACCCGTCGCCGCCGGCCGCTCCAACCGTCCCACCGCGTGATCGAGAGCAGGCAACGCTTGCATCTCCTCCCGCACCCGCTCGGCGTTCCGTCGGTATTCCCCGTCCCCTAAAACGGCCCGCACCACCTCCCCAATCGCGCCCGGTGTCCGCTCCCCCGGCGCCACCACCTGCCCCACCCCGAGCTCCGCGCAGCGCCGCGCGTTATCGGGCTGGTCGGCCGCGATCGGAACCACGACCAGCGGCAGACCCTGCCCCAGCGCGGTTATGACCGTCCCGAAGCCGCCGTGGCAGACGACGAGGTCGCACCGCGGGAAGACGAGGCTCTGCGGCAAGTAGCCCTCGACCCGGACGTTCGCCGGCTGCGGTCCGACCACGGCCGGGTCCTGGGCGTTGCCGACCGTCACGACCAGCGCGATCGGCTCCCCCCGCAACCCCTCCAGGATCGCCGTCAGCACCCCCGGCGTCCGGTTGAAGGACGTCCCCAACGTCGCGTAGACCGTCGGCCGCGGTGGCAGGTCCGCGAGCCAGGCCGGCGGCCCCTCCTCCCCCTCCCGGTCGAACGGGACGTGCCGGGTCGCCCGCGCCGTCGCCGGCAGCGGCACGTCCGGCGGCTGGAAGCTCGGCGGCACCGGCGTCAGCAGGAGATGGCGGTAGAGCATCGCCAGGTCCGGATCGGGCGGCAAGCCGACGCCGCGGCGCAGCGCGCCCAAGGGCTCGGCGATCACCGCGTGGCGATGCGGCCGCCAGGCGCTAATCTGGACCGCCGCGTGCGGGATCCCCAACCGCTCCGCCGGGACGCACCCGGCGAACTCCGTCGCCTCCCGCACGATGAGATCCGGTCGCCACCGCCGTCCGATCGCGAGCAGATCCGGCAGTGTCCCCCTCGCCCGCGTCCTGGCAGCCACCTCCGCCCAGACCGGTGCCGCCTGCACCGGGGGGTGCGCCGGCGACCCGGGGCCGGCCCGCCCGCCGTCTACGCCTCGTCGCTCCCCATTGGAAAGCAGCGGAACCCGTGCCAAGCGACGATCGCGCAGAACACCAGCGACGTCGCGAAGGCGACATCGTGCCCCGCCTCCGCTAACGCGCCCGCCAGCGGCCACCAGTGCCCGTCCCCCGGCTGCGCCGTCACGAGGACGCGCACAGCAATTCCCCCCGATGTCCCAACTGCCACCGCCCCGCTTCGCTGTCATCCCTCGTGGCTCGAGTTGACAGCGAAGCGGGGCGGTCATCGTGGGACGTGGCTGGCGGCGACGACCGGACAGCGCTCCTCTGCCGTCCTCCGACCACTGGCGTCTGGCTACCGGCTACTCGATCTCGAAGATCGTCTCGACCTCGATCGGCGCGTTCGACGGCAGCCCCTGCAGCCCGACCGCCGACCGCGCGTGCACCCCCCGCTCCCCGAACACCTCGTGCATCAACTCGGAGAATCCGTGCATCACCGCGGGCTGCTCCCCGAACCCCGGCGCGCAGTTCACCATCCCCAGCACTTTCACCACCCGCCGCACCCGACCCAGATCGCCGAGCACCGACTTCGCCATCGCCAGCTGCTGGATCGCGCAGAGCCGCGCCGCCTGGTACCCCTCTTCCACCGAGTAGGTCTCCCCGACCCGGCCCCGCCACTCCTGCTCCGGGGTGTTGGGCGGCGTCGTGCCGGAGAGGTAGAGCAGGTTCCCCGTGACCACGCCGACCGCCATCGCCGGATGAAAACTGCTCGCCTCCGCCAGCTCGATCCCCATCTCCCGCAGCTTCTCCTCGGGGGTCATGGCTCCTCCTTCTCCGACTCTTGCCGATCGCGTCGGGAACGGCATGGGAGCCGATGCCCGGTAGGGGCGTCGCTTGCCGCGCCCCTAGGCAACGACGTTCCCATGTCCCACGCTATCGTCGCTTGACTCTACGTCCGCCGGCTCCCTCGCCAGAACCTCCCGCAGCTTCTCCAGCACCACGGCGTCCTCCCCCGGCTCCAGCGTCTGGGGGTTGAGCGCGATCGCCGCCTCGTCCCCTGCCACCGTCCCCACCGCCACGCAGGGCGACCCCTCCCACAGCGCCGCGACCACCGCGTCCCGCGTCCACGGGCAGGGCGGTCGGAAGCGGACGAGTGCCCGCCCGTGCGGCTGACCCGCCTCGCTCGGGTAGCCGCGCTCGGCGACCACCCCGGGGAGGCCCTGCAGCCCCGCGATCCAGCGCCGCACCGACGCCTCGTAGCCGGCCAGGGTCGCCGCCTCGTCCTGCGCCAGCGACCACTCCACGGCCGCCAGCAGCCCGACCACCTCCTCCTTGCCCGCCTTCATCGGCCGCCCGATCGAGTGGTTCGGGTTCCCATTCGCGCGGCATCCCTCGATGAGATCCGCCCGGCCGAGCACGAGCCCGCTGCTCTGCGGCCCCCGCAGCCCCTTGCCGCCGCTGAAGATCGCCGCGTCTGCCCCCAGCTCCCGCGTGAAGCGCCACAGATTCGACACCGGCGGGATCTGGGCCGCCGCGTCGACCAGGATCGGCACCCCCGCCTTCCGCGCGATCCCGACCACGTCCGGCAGCGGCAGCGCCCCCGCCGCGTAGTGCTCCCCGGCGAACCAGAGGACGCAGGCCGTCCGCTCCCCGAGCGCCCCCCGCAGCTCCGCCGCCGTCGCCCCGACCTCGACCAGCAGGGCTCCGGTCTGCCGGGCCGCGTAGTCGTAGCCGTTGCGCTGGCTGCGGTGGACAACCACCTCCGAGCGCGCCCCGTCGGGCAGGAACGGGAAGGCCGCCACCAGCGCCGGGTCGGTCCCCGCGATGCACGCCGCCACCGCCAGCGTGATCCCCGCGGCCGCGCCCGAGGTGACGTACGCCGCCTCGTTCCGCGTCAGCGCCGCGATCCGCGCCCCGACCCGCTTCTGCAGCTCCGGCAGGTCGACGAACGCCTCCGCCGCCCCCGCCATCGCCGCGGTCACCGGCGGCGGCATCCGCGATCCGCCGAGCCGCGTCAACGTCGCCGCCGCGTTGACCACCGGCGCGACGCCCAGGTCCTGGTAGGACGTCATCCGCTCACACTCCCACTCGCGGCGACCCCACCGCCCCGACGGGGGGACTCCCGGTCGGGCGCTCCCTACCCATCAAACGCCGCCCCACGCTCCACCACCGCATCGCCGGAGCCCTGCCGTTCCCCCCATCCTCGACCGTCTCGGCAAAGCCACCCGCCAGCCCGGGTCGCCGCATCGTCACGCTCCGCCCGCTACGAGCGACCTCGGAAGCCACCGTGTCGCCCGGGTAGAAGCCGAGCGCGGACCGGTGCCACCCTTCGCGTCGTCCAGATCGAGGCGTGGATCGTCGGTCATCCATTCCGGGCGTCCTGCCTCCATGGGGGCAGACCCAGCCCGTTCGGGTTGTACACGATCTCGCCGGCCCTCACGGTCAGCACGCAGCGCAAGCGCCGCGAGCCGTCGAGCCGGGTCCCTCCGCAATCGACGAACGAGCACGCCCCCGCATCCATCGCCAGCACGGCCACGTCGGCCTCCGATCCCGGTCCCAGCGTTCCCAGCTCCGGCCGGCCGATCTCACGCGCCGGCGCCGCCGTCGACCGCGCGATCACCCCCTCCAGGGGAACACCGATGGCCAGGATCTTGTTCATCGTCGTCAGCATGTCGATCACCGGCCCGTTCACGTTGCCGGTGTGGAGGTCCGTGCTGATCGAGTCGGGCACGAGACCTTGCTCGATCGCCGGCACGGCGTTGCGGAACCAGAAACTGGCCGCTCCGTGGCCCAGGTCGAAGATCACCCCGCGCTCCCTCGCCCGGAAGAGGTCGGCGTGAACACGGCCCCCCTGGTCGACGATCGGGAACTGCTGGGCGAAGACGTGGGTGTGGATGTCGCCGGGGCGCAGCTTCTCCAGGATCAACTGCCCGTAGGGCCGCTCGGGAAGCCACGGGTAAAAGTCGACCATCACCGGTTTGCCGCAGCGTTCGCCCGCCTCGATCGCGGCATCGACCGCCGCCCACGGTGGGTGCGCGGCGTCGAAGGGCCGCTTCGCCCAGTAGTGGGCGGTCTTGATGCCGACCACCACCTCCGCGAACTCCTCAGCGGCGGCGGCGGCGAGCTTGGGGCGCATCTCGCGGACGTCGTGCTCCCACTCCCCGAGCATCCCGGAACCGACGATGTTGACGTAGGCCAGCACCCGGATCCGCGCCCGATCGATTACCTCGCCCTTGAAGTCGGCGAAATCCCGCCAGCCGGAGGTGCCCGCGTCGACGACGGTCGTGACCCCCGAGGAGAAGGTGTGCACGTGCGGGTCGAGCGACAGCGACGAGCGGCAATGGGTGTGGAAGACGTGGGCGTGCATGTCGATCAGGCCGGGTGTCACGTAGAGCCCGGCAACGTCGAGTACCGTCGCCCCCCCAGGGGCCGGCAGATCCGCCCCGACCGCAAGGATCCGCCCTCCCCCGATCGCCACGTCGGCCGGACCGTCGACCCCACCTGCCGGGTCGATCACGTGGCCGCCGCGCAGGAGCAGATCCGCACGGGTAGCGTCCTCGGCACCGGTCACGCCCGTCCCCCCCCTACCCTGCCGCGGCGCCGCGGCAAGAACGCCGTCCTATGGACCCCAAACCCCATCACCGTTCCGCCCGCCCAGCGGGTGCACCACGTAAACCGGCGGGTAACCATCCACGGGGCAAACGCGCGGAGACGGAGCGCCAACGGTTCACACGGGTGGGGACTCGGACCAGCCGCGACCACGGCCACCGCTCGATCCCCGCGTCGATCGATCGCGTCGCGCGGCCATCCCGCCGGTCCCCGCGCCCTCTCCCCCGGCGGCCTCACTCCGGCAATGCCGCGGCATACCCCCCGTCCACCAGCAGGCACTGCCCCGTCGTGAACGCGCTCTCCGGCAGGCAGAAGAAGAGGACCGCGGCCGCCACGTCCGCCGCCCGCCCCAGCCGACCGACCGGCACGAACGGCACGATCCGGCCCCAGCTCGACCCTTCCCCCTCGGCCCCCGGCCGATCCGCGATCGGCCCGGGGATCACGCAATTGACGCCGATCCCGTGCGGCGCCAGCTCGAAGGCCATGTTCCGGGTCATCGTCTCCACCGCCCCCTTGGCGCTGTCGTAGACCGCCGCGTCCTTGTGGCAGCGGTGCGCCCCGACAGTGCTGACGTTCACGATCCGGCCGGCGGTCCCCGCCCCCAGCATGTGCCGCGCCGCGTGCTGTGCCAGCACGAAGGGCGACCGGTAGTTGACGTTGACCTGCTCCTCCCAGGCGGCGTCGGTCACCTCCCAGAACGGCCCCCGAAGGCTCATCCCCGCGTTGTTAACCAGGATGTCGAGCCGCCCCGTCCGCGCCAGCGCCTCCTCCCCCAGCCGATGCGCCTCGTCAACGCGTCCCAGGTCCGCCGCGATACCGAGCGTTTCAACCCCCAACTCGCCGAGCTCCGCCGCCGCCGCCGCGACCGCCCCGGCATCCCGCCCCGAAACGACCAGGCTCGCCCCCTCCCGCGCCAACCACTCGGCGACGGTCCGCCCGATCCCCCGCGTGCTCCCCGTCACCAACGCCGTCCGCCCGGCCAACCGCCCGCCGCCCGTCACCTCGATCCCCTCGCCTCGGCCGCCCCCGGCACGCTGCCATCGCCCCCGATTCTACGGCACTCCCACGGCTCCGGCGCGGCACTCCCCGCGGCCCCGTCCCGCGGCGCATCCGCCCGCCCGCTCGCTTGACAGGACGGCCGTCACGTGTAGCGTAGTCGGTGACTGGGGAGCGCCTTTCGAGACCCGTCGAGGCGACGTTCACCATGGCCAACGGGTCGTCTTCAGACCATCCCCGCCCGCAGCTGCTCCCCTTCCCGTCGCCCCCCGACCTCGACGCCGATTTCTTAGCCCCGCCGCCCCTCCCCCGCACCCCACTCATCGGGCGGGAGGCGGACGTCACCGCCGTCTGCGCCCTGCTCCGCGACGACGACGTCCCCCACCTCACCCTGACCGGCCCCGGCGGCGTCGGCAAGACGCGCCTCGCCCTCGCCGCCGCCGCCGCGGTCGCCGCCGACTTCGCCGACGGCGTCGCCTTCATTCCCCTCGCCCCCATCCGCGACCCCGCCCTCGTCCTGCCGACGATCGCCCACACCTTCGGCCTCGGCGACGGCGGTGGGCGGACGCTCGGGGAGCGGCTCGTCGCTCACCTTCGACCGCGCCGCCTGCTGCTGGTTTTGGACAACGTCGAGCAGGTCGTCGAGGCGGTCCCCGCCGTCGGTAGCCTCCTCACCGCCTGCCCGCACCTGAAGATCCTCGCCACCAGCCGCGTCCTCCTCCGCCTCTCGGGGGAGCAGAACCTACCGGTCGCGCCGTTGGCGATCCCCGCCGCCACCGACCAGCCAACGCCGGAGTTGGTGCTGACCTCTCCCGCGGTCCGGCTCTTCGTCGCCCGCGCCCACGCCGCCTGCCCCGACTTCGCCCTAACCGACGCCAACGCGGCGGCCGTCGCCGCCATCTGCGCCCGCTGCGACGGCCTGCCGCTCGCGATCGAGCTGGCCGCCGCCCGCGTCCCCGCGCTCCCGCCGGCGACCCTGCTCGCCCACCTCGATCCGGCGCTGCCCCTCTTGACCGGCGGAGCCCGCGACCAACCCGACCGGCTGCGCACGATGCGCGACGCCATCGCCTGGAGCCACGACCTGCTCGACGCCGCGGAGCAGACCCTCTTCCGCCGTCTCTCCGTCTTCGTCGGCGGCTTCGACCTCGCTGCCGGGGTGGCGGTCGCCGGCGACGGCGACGACGGCCTGGACACGGTCGACGGCATCGCCTCAATGGTCACGAAGAGCCTTCTGCGCCAAGTTGGCGGGCAGCGCGATGGGGAACCACGCTACCAGATGCTGGAGACGATCCGCGAGTTCGGGCTGGAACGTCTCGCGGCAAGCGGGGAGGAGCGAGCGCTGCGCGCGGCCCACGCCACCCACGTCCTGGCCGTGGTCGATCGGATCGGCGAGCGGCTCTTTTCCCCGGAGTTTGAACGCGTCGTGGCCCGCTTCGACGCAGAGCACGACAACGTCCGGGCGGCGCTCGCCTGGGCTGCCGTGGCGGACGAGCCCAAGATCGGGCTCCGCTTGGCGGGCGCCATGACCTACTACTGGCTCGTCCGCGGTGCCTTCCGCGAAGGGCACCGGTATTTCGAACGTGCCCTGGAGCAGGCGGATCGGCATCCGTCGCCGATGCGGGCCAAAGCGTTGGTGGGCGCGGGCTGGATGGCCCGATTCTATGGGCAACTTGATGCCGGGGTTCACCTCTCGGAGGAGGCCTTGGACGTGGCGCGGGTTGTGGAGGATCGGGAGAACGAGGCGCTCGCGCTCCACTCGCTCGGTCGCATCGCCCTGGAACGGGGCGATTTCGAGCAGGCGACCCGCCGGATCGAGGAAGCGCTCACGCTTCTCCTGCACGTCGAGCCGACGATCGGCGCCGGCCGCTGGCTGGTCTCCATGGCCCTCGTCGGCCTGGGGCAGGCCGCCATTGCCCGGGGCGACCTGGCGGTGGCGGCGGCCCACCTCGAAGAGGCCCGTCGCCGGCAACAAATGCTCGGTTTCTCTTGGGGCCTGAGCTTCCTGTTCCGGTTACTGGGGGACCTTGCCCTCGACCGCGGCGATCCTGGGGCGGCCCTGGCCTCTTACCACGACAGCATGGAGCACGCCCAGGAGCACGGGGATCGGCGTTACCTTGCCGAGATCGTCGCCGGTATCGCCTCCGTCGCCGTCGCCCAGGGCCAGCCGCAGCGGGCTGCCCGGCTCTTCGCCGCGTCGGCGGTCTTGCGCGAGCAGAGTGGCGCGCCACGAGGAGGACGGCGTGCCATCCACGAACGGTTCGAGGCGGAGATTCGCGTCAGCCTGTCGCCGGAGGAACTTGCGGCGGCTCGGTCGGACGGGGAGGCCCTGCCGCTCTCCGCGGTCATCGCCGAGGCGCTCGCCGCCCCCAAGTCCCTCGACGGGGGAGCCTCGAACCCCGCCCCCCCCGAGCCCGTGCCATCCGCTGGTCTGACCCCGCGCGAGGTCGAGGTGCTCCGTCTCGTCGCGGAGGGCATGACGAACCCCCGGATTGCCGAGCGGCTCTTCCTCAGCCCCAAGACGGTCAGCTCCCACCTCGTCAGCGTCTACGGCAAGCTCGGCGTCACCACCCGCGCCGCCGCCACCCGCGCCGCGATCGAGCTCGGCCTCGCCTAACGCCGCCCTCGAGCCTCGGGCATCCACCCTATTGAACCGCTCCTCCTCGCCTCGTTCGGCGTCGAAAGAATTGGGGTGTTCGCCCGATGTGCGCCCGCAGCGACCGGCCTAGAGTCGGAACACGCCCGGGCCGTCGAGCTGCCAGGGCGGGCTCGTCACCAGAAAGGGACCCGTCATCATGCCGACCCGTCGCCCCCGCGGCCCGGGCACCCGACTCTCGCGCCGATCCGCCGTCGGCGCCCTCGCCGCTGCGGTCGCCGGCTTCGTGCCGCTGCCGATCGCGGCCCGTGATGCTGCACCGTCCATCCGACCGCAATCCACCCTCCAGGGAGGAACCCCCATGACCGACGCCACTCCCCCCGCCAACGCCTCCCCGACCGTCCTCCTCGTCCACGGCGCCTTCGCCGACGCCTCCAGCTGGAACGGCGTGGTCGAGCGCCTCCTAGCCGCAGGGGTGCCGGTCGTCGCCCCGGCCAACCCGCTGCGGGGTCTCTCGGTCGACGCCTCCTACGTCCGCGGCGCCATCGCGCAGATCCCCGGCCCGGTCCTCGCCGTCGGTCACTCGTACGGCGGCGCCGTCATCACCACCGCCTGCGCCGACCTACCGAACGTCGTCGGCCTGGTCTTCGTCGCCGCCTTCGCCCCGGAGGTGGGCGAGACCCTGCTCCAGATCGAGGGCGACTCCCGCGACAGCGTCCTGACCACGGCCCTGGTCGAGCTACGGTACCCGACCGGAAACGGCGCCGAGACGGCGGTCGAGTTCGCCATCTCCGCCGAGAAGTTCCACGAGGCGTTCGCCGCCGACGTGCCCGCGGGGCAGGCGGCCGTGATGCAGGCGACCCAGCGTCCGGCCGCTCAAGCCTGCTTTTCCGAGCCGACGACCGCCGCCGCCTGGAAGACGCTGCCGTCTTGGGCGGTGGTTGCCTCCGGGGACTACGCCGCCGGCAGCGACGTGGTGCGCTCCATGGCCCAGCGGGCCAAGGCCGACGCCATCGAGGTCGACGGCTCGCACGTGATCATGGTCTCCCGGCCCCAGGTCGTGTTCGACCAGATCACGAAGGCGCTCGCCTCGTTGGGGTAGGCGGGGCCGCGGCCGCGGCCACACGCCGGCCCGAGCGTCCGGCAGAACTCGGTAGGCCTCCCGTAAGCACCGCGACCGCATCCCCCGTCGTCCTCGAACCCGCTACCCGGTCGGCCGTCGACACCCTGGCCGCCGGCGGCGGCCCGCCCCTCGACACCCTCTCCCCCGGAGGACGCCCGCGCCCCGCTCGACCGGCTCCGGGCCGAGCCGGGCCGGACCGGTCGCCCTCGCCCCGGCCGGCGTCGAGGAGTGGGCGATCCCGGAGGCCCCGGCGGCCCCGCCGCCGTCACCGTCGTCCAGCCGGCCGGGGCCGCGGGGCGCCGCCGGTCGT
>CADCWL010000126.1 GCA_902806405.1 uncultured Thermomicrobiales bacterium | reverse complement strand
CTGCTGGAACCGTTGCTGACCTCGACCTGGTCGCCGCGGGTCTATCGGGAGGGCGACGCGAGGGATCACGACGGGCAGGGCGAAGGCACCGGGACGGGGGTGGACGATCGGGTCATCCCCGTCCCCGGCCACCGCGTCGAAGGGCGGACCCCTCCATCACCCGCCCCGCCCGAACGGGTATCCCCGTTCCCCGCGATGGCGGGCGAGCAGGGTACCGAACCGGGGGCCGGATCGGTCCACGGACGCGGGACGGTGGTCGCCTTCGCCCCGATCCCGATGGCCCACCTGGCGGCCGCCCATGTCGAGGAGGCCGTCCTCGGCATCTCCGCCGCCGCCGACCTCGCCGACGGTGACGGGGGCGAGGCGGGCCCGGTTCGCCACGCCCAGCGGCGGGAGCGCCTGCTGGCGGCGGTCCGAGCGGCGCGGCAGCGGCAAGAGCGGCGGCTGGCGGCGCTCGGGGAGCAGCGGGCGAAGGCGGCCGAGGCGGAGACGTTGCGGGAGTGGGGCGAGCTGATCTACGGCTACCTCTGGCAGATCGCCCCGGGTCAGACGGAGTTGGTGGTCGACGGCGTCTCCGTGCCGCTCGACCCGGCCCTCAGCGCCAAGGAGAACGCCCAGGCGTATTTCGAGCGGTACCGCAAGGCGCAGGGCGCCGAGGAGCAGCTCCCCGACCTGGAGGAGCAGGTCGCGACCGAACTGGCCTACCTCGATCAGCTCCGGACGCTGACCGAGCAGGCCGGCGGCTTCGCCGAGTTGGAGGCGCTGGCCGCCGAGTGGCAGGCCCACAGCGGCGGCCCCCCCGAGAGAGGGCGGCCGACACGCCGCCCGGCCGACCGCCGGCCCCGGCCGCTCCTGGACGCGGCCGGCAACACCGTCTACGTCGGCCACAGCGGTCCTCAGAACGACCTGATCACCTTTGACCTGGCGGCCGCGGACGACACCTGGCTCCACGCCCGGGGCGTCCCGGGATCCCACGTCGTCGTCCGCTGGCGCCAGCCGACCGCGAACGAGTCCCCGGCCACGATCGAGGCCGCCGCCGCCCTCGCCGCCTTCTACAGCGCCGCCCGCGGCGGCTCCTCCGTCGAGGTCGATGTCACCCGCCGCCGCCACGTCCGCAAGATCAAGGGGAGCGGCCCCGGCATGGTCACCTACCGCAACGAGCGGACGGTCGCCGTGCGGCCGGCCGACGAGGGCGGCGTGACCGGGACGCTGAAGGCGGGCCGATAGACCTCTGCACCCGCGATGCAAGGAGAGGGGGCGGCGCTGAAGCACCGCCCCCTCTCCTTGCGTCCGCCGCTAGCCGGCCCGGCTATGTGGCGGACGCGGTGGCGTCCGGCTTCGGGCGCGCAAAGAAGTAGGCGATCATGATGCCGATCTCGTACAGGAGGAGGAGTGGGATGGCGACGAGGGCCAGGTTGATCGGGTCCGCCGTCGGCGTAATCACCGCCGAAAGGATGATGATGACCAGGACCGCGTACTTCCGGTACTGGCGCATCTTCTGAGGGCTGACGATGTTGAGCTTGGCGAGCAGGAACATGACGATGGGCATTTGGAAGGCGAGCCCGAGCCCGATCATCAGGGTCAGGTAGAAGCTGATGATCTCGTTGCCGTCCGGGTCCCAGCTGAAAATCTCGTTCTGCCAGGTGGACAAGAACCTAAACGCCGGCGGCGCTGCCCCGAAGAACGCATAAGCCGCACCCCCGAGGAACAGCAACGCGACGAAGGGGAGCGACATGTACAGGATTCGCTTCTCTTTACGGGTTAATCCGGGAGCAAGAAAACCGAAGAAGTGGTAGATAATGATCGGCATGGCGAAACCGACGGCGATGTAGAGGGCGACCTTCATGTAGATGGTAATCGTGTCGGTGGGGCCGCCGATGTCGAAGCCGTCTTCCTGGATATTGGCTTGCTGAGCCATTCGGCGCAGCAATGGGCCAGCCAGGATGAACCCCGCAATGAACGCGATACCGATCGAGATCGAGACCTTGACGATCCGGTCCCGGAGCTCCTCCATGTGCTCGAGGAGTGTCATCTCCTCGAAGACATCGGGCTCGCTCGGGTCCGGCAGCCGGGGGAGGCTCGGCAGCTTCGGTCGCGACAGATTCGGGCGCTTGATCGCGCGGGCCATGGGCACCTGCCCCTTTGTCGTTCCGACCGGAAGGGTCGGGCAGCCGGTTCAACGCTGAGCGGTTGGGCGGCAACGCCGCCGCGGCAAGACCCGGACGCGCCGGTGGGAAGCCGTTACCCGCCGTGCTCGGTGATGTACTGGACGGCGTCGTTGACGGTGCGGATGTTTTCCGCGTCCTCGTCCTTGATCTCCAGATTGAACTCTTGCTCCATCGCCATGATCACCTCGACCAGGTCGAGCGAGTCGGCGTTCAGGTCGCCGATGAACTCGGCCTCCGTCGTCACCTTCTCCTCGTCGACGCCCAGCCGCTCCGCGACGATGCTGCGAACCCGATCGTAGACCGACGCCACCCCGGTTTCCTCCCACGCGTCCGCGCCGCCAGCAGCGGCCGCGGTTTGGGGCTCGCCCCCACTCCCGGTCGGCGGACCGTTTGCCCGCAAACGCGGCGCGCCGCCCCACCGGCGTCGCCCGTTCCGACGGTGGCGATGATACACGACCCCCCTAGACGCGGCCAACGGAGGGGAGCGGCGCATCGCCGCTCCCCTCCCGCCTACCGCGCCCGTGGCGGTTGGACACACCGGGGCGACGGCCCGGAGCGCTGCTAGTAGCCGACCCGATCGACGGGAGAACCTCGCTGTCCTTCCCGACGCGGGTCGATCCTCAGGGGGTCCGCGCCCGTGGGATCCCGTCGCCGGAGCGTCGGGATCGGCCGCCGTGTCCGCTACGCGTCGGTCGAGTCGACCTCGGGCTCCGCCATCGGCGATGGTGAGCCCTCGCTATCGACCGCCGTCTCCGCCACCGCGGGTGGCCGTGGGGCGGCGCCGGGAGCGCCGCGGGACGGCTTGGCCCCGGTCGAGCGGCGCACCCGCTCGACGACGGTCCCGAGGACGCCGTTGACGAAGCGGGACGAGTTGTCGCCGCCGTACTCCTTGGCCAGCTCGACCGCCTCGTTGATGGCCGCCTTCGGCGGTACGGACGGCTCCCGCAGCAGCTCGAAGATCGCCAGCCGCAGCACATTGCGGTCGATCGCCGGCAGCTGCGGCAGCGGGAAGGCGGGCGCTGCGGCCGCAATGTAGGGATCGATCTCGTCCCGCTCGGCGAGCACGCCCCGGACCAGCCGCTCGACGTGGACCCGTAGGGCCGTCGCGGACGGCTGCTCCGCGAAGGTGCGCGCCAGCACCTCGTCGACACCGTGCCCCGCCACGTCCAGCTCGTAGAGGAGCTGGAGCGCCAGAACCCGTCCCTGGTGGCGTTTTCCGCCGACCGGCCCCCGCCGCCCGGTCTCCTGGGTGCCGTTCGCGCCGCTGGGGCGTCGTGCCGCATCGTCCATCGGCCTGGGGGGCCGGTCCGTTCCGTTGCCCGTCGGTCGTTTCGGTTTCTGGCCGTCTGTCACGCCCGTCTTGCCCTCTCCGGCGTCGATCCGCTCGTCGGCTGGCTCCGCGGCGCCGGCCCACGCTCCCGAAGACCGGGCGGTATCCGTCGCACGTCCCCTGCCGCCCGCTCGGTGGCGGTCGGGGAAGCGCACCCGGGCGGTCGTCGGACCGATCCTCTCCGCGGCGATCGAGCGGTCGACGCCGCCATCCCGGCTCCTCGGGCTGACGCGTCGCGGCGTCGCGATGCAATGCTCCCGCGTGCGTCGGAACCACGACGCGTCCGTGCGTTGGCGGTGCCGGCAGCCTTCACCGGCGTGGCGTCAGCCCCGGTCGACCCGCTCGCCGCCGTTTGCCGCCGCCCCCGTCTCGCCGCCGGCGCCCGTCGTCGGGTGCGCCCGTGGGTCGGCGGCGGCCTGCACCAGCCGTTCCAGTCGTTCCGCCACGAACCCGGTGTGGACCTCGCCCCGGCCGAACGCCTCGTCGCCGACGAGGCGGCGGTGGAACGGGGCCGTCTGGGCGATGCCGGTGATCACCGTCTCGGCCAGCGCCCGCTCCATGCGGGCGATCGCCTCGGCCCGGTCCTTCCCCCAGACGATGATTTTGGCCAGCAGCGAGTCGTAGTGGGGCGGCACGGTGTACCCCGCGTAGAGGTGGGAGTCAACCCGGACCCCCGGCCCGCCGGGCGAGACGTACCCCTCGATCGTGCCGACGTTCGGCGCGAAGTCGGCGGCGGCGTCCTCGGCCGTGATGCGGCACTCGATGGCGTGGCCGCGTGGCTCGACGTCCCGGTCGTCGAGCGTCAGGCGCTGGCCGGCGGCGATCCGGATCTGCCAGGCGACGAGGTCGATCCCCGTCACCGCCTCGGTCACCGGGTGTTCGACCTGGATCCGGGTGTTCATCTCCATGAAGTAGAAGTGGCCATCACCGTCGACCAGGAACTCCAGGGTGCCGGCGTTGGTGTAGCGCGCGGCGCGGGCGCCCTTGACGGCCGCCCGCAGCAGGGCATCCCGCGTCTTGCGCGGCAGGTTCGGCGCCGGTGCCTCCTCCAGCAGTTTCTGGTGGCGGCGCTGCAGGGAGCAGTCGCGCTCGCCGACGGCGAGGACGTGGTTGTGCTGGTCGGCCAGGATCTGGACCTCGACGTGGCGGGGCCGCTCCAGGTACCGCTCGAGGTAGACCCCGTTGTCGCCGAAGGCGGCCTCCGCCTCGGCCTGCGCCAGCGGCAGGAGGCGGGTCAGTTCCCCGTCGTCGCGGGCGACGCGCATGCCGCGGCCACCCCCGCCGGCGACCGCCTTGACCATGATCGGGTAGCCGATCCGGCGGGCCGCCTGACGTGCGGTGCCCAGGTTCTCGATCGTCCCCTCCGTCCCCGGCACCAGCGGCACGCCCGCCTCGCGCATCAGCTTGCGCGCCTCGGCCTTGTTCCCCATCCGCTCGATCGTCTCCGGCCGGGGGCCGATGAAGGTGACGCCGACCTGGCCGCAGATGTCGGCCAGGTAGGCGTTCTCGGCGAGGAAACCGTAGCCCGGGTGGAGGGCGTCGCAGCCCGTGACCAGTGCGGCGCTGATGATCGCCGGGATGTTCGAGTACGACTTCGCGGCCGGGGCCGGGCCGACGCAGACCGCCTCGTCGGCAAGCCGCACCGCCAGCGAGTCGCGGTCGACGTCGCTGTAGGCGACGACCGCCGGCACGCCGAGGTCGCGGCAGGCGCGCAGCACCCGCAGCGCGATCTCGCCCCGGTTCGCGATCAGGATCTTGCGGAAGAGGGTGCCGTCGGTCATGGGCTCCGCGCCATCGGCTGTCGGTCGTCGGCCACCGGGCACCGGC
>CADCWL010000125.1 GCA_902806405.1 uncultured Thermomicrobiales bacterium | reverse complement strand
GCGAAGGGTGGAGGGTGCGTGAAGCCCGCGCGCCGCCGCCGGGGGAGCGCGACCTCGCCTCGGAGAGGGTCGCGAACCCAGTCTGGCGGGGGGAGAGCGCGACGGCTACGAAAAACCGGCAAAACGGGACGCAAAACGCCGTCGAAGATTGTTACTATCGCGACACGAGAACAATCGGAGAGGTGTTCCACCGCAGCGTCTATTAACGGTCTATTAACCCGAGTGGATGGGTGGGTGCCATGGACGTCGACTCCGACCTCACCCTCGGCGAGCGAATCCGGCGCCTTCGCCGGGGCGCCGGCCTCTCCCAGGAGGAGTTGGCGGCCCGGGCCGGGATCAGCCTGTGCAGCGTCGGCGACCTGGAGCGGGGCGGTCCCCATGCCCCGCGGCGGGAGACGCTGCGGCTGCTGGCGGAGGCGCTCGGCGTCTTCGGGGCAGAGCGCGGGCGGTTGCTAGCGCCGCCGCGGGCGTTGCCGCCGCCAGCAACCGCCCGATCGGCCGTCCCCCATAACTCGCCGGCGCCCCCGAACCCGCTGATCGGGCGGGCGGCGGAGGTGGCCCCGGTCCGGGCCGGGATGCGGCGGCGCGGCGCGCGGTTGATCACCTTGACCTGGCCGGCTGGGTTCGGCAAGACGCGGCCGGCGGTGGCGGTGGCGGGAGAGGCGCTGTCCGCCTTCCCGGACGGCGCCTAATTCGTCGACCTGACGCCGATCGCCGTCGCGGTCCCCGGTTGATCGTCGCCGCCCGCCGCGTTCGCCGCCGCCAAGGCCGGAGCGGCGGCGCGCCGGGCGGCTCCCGTCCCTCCCCTCCCCGGCGCCTGTAACACTCCGCCGCCTCGCGTGACTCCCCTCTGCTCGGGTTCGGGCCGTCGGCGCCGCCGCGGGGCGGGAGGCCGCCGGCCGTTTCCGTGCAGGTCGGGGTGGTCGTGGGCCGCTCCGGAGTCGATCGACGAGGAGGAGACTCGATGGTGCGTTGGACGAATTGGCCGTCCCGGTTCGCGGTGCTGGCGCTGGTACTCGGCCTGCTGGCCGGCGGGGGGCTGCAGGCAGTGGCCCAGGAGGCGACCCCTGAGGCCGGGCAGCCGGCCGGGATCGATGAGGTGGCGCCAGCGCCGGCCTCGGTCGGGAGCGACATCCCGGTGACCTACTTCGGGCCGCCGCCGTCCGAGGTCCAGAAGGAGCTGGTCGGCCCGGTCGAGCTGCTGCGGGCGGGCGAGATCGACATGGAGGCCGGCACCTTCACCCTGCCGCTCTACCGCGGCGCGATGGAGGACGGCACCCCGGTCTGGTACATCCTGACCGACACCACCGACGAGAGCAACGCCGAGGCGCTCGGTCTCAACCACTCGGCCAAGCTCGCCTACGCCGGCGTCGAGGGCGGCACCCGCACCGGCACCCTCAACCCGGACCTTTCGATGACCTTCGAGCAGGGCACGGTCGACTTCGCGCCGGAGCGCACGATCGAGCCGGGGACCGGCGAGAACCCGTTCCCGCCGACGACCGCCGAGCCCGGCTCGGTCGGCGACGACGCCTACACGCCGCTGGTGACGATCACCAACGCCGGCGGCCACGTCTACAACGCGCCGATCCTGGCTTTCGGCAACGGGGCGGAGGAGCTCGGCTTCTGCGAGGGGCCGGTCGACCACGCCCTGGTCCACGACCGCGTCACCCGCTTCTGCCCGGACGACATGACCGTCACGATGCGGATGGTCGCCGGCTTCAGCTTCGCCCGGCCGGTCTTCTACGTCAGCTTCGACGCCTCCGATCCGCTGGCGGCGACGCTGGAGGAGGCGACCCTGGCCCCCGCCATGAACAACCTGCGCGTCGGCTTCGACGACGGCGCCTTCAGCGCGGTCGAGCGCCTCTTCGTCACCGCCAACGGCCCGACGGGGAGCGACAACCCGCAGCGGCAGGGCCTCAACAGCGCCCTCCTCGGCGAGGGGACCGGCCCCCTGAACGTCTTCGGCGGCGTGCCGACGATCGCCCTCGACTACAGCCCGATGTGGGACCTGAACCTCGGCTTCTGGACCGAGGAGGCGATCGACGCCGGGTACCGCTCCCGCGTCATCGACGAGTTCCAGATCCTCGGCCTCGCCGAGCAGGGCCACATCACCGGCCCGGAGGGCGCCGCCTACGGCTCGACCGGGATCATCGTCAACTGCCCGATCATCGCCCGCCTCCTCTAGAGCGCGGCCTGCCCGTAACGCGATGCCCCCCGCTCCCGGTTCCGGGAGCGGGGGGCGTGCGGCGGCCGGACGCTCGGCCGTCACCGGAAGTGACGGCGGAACAGGGAGGTCATGGAGATGCCGAAGACCGGTCTGATCGTCGGTCTCGCCGCGGTCAGTCTGGCCGGCGCCGCCGGGGGTGCGATGGCGGGGTCGAGCGGGGCGATCGTCCTTGCCCAGGCGACCCCGACCGCGTTCCCGATCGCCTTGGAGGTTCCCGCGGGGTCAGCGATCCTCTTCGCGACGGAGGCGCGCGGCGTCCAGATCTACGATTGCGCCGAGAGCCCCGACGAGCCGGGCACGATCGCGTGGGTCTTCCGGGAGCCGGAGGCCGACCTGTTCAACGCCGCCGGGGAGCTCGTCGGAACCCACTACGCCGGCCCGACCTGGGAAGGAAACGACGGCAGCACGATCGTCGGCGAAGTCCTGGAGCGGGCCGACTCGCCGGCCTCCGGCTCGATCCCGTGGCTCCTGCTGGAGGCGGCGGAGAATGGGGGGACCGGGATCTTCGCGACGGCGACCCACGTCCAGCGCCTCGACACGGCCGGAGGCGCGGCCCCCGAGACGGGCTGCGGCGAGGAGAACCTCGACGACGAGCTCCGCGTTCCGTACACCGCGACCTACGCCTTCGCCTACCCCGCCGCCGACGCCTAAACGCCAGGACCGGGTCGGCGGGTCGGCAACCGCGGGCGCCCATGGCCGGCCCGGCCGCCGCCAACGAGGACGGTCGATCGACGGTGCCGTTCACCGGCCCGGACGGGGAGGTGCCGACGCTCGGTGGCGAGCCGAACACGCTGGCCCGGAACGTCGCCGGCGGTCCCCTCTTCGCGGGCGTCCAAGGGAGCATCGACGCCGGTGCCGGCCCGCAGCTCGTCCAGGACGTCGCACTGCTCGGCATCTTCGCGGACCTCCGGGAGGCCGACGCCGAGGGGTTCGGCGGGTACAAACCGACAACCTTTGACGGGCGCCGCATCGACGCCGAGACAGACCGGACCGACGGCGACGGCACTGGAACGGCGCCGCATCGAACCGGACGGGACGACCGATCGGAACCCGCAGAGACGCACGAGAAGAGACAGACGATGTCGGACACCTACTAGGAGCCACCGGTGACGGGGCCACGCGACCGGCCGCTCGACCGGCGGACGCCGATCCGGAGGGGTAGCACCGCGCTCGGCCTCACGGCGGCTGCGCTCGTCCCGGTCGCAGCAGGGGGTGCGGGGTCGGCGCAGGAGGCGTCGCCCCGGCTCGAGGTCATGCCGACGGGCGCCCCGACTGCGAAGCATCGAGCGTTGGCGGACGGGGGGCGCGCCGGCGACGCCGTGCCGGTCCCCGCCGTGCCCCCGATCCCGTCCCCGCCGCCGGGGATGGGAGGCCGCGTCCGGAGGAGAAGATGACGGTTTTCGGCGAGCTGGAGCGGTTGATCGACGATCTCTATCCCTACCGGGTGGCGCTGGCGATCGGAGCGGCGCTGGCGGTGGCAGCGCTCCTCTGGGTCGGCTATCGGCGGGGGTTGCACCGGCCGATCCGGCGGCACCCGCGGGCGTCGGTTGCGATCGCGGCGTTGGCGCTGGCGCTGATCGTGCCGCTCGGGGCGTACACGTTCTCGCCGCTCTGGAGCCGCAGCGAGCTGGAGGAGGCGAGCCCGCTCGAGGTGGCGGCGCCCCCCGACGCGGCCGAGGTGCCGGCCGTCGTCGCCGCCGGCGTGTTCGCGGGCGCCGACGAGTTCCACTTCGCGGAGGGTCAGGCCCGGCTGATCGAGACCGGGCCGGGTCGGCATACGGTCCGCTTCGAGGGCTTCTCGATTCGCAACGGCCCGGATCTCCACGTGTACCTCTCGCCGGCGGCGGACCGCTACGACGAGGCGGGATCGCTGGCGCTGGGGCCGCTGAAGGCGACCGACGGTGCCTTCAACTACGAGGTTCCCGCCGGCACCGACCTCGCCGCCTACAAGAGCGTGGTCGTCTGGTGCCGGCCGTTCGCGGTCCTCTTCGCGACGGCACCGCTGGTTCCGGTCTAAGGCGCCGGCGGGCAGCGGATCGGCGGGGAGGCCGCGCCTGGCACCGTGGCGCGCCATCGACGGTCGGTGGGGGGACCGCCTAAGCTGACCGGGGGCCGCGCGTGCGGGCCTTGGACAACGCGGCCGAGCGGTGGCCCCGACCTCGCGAAGGAGACCGACATGCGACGCGGTCCCGTGCTCTTCCCGATCCTGGCCGTCCTCCTCATCGCCCTGCTCGGCGCGGCCCGCCTCGGCGGCGTCGTCGCCCAGGACGCCTCGCCCGCGGCGAGCCCGTCCGGCACCCCTGCGTCCGGCACGCCGAGCGCCGGCACGCCGGACGCGGCGACCCCGGCGACCGCGGCGACCGGGGAAGGGGTGGCCGTCGACATCCGGGATTTCGCCTTCGGACCGGCGACGCTGGAGATCGCCGTCGGCACGACGGTGACCTGGACCAACGGCGACTCGGCCGCCCACACCGTGGTCGACGACGGCGGCGCCTTCGCCTCCGACGGATTGCTCCGGGGAGACACCTTCTCGTACGCCTTCGAGGAGACCGGCAGCTTCCCCTACCACTGCGGCTTCCACCCGTTCATGAAGGCGACGGTGACCGTCGGGTAAGGGCCGTCCCGTCCGGCCCACGCTTCCCTCCGGGAGGGGCGCCGGACGGCGACCGGTCGCGCCGAGGTGGGGCACCCGCGGGACTGGAACGGCCGGGGGGTGGGCCGCCGCTCCCGAACGCGGGGGCGCGGATGGCGGACCGAACCCCGAACCCCGAGTGAACGGCGTGCGATGTTCGCCGGGTTGCCGTCGCCGTGCCGTCGCCGTGCCGTGGCCGTGGCGAGAACCCGAACGAAGCGAAGCCTCACCCCGCCGGGCATCGATCGGTGGACGTGGGACGCGGGGGCCCGCCCCCGATCGGGCGAAGGGTGACTCGTCAGGGGGCGAGGCGATCGGGTGCTCCGGGCCGGCGGCGAGCGGCCCGGAGCACCCGATCGCCTCGACGAACCCGGGGATGCCCGTGCCGACCGCCGGGATCTTGCAGGGAGCCCAGCCGGCGGTGACGGTCGGCGAAGGGGACAGACGGCGGGGGCAGCGGCGGGTTGTCCGCCCACCCGATCAGCGGGGG
>CADCWL010000124.1 GCA_902806405.1 uncultured Thermomicrobiales bacterium | reverse complement strand
TTCACCAAATAGTCGTCCGGCGTGGCGCGCATTCGACAGCAGGACCGGGTTCGTTCCCACGGATGCAGGGGCGGCGGCCCGCTCCGCCGCCGCCGAACAGGATTGCGGCTACTCCGACCGGCGCCGCGTTGCCCGCGTCCGGCAGGCGCCGGAGCAGTACCGCCTCCGGGGGGCGCCGCCCAGGAGGGACTCCCCGCAGCCGGGGCAGGACCGGGGCGGGGGCGGGGACGTGCGGTCGAGCGGCCGCGCCAGCCCGCCCGGCTCGGCCGATACCGCTCGCAGCCTCGGCAGCACGTCCGCGTCCCCCGGTTTGCGCGTCGGACCGGCGTAGACGTTCAGCAGCGCGTCGGGGTCGGCGACGCGAGGCCCGGCTGCCACCCGACGGCGACCGGCCGCCACGCCCTGAGTGCTTTCGGCACCGTCCCGGTCAGCAGCGCCGCCGCCGGGTCCGGCCCGGCGTATCAGTGCGGGGCGCCGTCGGTGAAGGGGTTGACGTCGATGTTCCGGGCGCTGCCCGCCTCATCGTATTCGGCGCGGACCGGCAGCACGTCGCCGTCCGGGACAATCCGCCCGAAGAGCGCGAGGCGGGGCCACGTCGCCGGGTCGCGCACGGTGTCTGGGGTGATCTCCGCCCAGACCGCCCGCGCTTCCTCGGCGCAGCCCTCGACCTCAACTCGATCCGCGACGTGGATTCGCCAGAGCCCCATCAGGGCGTTGACCGTCGGGTCGATGCTCAACCCGTCGGTGTAGACGACGGGCAGCGGCGTTCGCCGGACCGCGCACTCGGCGCGCCCCCCGTCGTAGGCGGCGATCGGGTATCGCTTATCCCTCAAACCCCTACGGGGATAGGAGGTAGGGAGTGCTCAACGTTCCTCCCCCTTGAGCGGAACCCTCCGGGGCTTACCCGCCACCGCAGTGCCGTGTGGCCCGCGCTTCTCTGTCCCGGGGGCAGCGCCTCGCGTCCCCCCGGGAAGGCGCGGCGTGCGGTTCCCCAACCCCCGGTTCACCTGCCGGCTTGGGCACCGCTGGGGCGAGCGGACGCGGAATGCACAGAAGGCGGTGTCCCGGGAGGCGTGTCGCGATCCGTGTGCACGTGGATGATCCGAGTCTAGGGGCGCAGCGACGAGAGCGGGCCGTGCGGGCTGCGCCCTGCCGCCGCGAGGCGAACCTCGTCGACCGTCGTCGTGCGCGCGAGGAACTCGTCCAGCGCGGCGGGGTCAAGGGGCGGGGCGAACAGAACGCCTTGCCCGCGGTCACAGCCGACGGCGCGGACGGTGGCCAGTTGCTCCGCCGTCTCGATCCCTTCGGCCGTCACGTCCATCCCCAGGGTGTGCGCCAGCGACGTGATCGCTTGCACGATCGCCCGGTCCACGTGGCCCGAATCGAGCCCGCTGACGAAGGAGCGGTCGATTTTGAGGGTATCGACCGGGAGCCGTCGGAGGTAGCCCAACGACGAATACCCGGCCCCGAAGTCGTCGACGACGACCCGCACCCCCTTGTCCCGCAGCGCCCGCAGCACGGCGACCGTCGCCTCCTCGTCCTCGACGAGCAGCCGCTCGGTCACCTCCAGCTTCAACCGCTGGGGGTCGAGCCCGGCGTCGCCGAGGGCGCGTTCCACGTCCGCGACGAGGCCCGGCTCCCGGATCTGGCGGGGCGACAGGTTGACGCTGATCGTGAGCGGCCCCATCAGCCCCCGATGCGCCTGCCACGCTCGCCCCTGGCGGCACGCCTCCGTCAAGACCCACCGCCCGATCGGCAGGATCAGCCCGGTGTCCTCGGCGAGGGGGATGAAGTCCGCGGGCAGGAGCAAGCGGTCGGGCGGGCGTCGCCAGCGGACCAGCGCCTCGACGCCGACCACGAGGCCCGTGTCCAGGTCGACCTCCGGTTGGTAGTGCAACCGCAACTCGCCCCGATCGACGGCGGACTCCAGCGCGGTGCCCAGGTGCAACCGCTCGACCGCTTGGGCGTGCATGCTCGGCTCGAAGAGCGCGACGGCGTCCCGCCCCGCGGCCTTCGCACGGTACAGCGCCGTGTCGGCCGCGCGCAGCAACTCGCCGGGGTCCTTGACCGCCGGGCCGCCTAAGGCGATCCCGATGCTCGCGCTGATGGCGGCCTCCTGGCCGTCGATCCGGACCGGGGCGCGGAGCCGCTCGAGGAGGCCGTAGGCCGTCGATCGCGCCTGGTCCGCGCTGTCGGTGTCCAGGAGAACGACGAACTCATCGCCGCCGAACCTGGCGACCGTCGTTGTTGGCCCAAGGCTGGCACGGAGCCGCTGCCCGATCTGGACCAGGGCCTGGTCTCCCGCCTCGTGACCGAGGCCGTCGTTGATGACCTTGAAGTGGTCGAGGTCGATGAACAAGACCCCGACCGGGGAGCGGTGCCGACCCGCGGCCACGGCGTCCCGCAAGCGGTTCAGGAGGAGGGCGCGGTTGGGCAGCCCGGTCAGCGGGTCGTGGAACGCCTGGTGCGCCAGCCTGGCTTCGAGGCTCTTGCGCGCGGTGACGTCCTGGACGGTGCCCACGATGCGGATCTTCCGGCCGGCATCGTCGCAGACGACCCGCGCCTGGTGGAAGACCGAGCGCTCGGCGCCGTCGGGCAACCGCACCCGGTGATCGAGGCAAAAGGAACTGCCCTCGTGGAGGGCGCGCTGCACGGCGTGGTCGACGGCCCGACGGTCGTCCGGATGGATCGCGAGCAGCAAGGCCCGCAACGTTGGGCGGAACGACTGGGGAGCGGTGCCAAGGATCCGGTAGGTTTCGTCGGACCAGATCTGGTCGCCGGTGACCAGGTTCCACTCCCAGCTCCCGAGGCGTGCGACGTCCTGCGCCTCGGCGAGCTTCGCCTCGCTGCTGCGCCACTCCGCCTCGGCCCGCCACCGAAGCCGGGCGGTGCGCTGAAGCAGGCCGTAGATGACCAGCGCGGGGAGCGCGACGATGGGCAGCGTCCAGGGGTCGGCCGCGACCAGGAGCGCCGCCACGACCCCGAGCGCCACCTGCGCCCCATGCCCAAGGTACTCGATCGCGTCGGCGTTTCGGAAGATCTGATACCAGACGCGCGGCGGCGGCGTGCCCGCCTCCAGGGCGATCATGGTCGCCACGGACAGGTTGCCGATGACGAACGTGCTGACGCCGGCAATCGCGGTCACCGCGAGCACGTCCGGACCGTTGACCACGGCGGGAGCGGCAGGTCCGCCGGCGCCCCGGTCGGCGGCGGCGAGGATGAGGCCGGTGACCCCCGCCTGAACCATGGTTTGGGCGGCGTTGAAGCCCGCCTGCGGAAGGTCCTCGCCGCGAAGGGCCTGGGCGAGCAGTGTGCCCGCGCCAACGGCGAGCGCGGCCAGACCGGGCGGGAGGAGGAGAACGGCGGCGACGAGCCCGATCGTGTCGAGGAAGAGCTTGCGCTTAAAGGCGAGCGGGATCGGATGGAGCCACGCAAGGGCGGTCAGCCCGCCGCAGCCGATGGCCAAGGCGGCCTCGCGGGCGCCCGGAGCCCTGGTCGGCGCCAACAGCCCGACCGTCAACGCGAGCGCCGCCAGCGTCAGCCCGGCCCCGTAAAGCTTAGCCGGCCGCGGCAAACCGGCCACGCCGGCCCCCTAGCACCGGGCGGCGCCACCCAGGGTGGCGCCGCGGCGAACGGCGAGGGTTCTCAACGAGCGGCGATGGACGGGGTGGCCGCCTGTACGCCGCCTCGCGGCCGCAAGCGAACCATGGCCGTGCCCCTGGCCGAGGAGGTCGCACCAGCACCCGCGATGTCCGATGGCCATGGCGCCTCCGAGTGGGGGCCCGCCCTCCTAGAGAAGCGGTCGAAAGGAAATCCACTCGTTGGCGTGGCCCTCGGCTTCGTCGGGTTGGAGGACGCCGACGACGCGGGGAGCGAACTCGACCCGAATCGGCATGGCATCGTCGAGCGCCGGAACCCGGACCTTGATGCGGAGCTCGATTCCGTCCGAGGTCGCCTTGAGCGAGGGGGATTCCTCGAACGTGACCTTCTCGCCGTACCCGAACCCGGTCGTCGCGATCGCGAATTCGCCGTCGATCCCGACGGGGGTGCTGACGACGACCTCGGTCGGCCCCGTGACCTTGGTCAGGTCATCGAACCGGGCGCTGACGAAGATGTCCGCAAGGTGGCCGTCGATCACGACCACCGGATCCGTCCGGCACCAGCCGACGCCGGCGCTCGCGCTCGGTCCGATGACGCCAAGCGCCAGGATCGCGAATCCGAGCGCGCAGCATACCCACCGACAAAGAGCGGTCGGATTCCGCTTTGGCCCAAAGCGGCGACGCATCGTGGCCATGAACATCTGCCTCCGCTCTGGCGAGGATGATCGCCCGTCGTCTGGAGCCCTACCCGACGTGGGGCTCCCCCTACGGCCGATGGCTCAACGCGGACTGGACGATCGGGATACGCTCCGGAATCGTCCTTCGCCCTCTCTCCTCCCGAAGGTCAACCGAGACTTTTAGGTTAGCACAAATGGCGCACGCGGAGCTCATGCCAAGCGGCACGGCCTGCATGGGCGCGACGGGCAGCAGGTGGCGGTGCGCCGATACTCGGTCGCGACGAACCTCGTCCCTGGTGGTGTGGGTCCGATGAGACGTCCTGGAAACGCTCTCGATGACCTCGACTACCGCAGCTGAGACCAAGGATCCTACTGGAGCTGCAGAAGGGACCTCATCCCTCCACTCCGAACATGGTAGAGAGGCGCCATCCAAAACCAATCTGGTGAGGGAAGCACCGGACATTTTCAGAGAGGGACGATTCGCGTTCGGCGCCCGGTCGTGGCGGGTAAAGCGTCGCTCCATCGGATCCCTTGTTCGGCGGCCGCCCCGGTGCACCAGGTTGCAGCGACACGGGGGGAGCGGCCGACCACGAGCGGCAGGCTCCCCCCGGCCGACCCGGGCCAAGCGAGGGAGGGGGGTATCGTTTCGGGGATGCTCTCTCTCCCTGCCGAACACGACCGCAACGCGGCCTCGTCCCAGGCTGTCCGGAGGGCAGGCGGGTGTGCATGATGAACGCCGACCAGCGTTTCCCCTGAGCGGAGGCCCTTGAGGGGAGGAATCTTGGCGGGTGCTTATCGGCCCCAGGCGGACATCGGGGGGACACGAGGACCAGGGGCGAGCGCCCCGGAGCGGGGGCGACAAGAGGGGGATGCTGTTGTGCCGCCTCCTATATCCTCCCGAGGAGCAACCTCGCACCGGCCACGCCCGGAGTCCCGGAACGCAACTCCGCCGTCCGGGCTGCTCGGCGCGGCCGCCCGGACGGGCCAGGACGAGAAAGAGGGGGCCGGTTTTGGGCGGGCCTATCTGTTATCGCCTCAAGCCCCTTTGGGGATTCGTGATAGGGCCGCGAGATTGTGCACCCCCTCCTTCCCACCCCGCGCGCCCGGCACCGAGTCCACCGGCCCGGCCCGCACCCCAAGGCGGCCGATGTCTCTGGGCGCCGTTTGGTTGGGCGCTCCATCGGCCTTCTCGCGCTCCAGAAATGATGGCAGGAGCGTCGCAAGAGGGTCGACTTAGCGCATGTGGCTTTGAGGTTCAATGGAGCGGCGACGCTGGAATGCGGACATTACCCAGAGGGAAGGGACCAGCCTCGATCGCGGTTTGGCAGCCTGTTGCAAACCTCCCTGGGCGGGGATTGCACGATCGTTCCGGACTCGCCGAGGGTCCGTAGCGGGACAAATCGGGGCCGCAGAACCCCTCCGGGCGTCCGGACAGACCACCGCTCCGACTTTCTCAACAGGCTGGAACGTTTCTGCGATTCGGGGCGCGTACCCTCTGATTGTGCGGTATTCTCCCTGGTAAGCGATCTGGAGCCGGCGCTGCGTACGACTGTGGGCTGACTGCTTTCCGACGGGTCGGAGCACTGGCATGCCTGCTCACTCCTCCTTCACCCGGAAGAAAGACTTCCACGCGCCGATTCCCCACCGGGAATGGCCCCACGGCGAGGAGCTCACGCAAGCGCATCCCGTCGTGGGCTGGGAGGATAGAGAACGGGACCGATCTGGTTGCCACGGTCGTCGCCGCGTGGCCACGGGCCGCTCGGCGTGGGACCCAGGGGGGGCGATCCGTGTCCATCGCACCCGCGTCCAATATGCCCGGTGATCGGCCAGCGCCCGTGGGTCCCCTCCTCCGTGGGCGCTGGCCCCTGCCCACGACGCTGCCGGCGGCGTCCACGCCGCTAATCGGGCGCGAGCGGGACGTGGACGCGGTCGGCGCCCTCTTGCAGCGCGGGGATATCCGGCTGGTGACGCTGACCGGCCCGGGCGGGGTAGGCAAGACCCGCCTCGCCATGCAGGTCGCCGCCGATCTCGCCCCGGAGTTCTCGCACGGGGCCGTCTTCGTGGCCCTTGCCGCGGTGCGGGATCCGGCGCTCGTCGTCCCCGCGATCGCCCACGAACTGGGGGTGCGCGCGGCCGGAGGGCGGCCGCTCGTCGCCCACCTGAAGGCGTCCCTGGCGTCGCGCCACATGCTGCTGGTGCTCGACAACTTCGAGCAGGTCGTGGAGGCCGCCCTCGCGGTTGCCGACCTGGCGGCGACCGCCCCATCCCTCTCGGTCTTGGTGACAAGCCGAGAGCGGCTGCGCCTGTCGATCGAACACGCGTACCCGGTCCCGCCGCTGGCGCTGCCGGCGCCGCGGGAACCGGCAGCGCTGGAGCGTGTAGCCGAGACGGCGGCCGTCCGCCTCTTCGTCGAGCGGGCCCAAACGGTCCAGCCTGACTTCGCCTTGAGCAACGCCAACGTCCAAGAGGTGGCCGCCATCTGCCACCGGCTCGATGGGCTGCCGCTGGCCCTCGAGCTCGCCGCCACGCGCGTCGGAATCCTGGCCCCGGCGGCGTTGTTAGCCCGCCTGGCGAAGCGGCTGCCGCTGCTCACGGGTGGGGCGCGCGACCGCCCAGCCCGGCAGCACACGATGCGCGGGGCCATCGCCTGGAGCGACGACCTGCTGTCCCCGTGGGAGCAGCGCCTCTTTCGCACCCTGGCGATCTTCGCCGATGGCTTCACGCTCGCGGCGGCGGCGGCGGTCGTGCCCGACCCGGGGACCGACCTGCTCGACGGGATCATCTCTCTCGCGGACAAGGGCTTGCTGCAGCCCCTGTCCGGTTCCGCGGCCGAGCCGCGCTTCGGAATGCTGGAGACGATCCGGGAGTATGGCTTCGAGCGGATGACGGCCAGCGGCGAGGCGGCGGCCGTCGCCGCCGCGCACGCGGCCTACTTCCTTCGCGTCGCCACCGCGGCGCGCGAGCAGATCGAGGGCCCGGGCCGGCTGGCGGCGCACGACCGGCTCCGGGGCGAGGTGGAGAACCTGCGGGCCGCGTTGGAATGGGCGCTTCGCAGCGGGGATGCCGAGACGGCCCAACGGCTGGCGAGCGAGATGGCGCGGTTCTGGGTAAATCTTGGCGACCTCTCGGAGGGCCGCGCCTGGCTGGAGCGGGCGGTGGCGCTGAGCGGTCCCTCGTCGCCGCCCACTCGCGTCGAGGCGCTGTACTGGGCGGCAGTGTTCGCCAGTCTTCAGGACGAACCAGCGCGGGCCACCGAGTTGGGTGAGGAGGCGCTGCGGTTGTCGCGGGAGTGCGGGTTCCCGCTGGGCGAGGCGCTGGCGCTGATCCAGCTCGGGGACGCGGCGGAGGCGGTCGACCCCGAGCGCGCGGAGGCGTTGGTGGAGGAGGCGTTAGCGCTGCTCCACCGGTTCGGCGAGCCGGTCTGGGAAGGGATGGCGCTGCGGCGACTGGGGGAAACAGCCGCCCGCCGCGGCGACCGGGATGGGGCGGTCGCCTGGCACGAGGCGGCCTTCGCGATCTGGCGACGGCTGGATCACCCTTGGGGCATCCCGGACGCGCTGCGGACTCTCGCCGACGATGCGCTGGCCCGGGGTGACGTGGACACGGCCCGGGTCCGCTATCAGGCGAGCTTGGTGCGGTGGCGGGACCTGCGGGAGCGGCTGCACATGAGCGGCTGCTTCGCGGGGCTGGCGCGGGTGGCCCTGGCCGCTGGTCAGACCGAGGCGGCGGCGCGCCTCCTCGGGGTGGTCAGCGCGCTCGACGCGGCGATGGGCTACGCGCCCCCGCGCGATCTGCACGCGGCGATCGCGGCGGCCACGGACGCGGCGCGGGCGGCTGTGGGGGAGGCGGCGTTTAACGCGGCGTGGGAAGCGGGCGGCGCGCTCTCCCTGGAACAGGCGGTCGCCGAGGCCTTGGCGGTGGCCGCGCCCGCGGTGGCAGCGCGGCCACGCCCGCCGGTCCATGCCGCACGGCCGGCGGGCCTCACCGGCCGCGAGCTCGAAGTGCTGCGCCTGCTCGTCTCGGGCCGCTCCAACCCAGAGATCGCCAAGGCGCTCTTCATCTCGACCCGCACCGCCCAGACGCACGTTCAGCACATCTTCGACAAGCTGGACGTCAATTCCCGCGCCGGGGCGGTCGCCTATGCCCTGCAGCATCGGCTCGTCTAGGGACGCCGTTCGCGCCCGCTGCGTCCCCCCGAATGGTCGGGGCGCCCGGCCGTGCGCCCGACCGCACGCCCACCCCGGGGGCGAGCGGCGCCGCGGCCTCGGTCTACGTCGAACGTAGCTGCTCCCCCGGCCCGGCCCCGGAAATCCGCCAATCGGCGGATGCCGCCGGCGGCGGGCGGCCCCAGACTGGGCATCGAGCGCTGCCGCCGGCCGGCCACCCGGGCGCCGGGGTCGCCGCCGGCCGGGGGGGCGTCACGCGCGAGGAGCACCACCATGGACCAGGACCGCTTCGACCGGATCGTGCGAACGCTGGCGGCGCCCGGCTCCCGGCGGCGGGCGCTGGGCGGCCTGCTCGGCGGGCTCGTCGGGGTCCTCGGCGGGGCGCGCTCGGTATGGGGGACGCCGGAGACGCTCGCCGTCGAGCGCAATGCGGGTCAGCCCTGCACCAGAGGAAGGCAGTGCAAGACCGGCAGGTGCATCGGCGTCCGGGGACACAAGACCTGTAGTTGCTCGCGGCGGTACGGGTGCGCCGAGGGGGCGCAATGCCTCCACGGCGGCTGCTTCCGCTCGGAGTCGTGCGCCGCCGAGTGCGGGGGCGGCCCCTGCGGCGGCGGCTTCTTCCCCGACGGCTGCTTTTGCTCGCAGACCGTCGACGGCGTGCCGGTTTGCCACGCCAGCGAGAACTTCTGCACCGAGGGCAGGGAGTGCGACGCCAACAATGACTGCCCGACCGGCCGGGCGTGCGTCGACGTCTCCTGCCTCTCGTGCGGCGGGGCGTCGGGGGCCGTCTGCCTGGCCCCCTGCCCGGTCCCCGCGTAAGCGCGGGAGAGGGGGGATCGCGCCGCCCCGCCCCGGCGCATAGGCCCATGAGGAGATGAGGAGCCCGGCACGGTCGGTGCCTCGCCGGTCCACGTCCGCCGGTCGCGCGGCGCACCGACGGGGACGGGCCCCCGTCCCCGCGCCGCGGCATCGGTCTACGTCGTACGTAGCCGCCCCCCGGCCCGCCCCCGGAAATCCGCCAATCGGCGGATGCCGCCGGCGGCGGGCGGCCCCAGACTGGACAACGAACGCTGCCGCCCGGGGGGCAGCCGAACGACGGGTTCGCCGTCGGCCGGGGGAGCGTCACGCGCGAGGAGCAGCGCCATGGACCCGGACCGCTTCGACCGGATCGCGAAATCGCTGGCGGCGCCCGGCTCCCGGCGGCGGGTGCTGGGCGGCCTGCTCGGCGGGGCGCTCGGCCTCCTCGGCCGGGGGCGGGCGGCCGCCGACCACGGCTGCCGCCACCCCGGCGCGGCCTGCACCCGGGGCACCCAGTGCTGCTCCCGCGACTGCCGCAGCGGCACGTGCCGCTGCACCAGGACGTCGCAGTGCCCCCGGCCGGGCCCAGATCGGCCGTGCACGGTCGCCGCCTGCGACAAGGCCACCGGCAGGTGCGGGTTCAAGAACAAGCCGCGCGGCGCCCCCTGCGACGACGGCGTCGCCTGCACCACCGGCGACACCTGCGACGGCCAGGGCGCCTGCCGCCCCGGCACCCCCGACGACGACCTCTGCACGGGCGAGCAGGTCTGCGCGAGCGGCCAGGGGTGCGGGTGCCCGGGCGGCGAGCCGGACCAGTGCGGCTCCGCCGACGACCCGATCTGCGTCGCCCTCCAAACCGACGTCGAGCACTGCGGCACCTGCGCCACCGACTGCACAAACCCGGCCCCCCCGAACGCCACCCCGGCCTGCGCCGCCGGCCGGTGCGCGATCGGCGCCTGCGATTCCGGCTTTGCCGACTGCAACGGCCAGTTCGCCGACGGCTGCGAGACCAATACCCGGAGGGACCCGCGCAACTGCGGCGCCTGCGGCAACGTGTGCCCCGGCCTGGGCCAGCCCGGCGCCGACGTCTTCTGCATCGACTCGGCCTGCACGTTCACCTGCCAGGGCAACACCTACGACGTCGACAACAACCCGGCCAACGGCTGCGAAAGGAGCGACGACGGCAAGAACAACCACACCCAAGCAACGGCGTTCGGCCTCGGAGCGAAGCCCTGCCAGGACGGCGCCAGCAGCACATCCTTCTCGGGGCGGATCGTCTCCGACTCCCGGATCCACAATCCCACCCCGACCGGGTTCAGTTTCACGACCGGCTCCGCCCCGGATTGGTTTGTGGTACGCGCGGACGGCGGCGACTTCTGCACCAACGACCTCGCGGCCACGATCCGGACGAGCGGCGGCAGTGCGAGCGGCTCCTGCTACCGCCTGACCGTGAGGAGCAACAAACAGAACCCCCTGATCGCCAACGTCAGCGGCAGCGGCTCCGCCTCGATCCCGGGCTGCGCCGGCGGCTGCTACACCGACGGCTCCGACGTCTACTTCACGATCGAGAAGACCTGCAACACCGCCGTTCGGGAGGACGTCGGCTACACGGTCGACTTCCACCTGTAATCATCGGCCCGTCACCAAGGTGGTGGTTGCCGGGGCGCGCAGCGTCCCGGCAACCACCCAAGATCGGAGGCGCCCCGCGGACGACCGCCGCTTCGACGATCTGGCCCGCTCCCTTGTGGCCGGCCCAGCCTCCCGCCGGCGTCGACCTCCACGCCAAACCAGACCGGGGGCGTCGGGCGGATAGACGACGTCGACCTCCAGCGGCGGGAGCGCGGTCGGCGCCCTGGAGCGGGTCGAGCACCGCCACCCCTATCCAGCGACGGTCCGCGCCGCTGCGCGCGCACAAGATCGAGCACAATCAGGGGTACCACTTTTCGACGCCGCTGGCGGCCGACGCCTTCGCCGCGCACGCGGTGCGGGCCACCCCAGTACGGCCGAACCGGTTTGGCCAACGGGGCCACGCCGCGCCGCAGGCCAACGGCAACGGCACCAGCGCACCACCATCCCAACCGAGGGGGACGGCGCCGGGACGATGTCCACCCCGACGTCGTCGCTCTGACCCCTCGGTGTCAGCGAACTGGCCCATGCGAAGCAACGGGGCGGCGAACGCAGCGAACGCCCCGGCCGCCGGATGCCGGACTTTGCGACCTTGCGGAGTGCGACGGTGGCCGTTCAGCGGCAAGCTCGCCCGGCGCGATCGGTACGTGCCTCTGCCCGCGACCCGGGGGCAGCGTTCGTTCGGGGCGGGGGTCGCCGGGGGGGACCTCGGCCGGGGCTTCGATTCAGCCGGTCACATTCCGATCGGTGCCCTCGTGGGGTCGTGGGGATGGCGTGGGGGGACGCTGGACGTGATGCCTAGCGAGTGGTTCGTGGCCGTGACTCTACGACGCGACCGACGACCGCTCGTTTCGCACGGCGTTTGGGCGTTGACGGGGAGATACGTTGCTGCCCCATGGTTCAAAAAGTTCCTCAGTCCGCCGGCAACCGGGCGCCCCCGACCAGGAGTTTGGTGATCGCGTCGCCGTCCATTGGCCTGGCGAAGTGGAACCCCTGGGCCCGGTCGCAGCGGAGCGCGCGCAGACTCGCCGCCTGCTGAGCCGTCTCGACCCCTTCCGCCGTGACGGTATGCTCGAGGCCGTCCGCCAGCATCCGAATCGCGCCGACGATCGTCGACGCTTTGGCGTCGTCGCCGAGACTCGCGACGAACGATCGGTCGAGCTTCAGGGTGTCAACCGCGAACGTGCGCAGGCGACCCAGCGAGGAGTAGCCTGCCCCGAAGTCGTCGATCGCCAGTCGCACGCCGAGCTTCCGCAACGCCTGCAGGGAACGCCGGATGTCCGGGCCGTCGGGCGTCAGCGCCGACTCGGTGATCTCGAGCTCGAGCCGTTCGGGTGTGAGGCCGGCCTCGCCGAGGATCGCCGCCACCTCCTCCGTGAATGCTCCCTCCAGAAGCTGCACCGGCGACACGTTGACGCCCACGAAGAGGGGCGGCTGGGCGGATTGCTTTTCCTGCCAGGACCGCGCCCGCCGGCACGCTTCGCGAAGAACCCATCGCCCGATGGGGACGATGAGCCCGGTCTCCTCGGCGAGATGGACAAAGCCCGCGGGCTCAAGCAATCCCTCCTCGGGATGCTGCCACCGCAGGAGCGCTTCCGCGCCGACCATCTGGCCGCTGGAAAGGTCGACCACCGGCTGGTAGTCGAGCACCATCTCGTCGCGCTCGATCGCCCGACGCAGGGCCGTCTCGCGCCCCAGCCGCATTTGCACGCCCAGCCGCATCTGCGGGACGAAGACGGCATAGCGGCCCCGGCCCGCCCGCTTGGCCTCGTAGAGGGCGGTGTCCGCGTCGCGCAGGAGGTCGTGGGGGTTGGCTCGGCGGGGTGGGCGGTGGACGACGCCGATGCTAGCGCTGACGAACCGCTCGCGGTCCTCGACGACGAACGGGGAGCGCAGCGCGTCGATGAGGCGCTGGGCGACCGCGGTCGCCTCGTCGAGGTCGGTCCCCGCCCCGAGCAGGACGGCGAACTCGTCGCCGCCGAACCGGGCAAGAACGGCCCCGGGCGGCAACGGCGTGGCGAGGCGTTGGGCGACGGCGACGAGCAGCGCGTCGCCGGCGAGGTGACCGAGGCTGTCGTTGACCACCTTGAACCCGTCCAGGTCGAGGAAGAGGACGGCCGCCGCCGCGCCTCGGACCCCGGCCCCTTCGGCGATGGCGGCGCCGAGCAGGTCCAGGAAGCGCGTCCGGCTGGGAAGCCCGGTCAGGGGATCGTGGAAGGCGAGGTGCGCCAGCCGCGCCTCCAGCGCCTTGCGCTCGGTGACGTCGATGTTGACCCCCCGCAGCCGGACCGTCCGCCCCGCATCGTCGAGCACGGCCTCGCTCCGGCTCCAGACGACCCGCTCGGTCCCGTCCGGCCGTACGATCCGGTACTCGGCCTGGCCCTCCTCACCACGCTCGGCGGCAGCCGCCACCTCGATCAGGGACCGCCGGTCGTCCGGGTGAACGAGGTCCAGGAAGCGCTCCTGGGTCACCTCGAATTCCCCGGGGATGAACCCGAAGATGCGGTAACTCTCCGCCGACCACTCCGCCTTGCCCGTCGTCGGGTCGACCTCCCAACTCCCCAGGTGGGCCAGGCGCTGGGCTTCGGCCAGGTGCGCCTCGTGGCGGCGGACCGCCTCCTCGGCCCGCCGTGGCTCGGTGACGTTGCGGACGATCGTCACGACCTCGTCGACCGCGGCGGCCACCGTCCGGGCCTCGAAGGTGCGGCGCTCGCCACCCAGCTCCAACTCGTACTCGACGGCCTCCACGCCGCCGGTTGCCAGGGTTCGTGCGATCGCGGCCATCACCCGCCCCGCCACCGCCGCTGGCAACGCCTCGGCGACCGTCTTGCCCAGCAACACCTCGACCGGTGCCGGCAGGTCCCCCTCGCGGTCGGCCTTGACGTCCAGGTAGGTGCCGTCGCGCCGCAGGCGGAACATCAGGTCGGGGATCGCGTCGAGGAGTGCCCGGCTTCGACGCTCGCCCTCCCGCAGTCGCGCCTCCGCCTCCCGGCGGTCTGTAACGTCGCGGGAGTTGACGACGACGCCGCGGACGGCGTCGTCGGCGAGCAGATTGGTGGCGGTCGACTCCAACCAGCGCCACGAGCCATCGGCGTGCCGGAAGCGGAACTCCACCGTCGGTACGGACGCGGGTTCGGCGACGACGGCCACGAAGGCGGCCGACATCGCGCCGCAGTCGTCGGGGTGGATCAGGTCGAAGGCGTTCCGGCCGATCAACTCCTCGGAGCCGTAGCCGAGGATGGACTCGATCGGTGGGCTCTCATAGCAGACCGTACCGTCGGCCCCGAGGATGGTGATCAGGTCGGTCGCGTTGGCGATCAGGGAGCGGAACCGCGCTTCGCTGCGGCGCAGCGACGCCTCCGCCTCCTTGCGCTCGGTGACGTCCTCGACCATGCCGAGCACGAACCGCGGCGCGCCCCCCGGGTCCCGGATCGCCGACACCGTCAGCTGGCCCCAGACGACCGCGCCGTCCTTGCGCAGGTAGCGCTTCTCTAGCCTGTAGCCTGTCCGCTCACCCGCGAGCATCTCCCGGAGCAGCGACAGGTTGGGTGCCACGTCCTCGGGGTGAGTGAGGTCGGCAATCGTCATGCCCAGCAGTTCCTGCTGGGCGTACCCGAGCATCGCCTGCAGGGCCGGGTTGGCTTGCACCACCCGCCCGTCCGTGTCGGTGAGGGCGACACCGACGGGGGCGGCATCGAAGATCGCCCGGAAGCGCACCTCGCTTGCGCGCAGGTCCTCCTCCGCCTCCTTGCGCTCGGTGGCGTCGGTGATCACCCCCCGCATCACCACCGCCCGCCCGTCGGCGTCGCGCTCGGCCACCTGGCCCCGCTCCACGAGCCAGCGGGTGCGGCCGTCGGGCAGGACGAGGCGGTACTCGACCGCGTACTCCGCCCCCTCCTCGGTCGACCGCCGGTCCGCTTCCTCGAGCCGCGCCCGGTCCTCGCGAGCGACGCGGGCGAGGGTGACGGCGTAGGGGTAGCGGGTGGTACCGGGGGGAAGGCCGAGGAGGGCCGCGGTCGTCTCCGAGCACGCCACCTCGCCGGTCCGCAGGTCGTAGTCCCAGGTGCCCATGCCGACGGCGGCGAGCGCGAGGCGGAGACGCTCGTCGCTCCGCCGTTGCCGCTCCTCGGCTTGCTTCTGGTCGGAGACGTCCACGGCCAGGCCGACGACCCCCTGGATCCCGCCGTCGGGGCCGCGCAGCGGCTCGATCTGGATCCGGAAGTTCCGACCCGACCGGACCTCCTCAAAGCGCAGCAACTCGCCGGCGAGCGCCCGGCGGTGGTTGGCGATCGACGGGTGCTCGGGGTCGTCGGTGCGGAAGACCTCGAAGAGGGTCAGGCCGACGAGTTGGTGCGGGCGCAGCCCGAGGGTGCCGAGACCGGCGCCGATGGACGAGGTGACACGGAGGTCGGCGTCGAGGGTCCAGAGGACCGCCGGCAGTTGCTCGGCAACGAGGCGACCGTGCGCCTCCCGCCCCCCTCCAGCCGGGTCGCCGAGGTCCTCCCGGTCCCCAACGATCCCGATTGGCGCTTCCACCATGTCGCCGCTCCGTTCTCGCCGCCGAGGTTCCCCACCCGTCGCGGACACGCACGTCCCGCCGTTCGTTCAACAGCATGGGCCAATCGTACCCTGACCGGGACTCGACGGCCGACCAAGACGAACTGGGGTAAGGGTGACTGCCGGATACGGCCGACGGGACGCAACGTCGGGGGGAGCACACTATCGGGCCCCCACAAGAATCCCATCCGCCGTGGGAGAGGGTCCGTTGTCGGCGCGCCGAACCGCGCCCTCCCCGATCTGCGATCGAGGTTTCGCGGCCAGTGCGGCGTCTCGTGGGGCCGAGCGACCGGCGGACACCGCCACGATGGGCAGGGCGTGGCTGGGTGAACGCGTCGCAGGTGAAGGCGCGGTGGGCGCGCCGGCCGGCCCGAAATGCAGAGTGGGGCATTGACAACCCACCGGTCGTCGCCTAGCCTCCCCCGCGCCCGACGCCACCAATCGGCCCGATGCCCGATGCGGGGAGCGCATGAGGATCCGGGACATCCGCGCCGTCGGTCTCGTCGGTGCCACCCCCGAGGGGGGCTGGAGCACCGAGCTGCGCCCCGAAGACAGCGTCCACACCCTGGTCGCTGTTCTGACGGACGAGGGCGTCACCGGCATCGGCAGCGCCTTCACGAACGTCGCCCTGGTCAAGGGAGCCCTGGCGGTCATGGAGCCGCTCTGGCGCGGCGAGAACGCGCTGGAGCCGGAACGGGTGTCGGAGAAGCTGCACCAGCACACCTTCTGGCTCGGTCGCGGCGGCTCGCTCACCCACGCCGTGAGCGGGGTCGACATCGCGCTCTGGGACATCCTCGGTCAGGCAACCGGGCAGCCGGTCGGTCGCCTCCTCGGCGGGCGGTACCGGGAGCGGGTCCTGCCCTACGCCTCGCTCCTGATGGACCGGCCGGAGCCGCTGCGGGAACTCCTCCTCCGGATCATGGCCCAGGGGTTCCGCGCCATCAAGATGGGGTGGGGGCCGTTCGGACGCGTGGACGCGGTGCTCGACGAGGCGATCGTGGCGACCGCTCGCGCCGCCGTCGGGCCCGATGCGATGCTGATGGTCGACGCCGGCGGCAGCGACGCCTATTGGCCGAACGGCTACAAGTGGGCGCGGCGCACCGCCGATATGCTCGCCGCGTACGGCGTGGCGTGGTTCGAGGAGCCCTTGAGGCCCGATGCCTTGAACGACTACGTCGCCCTCCGGCGCGAGGCGCCCGTCCCGATCGCCGGAGGCGAAGTCCTGACCCGCCGGCAGGCCTTCCAGCCGTGGTTGCAGGCGGGGGCCTTCGACGTGGTCCAGCCGGACGTGACCAAGGTCGGCGGGATCAGCGAAGAGCGGCGGATCGGCTGGATGGCGCAAGAGAACGGTGTGCGGTTCATCCCCCACGGCTGGAACACGGCGCTCGGCCTTGCCGCCGATCTCCAGCTGGCGTCGGCGTTTCCCGACACCGACCTCGTCGAGTACATCACCGGCTCCCCGTACGTCGACGACTTGACGGTCGAGGGATGGTCCCTCGGCGACGACGGCATGCTCGCCATTCCCGACCGCCCGGGACTGGGCATCACCCTCGATCCCGCCACCGTGGCGAAGCATGCCGGCGGGGAAACGTTGCTCGACTGAGCGATCGGAGACGTGCCGAACGACGAGGAGAGGCGGTTCCCGGCCGGGACCCGCGCGCCGAACGTACCGATGGGCAACCCGCCGAACGCCCCATTGGACGCGTTGTCCGGACCGGCCGCGGCCACCGCCGTGGACGGGATCGTCCCAACGTTCCCTCCCACGCGCCCTCTGCAGCACCACCTCGTCTCCGGCCTCTCGCGTGGCGGCGTGGAGGGGGAATCGTCGTTTCCGAGGGACCGGAAAGGAGCCGAATCGCGTGTACGGCCCGACGGAACACCGATACAATCGGCTGACGTGGCCCGAGATGAACGAGGCGATCGCCCGGCAGCCGGTCGTCATCCTGCCGACCGGATCGACCGAGCAGCACGGGCGCCACCTGCCGCTCGACGTTGACCTCTTCCTGACGGAGTCGATCTGTCTGGAGACCGGGCGGCGGGCCGAGGGCAAGGTTCTGGTGCTGCCGCCCATCCCCTACGGGCTCAACCTGCACCACATCGACTTTCCCGGCACCATCCACGTCGAACCCGAGGTCTTCATCGCCTTCTGCCTCAACGTCACCAAGAGCGTGGCGTACCACGGGTTCGAGAAGATCTTGCTCGTCAACGGGCACGGCTCCAACGTGCCGCTGATCGACCTCGTCGCGCGGCGGACGACGCTCGAGACCGATTCGCTCTGCGCCGCGTGCCACTACTTCTCGCTGGCGATCGAGGCGTTCGCGAAGATCAAGGACACCGAGGTGGTCGCCCACGCCGACGAGTTCGAGACGTCGCTCTACCTCCACCTCGCCACGGAGCGGGTCCAGATGGACAAGGCCGGGGCGGCGGACGACGTCCGGGGCAGGTACCTCAGCTCGGACAGCACTCTGCCCTACGCGCGCTTCAACGACTACTGGTCGCGTTGGACCGACCTGGGCGTGCACGGCGACGCGCGGACGGCGACGGCGGAGAAAGGGAAGGTCATCTTCGAGACCACCGTCGCGCGGCTGCTGGAGCTCGTCGACGAATGGCGCGCTTGGCCGATCGCGGAGCGCCGCAGTTTCCACGACCGTCCCCCGCAACGGCAGATCCGGTGGTAGGGCCCAGCCGACCCCGGGGTGCGGAGGCCGGGGTGGCACGGGGACGGGCCGATGGCGAACCTGGGCGAGGGCGGAACGGGCGAGGAGGAGGGAGGATCGAACGGCGCGCCCCGTTGCGGGTGCGGCGCCCGGCGCCCGTTGCGGATGGCCGGGATCCACCGCAGGTGGCGGTCTGCTACGTCGGCCAACCGAGCAGCCGGCACGTCGCGCAGCACCGGCAGCACCGAGGGCCGCCACGGATCGCGCCCGGGGTTGGCATACTCGGCGTTGACCTCGTCCGGGTCGTGCTCGAGCCCCGCTTCCACTGCCTCAAGCTTGTACGACCGCTTGCCGACGGGGACGCCATCGGCCGGCCGCACCGGCCGCACGAACCGCCCGCACCCCGCCGCCGCCCACCGCCGTCCACCCGTCCCCATCGCCGCGTCCCCGCACACCGTCCACCGGCGGTCGCCCGTCGTCCCCCTAAAAGTGGGGGCCGGGGGGGGCGTCCCTCCCCTAAACCGTACGGATCGGACGAGACGCAGTGGGCCACCAACCTCCTCGATATCTTCTCCTGGCCAACACCGGCCCCCCCAAAATGCCCCGACGCCTCCGAACGCCGAATCGCTGCAAGACCCTCTTGACACCTTGGATCAGACAATCGTTCCTCATCCCAAGCGCCACATCCGGCGTCGGGTGCGGGCCTGGGCAGCACAGGACCGAGCCCTGGGGAGGTACCCCCATCAACCAAGCCCCCGGAGCTCATGCGGGGCAACCCGGGTCCGTCCGTCCCGTGCGCCCCGTCGAGCGGCACTCGATCGCGCACCGCCCCACGTCCTAGCGGGCAGCACCAGCCACCGACGCCGACGTCCCCAGCCCCATTCCAGGTGCTTCGTTCCGTCGCCCGGGGTTTTGATCCCCGAGCGGCCGGCCCACCACGTCCCCGGTGCCTCACCGGGCGCGCCCCCCCATCCTCCCCCTAGCAGTGGGCCACCGAGTTGCGGGTCGGGGGACCCTTCCCGCTACACCCCCGTGGCCCCTACCCTGCGACACTACCTCCATCGCGCCACCGCCCGTCGCCCGAAGCGAGGTGCCCCACGAACGCCCGAGCCGCCGCCGAGCCCGTTCCCGCCCGCGGCCGCCTCCCGGACGGCCTCGCCGCCTTCCGCCACCGCGACTACCGGATCTTCTGGTTCACCCAGCTCGGCTCCCTGACCGGCACCTGGATGCAGGGCATCGCCCAGAGCTGGCTCGTCCTCACGCTCACCGACTCCGCCGTCCAGCTCGGCCTCGTCAACGCCTGCCAGTTCGGCCCCACCCTCCTCCTCGGCCTCCCCGCCGGCGTCGTCGCCGATCGCGTCCCGAAGCGGCGCCTGCTGCTGACCACCCAGGCCGTCGCCTGGCTCGTCGCCTCCCTCCTTGCCCTCTCCGTCGCCACCGGCAACGTCGCCCTGTGGCACATCTACGCCGCCGCCCTCGGCCTCGGCCTGGTCAACGCTTTCGACATGCCCGCCCGCCAGGCGTTCGCCGTCGAGCTCGTCGGCAAAGCGGACCTGCCGAACGCCGTCGCCCTCAACTCCGCCCTCTTCAACACCACCCGCATCGTCGGCCCCGCCATCGCCGGTCTCCTGCTGGCCCAGGTCGGCGCCGCCGTCTGCTTCGTGATCAACGCCGCCTCCTACGCCCCCGTCGTCGCCGGCCTCGCCCTGATGCACACCCGCGTGGCCCCCGCCCCGGACGACGGCCACGCCTCCCCCCTGGACCGGCTGCGGGAGGGGCTCGCCTACGTCCGCGCCACGCCCGCCGTCGCCCTCCCGATCGCCCTCGTCGGCGTCGTCGCCACCTTCGGCATGAACTTCAACGTCTGGGTCCCCTTGCTGGCCCGCCGCGACTTCGCCGCCGGCGCCGCCGGCTTCGGCGTCCTGATGTCGGCGATGGGCGTCGGCTCCCTCCTCGGCGTCCTCGTCCTCGCCTTCAAGGGGCGCAAACCCCGCCGCCGCCTGATGCTCGCCACCGGCCTCCTCTTCGGCCTCTTTGAGATCGGCCTCGCCTTCGCCGCCGCGGTCCCGATTCCCTTCCTCGCCGCCCTCCCGATCATGGCCGCCGTCGGCTGGATGATGAGCACCACGATGGCGACGGCCAACACCCTCGTCCAGACCACGGCCCCGGACGAGCTCCGCGGCCGGGTGATGAGCATCTACATGACGGTCTTCGCCGGCACCCTCCCGATCGGCTCGCTCCTCGCCGGGGCCAGCGCCACGGCCCTCGGCACCCCGGCCTCCGTCGCCATCGGCGGCGTCATCGTCCTCTTCGCGACCCTCGCCATCGGCGGCAAAGACTGGCGCCCCCGCGCCGCCTGGGCCGCCTTCCGCTCCCGGCGCGCCCCCGCCCTGGCCGAGGTCGCGGTCCCCAACCCCGCCGTGATGATGACCGAGGTCGCCCAACCCGCCGCCGCCGAGGCTCCCCCCGCCCGCGCCGACTGAGCCCGCCGGTCGTGATCCCCCCTCCCCGCGCGACGAGCCCCCGGAGCGGCGGGGCGGGACCGGGCCCGCCCCTCAACACCGAGGCGGTCTCTAGACGATCGCCGGGCCGCTCCGAGCGCGGACCCGGCCCCCAGCGTGGCGTCGCGGGTTCGGCCCGGGGTGACCGGCCCCGGTCCTCCCACGCGGGCGCACGCGTTCACCCGCGGTTCCGTCTCTGGGGGCGCAAAGGCCGCACGCGCCGCCCCCGCGAGCGGCCTCCGCGGCCGCCGGTCGCCCATCCCCGGTCCCGGGCCGGTCGACGCCGCCGACCTCCGCCCGCAGCCGCTCGGGGCGCCGGTCCCGGGAGACACGGGCCGCCGCCGAGACGGGCTTTACAATGGCCCCTGGCCGACCGATCGCTTCCGCGCGCCACGCCCCGTGCTCGGCCCCCGTGGGGCTTCGCGGGTTCGGTCCGGGATTCCACCGCGGTGCCTTCCACCGCCCCGTCCCCGTTGGCCCCGCCGTCCGACCGGGCGCAGACGCCGACCGGTCGCACCCATCCAGCCGGCCGCCGCCGTCCCGTCCGATCTGCCCGACCCGCGGTTCTCGGTGCCGTTCCCGCCGTCCGACTGGGTGCCGACGCCCACCGCCGGCCCGAACCCTGCCGCGCCCCTGACCCCGACCCACCTGAGGAATGACCCCCCATGGACTTCGGCCCCTTCGCCCTCCTGAGCCTCTTCTACGCCGTCCTCGGCGTCCGCGTCGTCGCGCAGCTCGCCCGCGGCTGGCGCGAGACGTTCGACCGCCGCTTCACCCCCGCCGACCGCTCCCTCGTCGACCAGGCCGCCTTCTTCGTCCTCGTCCCCGTCTCCGTCGCCCTCCACGAACTCGGCCACGCCGTCGCCATCCTCGCCCTCGGCGGCCGCATCCTCAGCTGGGGCTACTACGGGTTCGCCGGTTTCGTCGGCTACGACCCGACGGAGTTCACGAACGCCGAGCGGATCGTCGTCGCCGCCGCCGGCACCGTCGTCAACCTCCTCCTCGCCGCCGTCGCCGTCGGCCTGGTCCTCCTGCGGCGTCCCCCGCTCCGCGCCGCCGTCAACGAACTCCTCCTCCAGTTCGCCCTCATCTCCCTCCTCAACGCCCTCGTCGTCTACCCCCTCCTCGATTTCGCCACCGGCCTGAACGGTGACTGGACCCAGATGTACGACGGCGGCGTCCCCCCCCTCAGCGCCGCCATCCTCGTCCTCCACGCCGGCCTCCTGGGCGGCCTCTTTTGGGCCTCCCGCGCCCCCCGCGTCCGCGCCCGCCTCGCGGCCCTGACCGAGGCCCCGCCCCCCCTCCGCCGTGTCCCCGTCGCCCGCCGCCCCCGCCCCAGCGCCGCGGCGGACGGCACCGACGGCACCACCGGCGCCCACGCCACCGGTCCCGAACGAGGCATCACCGGCGCCCTCCGGGAGACGTTCGGGAGATCGGCCCGGTCGGCGCGCGACGCCGTCCCCGGGACCGGCGCCCGATCGGCGGCCGTCGAGCACGGCGGCGGCGGTGCCGAGGCGGCCCTCCGGGAGGCCGCCGTCCGCGTCGCCGGGGGCTGGCCAGCCCCGGTCGAGGCCGCCGTCCAGGCCCGCCCGGACGGCACCCTCCTCCTCCTTGCCTGGCGCACCGGCGACGTGGGCCGCACCCTCTTTGCCTGGGCTCCCACCCGTGGCGGCGTCGAGCTCTCCGGCGCCGCCGTCCTCGACGGCCTCCCCCCCTCCCGCCGCCCGATCGGCCGCCACGCCGGCCCCCCCGATCCCGACCGGCTCACCCTTCCCCTCCGCCTCGCCATGGAGAGCATCGACGCCTGGCCCCCCGGCCCTACCGCGGAGCCGACGCCGCCGCACCCCCCCGAACCCTCGCGGGAAGGGCATTCGCTCCCATAATCCCGTGCACGCGGAGCGCGGGTGGGCACCGTGGCCCCCGGTCCCCGGCCCGCACGCGGGGGGGCGTGGCGGGTCTCGTCCGGCGGCTCAACCCCCGGCACACCGGAGGGTCGCGGGCGATCGGACGCGGGCATCGTGGCCGGAACGCGGCCGATCAAGCGGGTTGCGGCCGGGGCGTGGCCGATCATGCGGGCCGCGGCGGACGCGACCGGCCCCCGAGGAATGCCGTCGCGCCGCGGCCAACCACCCTTCGCCGGCAACCGCGCGTGGAGGGGTGCGAAGGGGACGGGCGTGCGCAGTCGGGGAGGAGACGTGGCGACGACCCAAACGGCCGATAGCGCCGCGACGACCGGCCCGGCCGCGATCGGGGAGGCCGAGCGCCGCCGCGGCCTCCGCGTCCTCCTCGCCTCCACCTTCCTCACCTGGGGCGGCTTCTTCGTCGTCGTCCCCCTGATCGCCGTCCACTACGTCGACCAACTCGGCTGGACCGCCGCCTCGATCGGCCTCGTCCTCGCCGTCCGCCAGTTCACCCAGCAGGGCCTGACCACCCTCGGCGGCGCCCTCGCCGACCGCCTCGGCGCCAAGGGCCCGATCTGCGCCGGCATGCTCCTCCGCGCCGCCGGCTTCGCCGCCATGGCCACCGCCGACACCTACCCGCTCCTGATGCTCTCCGCCGTCGTCGCCGCCGTCGGCGGCGCCCTCTTCGAGGCTCCCAAGGCCGCCGCCATCGCCGCCCTCACCAACGCGTCCGACCGCCCCCGCTACTACGCCCAGACCGGCCTCGCCGGCGGCCTCGGCATCACCCTCGGCACCCAGCTCGGCGCCCTCCTCCTCCGCGCCGACTTCGCCCTCGTCTGCCTCGTCGGCGCCGTCACCTTCTTCGCCATCTTCTGGCTCGTGCTGGCGCTCCTGCCGCCGATCCGCGTCGCCCAGGCACGTCAGCCCGCCCTCCGGGGCCTCGGTCTCGCGTTGCGCGACCGCCCCTTCATGACCTTCAACGCCCTGATGGCGGGGTACTGGTTCGGCTGGACCCAGTACTCGCTCGCCCTCCCCCTGGCCGCGACCGCCGTCGCCGGCACCCCCGACGCGGTCGCCTGGGTCTACGCCGTGAACGCCGGCACGACGCTCCTCCTTGGCTACCCCCTGCCCCGCCTCGCCGGCCGCCGCCTCGACCCGCCGGCGACGCTCGTCCTCGGCGTCGTCCTCACCGCGCTCGGCCTCGGCGCCGTCGCCGCCGCCCCCGATACCCCCGCCTTCCTTGCCGCCGTCTTCCTCTTCTCGGTCGGCGCGGTCCTCGTCCGCCCCAGCGAACAGACCGTCGCCGCCGACCTCGCCGACCCTGCCGCCCTCGGCTCCTACTTCGGCGTCGCCGCCCTCGCCCTCGCCGTCGGCGGCGGCCTCGGGAACTTTGCCGGGGGCGCCCTCTACGACCTCGGCCAGCGCCTCGACCGCCCCGCCCTCCCCTGGCTCCTCTTCGCCGCCGTTGGCCTCGCCGCCGCCGCCGGCCTCCGGGCGACGCTGGTTCCAGCCCACGCCCCCCCGGCGGAGCGCGTCGTGCCCGAGCCGGAGCCCCGCCGTTGATACAATCGGGGCGCCGCACGGCCCCCGCACCCAGGAGCGAGACCCCCGATGCCACCGACACCCGCCGCCGTGGACGCGGCCGTCGCCGCCGCGCGCGAGGCCTTCCGACCTGACCGCTTCGGCTTCCGCCCCCACCGCGGCGGCTGGCTGCGGGAGACCGGCGGCGGGGCCGTCGCCGTCGCCCCCCTGGGCTGGCAGCATGCCCACGCCGCGCCGGAGCGCGACGGCGCACCGAGCGCGCTCGCCCTCCTCGTCGATCTCCAGGCCCGCACCTGGGGGATGCCCCCGGAGGAGGTGCTGCCGGCGAACCTCCTCGCCGTCCTGCCGGAGACCGGCGGCTCGGTCCTTGCCGCCTACGACCCGGCGCTCGGCTTCACCGATGCCGGCTGGCTCGGCTTCGCGATTGCCCTCGGTGGCCGCGGCGGCACCCTCGTCTCCCACATGCTCGGCGTCCGCGAGGAGGCCCGCGGCGCCCGCAATCTCGGCCGGGACCTGAAGCTGCTCCAGGCCCACGAGGCGCTGCGAAGCGGCCACTCCGCCGCGGTCTGGACCTTCGATCCGATGCGCGGCGCCAACGCCCGCCTCAACCTGGGGAAGCTCGGCGCCGGGATCGAGGCCTTCACCGTCGACAAGTACGGCGCCCTGCGCAGCGACCTCTACGGCCCCGTCCCCAGCGACCGCCTCACCGCCCGCTGGGACCTCCTCGCCCCCGCCACGGCGGCGTGCCTCCGCGCCGCCGGGGAGGGCCACTCCCCCGCAAGGACGGACGACGACCGGGCAGATGCGCCCGACGTGACGCCCGGCTGCCTGGCGAGGGCGCTCGGCGAGCGCCCGCCGCGCCTCCGTTACCGCATCCCGGCCGACATCGACGACCTGATGCGCCGCGACCCGCGGGGGGCGATCGGCTGGCGGCGGGAGATGCGCGAGGTCTTCTCCGCGCTCCTGACGACGCGCAGGGTTCGGCCGGACGACGGGTCCGACGCCGACCCGCTCGCGATCGGCGTCCACGAGGAGCCGGGCGCGTACGCTATCACCGGCTTCAGGACCGGGCTCGGGGCGGACGGCGAGCGCGCCAGCTACTACGTCCTGGATCGGATCGACCACGGGGAGGCACGGGGATGACGAACGACGCGATGGGGCTGAGCGACGCCTCGGTCCGCCTGCTGCGCCTCACGCTGCGGGCGCCGTTCGCCACCTCCTTCGGCACCTACCGGGAGTTGACCCGCCCCTTCGTCGTCCTCCGCACCGCTGATGGTCTCGTCGGCGTCGGCGAGGTGCCGACCCTCCCCGACCCCGCCTACAAGGCGGAGTGCGACACGCCGGCGGTCCTGACCTCGCTCCGCGCGTTCGTCCTCCCCGCCGTCGCCCGCCACCAGGCCGCCCACGGCCCGATCGTGGACGTCGCCGACCTCCGCGCGAGCACCGCCGGGATCAAGGGCGCGCTCTTCGCCAAGAGCGGCGTCGAGGGGGCCCTCTGGGACATCCTGGCGCAACGGTCGGCCCGACCGCTCTGGCGGCTCTGGGGGGGAACCCGGACGACCTTCCCGGTCGGCGTCAGCATCGGCGGGCGGACGGTCGACGAGGCCGTGGCGCTGGCGGACAACGCCGTCGGGCTCGGCTACCGCCGCCTGAAGGTCAAGATCTGGCCCGGCTTCGACCTCGCCCCCGTCGCCGCGGTCCGGGAGCGGCACCCCGACGTCCTCCTCCAGGTCGACGCCAACTCCGCCTACGACCTCGCCACCTGGCCCGCCCTCAAGGCGCTCGATCCCTTCGATCTGCTCCTGATCGAGCAGCCCCTCTTTGACGACGACCTCGTCTTCCACGCCGAGATCGCCCCCCACCTCCGAACCCCGCTCTGCCTCGACGAGAGCGTCCATTCCCTGCGCGACGCCCAAGCCGCCGCGCACCTCTGGCGCCGACACAACGCCCTCGACCGCCTGATCGTCAACATCAAGCCGCCCCGCGTCGGCGGCTTCGCCGAGGCGATCGCGATCGCCGACTTCTGCCGGGGGGAGGGGATCAGGACCTGGATCGGCGGCATGCTCGATTCCGCCTGGGGCAAGGCGTTCAACCTGAACCTGAACGCGCTGGCGGCGGTCGACCTCCCGGGCGACCACTTCTCCCCGACCGGCGCCTACTTCGGGGAGGACGTGGTCGCGACGCCGCTCGCGGCGACGGACGGGACGTACAGCCTCGGCGAAGGGGTCTCGACCGGCGTCGCGCTGGATTGGGAGCGGTTCGAGCGGCTCGGGGAGACGGTGTTCGAGCGGCGGCTGGTCGACTGATCGCGGCGGCGGGTGCCGACGGGGAGGACCCGGCCGCCGCGCAGATCGGCCAACGACTCGATCGCCTGCGGCGAGCGTGGTCGGCGCTCCTCGATCCGGTCCGTGCGGGCGACAGGCACCACAACAGCGAGCGGTACCGCGGGCGACGATTTGGAGGTCCTCCAGACCCGGTCGACCGGCACCCAGGCTCGGAACCGTTCGACCACCACCCGGCGCAACGGCTCTCCGTGCTTCGTCCCTTGCCCCCGCATCCCACGGTCGGGACCTTGGGGCTCGTCGGCGACGGGCCGAGGCCGCGGGGCATCGACTCATCGAGCAGGAGGCGCATCGGCGGACGCGTCGTTCGGCGGCGCGCGTCGGGCGGGCGCGAGGGCAGGGACCGGCTGCTCAGGCCGCGCGGACGGAAGGTCGTCGAGGGAGGCCGCCGGGGCGTCGTCGTCCTGGGGCTCAGCGACGGGGGTATCGACCGGGACGCGGGTGCGGACGAACTGGGGGGTGCCGCCGACGGCGTCGTGGGCGCCCCGGACCGCCTGTGGCGAAGCGGCCGTGGGAACCCCGCGCCGCGGATGCGGGGGAGGCTTCCCCCCGCATCCGCGGCGGATGGGCTATGCGACCTGGAGGCTGCGGGCCGGCTCCTCGACCCCGGCGGCGGCGGGGAGAAGGGCGACGGCGAGGACCTCGTCGAGCG
>CADCWL010000123.1 GCA_902806405.1 uncultured Thermomicrobiales bacterium | reverse complement strand
TGGAGGTGCAGGACGTGCCCGCCATCGCGGCTGCGGCGCATCGGGCGGGAGCCGTGGTCGCGCTCGACAACACCTACGCGGCAGGCGTGCTGTTCGATGCCTTCAAGCACGGCGTCGACGTCACGATGCAGGCATTGACCAAGTATGTCGGCGGGCACAGCGACCTCTTGCTCGGGTCAGTCACGGTTCGCGCTGACGATCACTACACGGCGCTGGGACGAGCTCACCAGCTCCTCGGCATGACCGTCTCGCCCGACGATTGCAGTCTCGCCTTGCGCGGACTGCAGACCCTCGCGGTTCGGCTGGCTCATCTCGAGCGCTCGACGCTCGCCGTCGCGCGCTGGCTGAGCGCACGGCCGGAGATCCAGACGGTTCTCCATCCGGCGCTGCCCTCTTGCCCAGGTCACGAGGTGTGGGCCCGCGACTTCGAAGGCTCTGCCAGCGTGTTCTCGGTCGTGTTCCGGGAGCAGGTCCCGCGAGATGCGATCGTCTCGTTCATCGATCACCTTCGCCTGTTCAAGATCGGCTACAGCTGGGGCGGCGTGACAAGCCTCGCCGTGCCCTACTTCGATGCCGTGCGCCAAGTGCGCGCGTACGGCGACCGTCTCGTCCGGTTCAACATCGGCCTCGAGGACGTTGACGACCTCATCGCCGACCTCGACGCAGCGCTCACCGTGCTCCCGTCGCCGTAAGCGTCCTGCCACGCCGGATCAGCGATCGTCGGCGATGCCCTTGGCAGGATCGCCTGCTCGACCCGGCCTGACCAGTACTCTTGGCGTGTCGGAGAAGGGTGTGAACCACATGGTCCCCCGGATGCCCGCTGTCCGGGAACGCTCTGGTCGGCCTCTCTGACCGACATCGGCCCCAACCTGCCCCTGCTCCGCTCCCTGGGTGGGATCCTTGTCGTCCACAGTCGAGCCGGTACGCTGCCGCCCGCGGTGAAGCTCAGATCGGTTGCTGGTGAGGGCCAAGGCCGTCCGTTCAGCGAACACTGGACGGTCCTAACTGGCAGACGCGTGGACGCCCTAGCGTTGATCCTGAGCCAAGGTGTAGGCCACAAGGGCGTTGGCGTGACCGTGCCCCATACCGTGTTCGTTCTTCAGCATGGCCACAAGCTCCATGTGCTTGGCCGGGTAGTGCTGGCGCACCAGGGCCTGCCACTCGGCGATCGGACGGCCGTACTTCTTCTCGATGGACGGGAAGTAGGAAGCAGGTCCCTTGACCGGTTCTTCAGCCATTGCTCGACGACCTCCTCGTGCGTTCCATCGAAGGGACAGGACACGGCTGGGTAATTTCCATCGTAGCCTGGACGGTTTGGGGCGGCTGGGCGAAGGTCACCAGCAAGCAAGCGAGCGGTGAACGTTCAGAAGACGGCGTGACCACCGCGTTCGGCTCTCGCCTCGCCCCGGATCAGGCGCGCGTAGTGGTCGAACAAGGTCTCCGACCCCGTGCTGGGCGTGGCCGCCCCGTCGTAGCGGCCCGAAGCCGGGTCCAAGACGAGCATGGATTCGGTGGCGTAGTAGCGTCCGATCCGGGCGAACTCGGCCTTGTCCTTCAAGGACGGCACCACGCGGCCAAGCGCGGCGAGCGACCAGATCACCCCGTCGAGCAGGGACACCGGCACGTGCCTGAAGCGCGGCGCCCGGCCGAGCAGGGCGAACAGCGCCTCCCCTTGCTGTCGCGGCGTGATCGCCTCGCCCGGCCCGCCGATCGGGAGGACGCGGTTGCGCCGGTCATCGTTCTCGACGCATTCGACGAGGTAGCGGGCCAGGTCGTCGTCGCTGATCGGCTTGCAGGCGGTGAGCGCGCCGTCGCCGAACAGCAGCCACGGCCTACCCCTCATCACGCGGTCGACCTGCCCCGAGAGCGACTTGAAGTACGCGGTGGGCCGGACGATCGTGTAGGCGAGGCCGGCCTCGATCAGGGCCCGCTCGAAGGCCAGCTTGGCATGCTGGAAGGCCAGGATCGGCTTCTGCACGCAGATCGACGACAGCAGGACGACGTGCGAGACGCCCGCCGCCCTGGCGGCGTCCAGCACCTTGAGATGGGCGTCATGATCGATCGCCCAAGCGTCGCCAGGTGCTCCGGTTCGCGAAGTGAGGCACGAGACCAGGGTGTCGAAGCGCTCGCTGCGGACGCCGTCGCGCGCGAGGGAGACGGGGTCGGTCACGTCGCCGAACCGGACTTCGGCGCCCTCGAGCGGACGGACGCGCTCATCCCCGGCGAGCGCGACCGACGGGCCCGACCGGGGCCGGACGAAGCAGACGACCTCGTGACCGCGCCCCACGAGTGCCCGCGCGGTCGCACGACCGATCGTGCCCGTCGCACCGACCAGGAAGACCCGCCGAGGGCGTCGGGCCGGGAGAGCGTCCGCCCCTGAAGTCCTCATGTTCGGTGCCAGCTCATGCCGCTGGTGAGCATACAACCCGGATCCGTTTCCTGCCCGTCAGGCTGCCACGAGAGGGAAGGTGACCCCGAGGGCCCAGGCGAACGCGACCGCGTTGGTGAGCCCGCCGACCGCGGGATGGCCCGTTCGCCGGTAAGCCCAGGTGCTGAGCACGCCGTAGATCAGGAACAGCACCAGGATCGCCGGCACGATGACGACGAGGAAGAACAGCCGCCTCGGGTCGAGACCGACGGCGATCGCCAGCGACAGGAGAAACGCCAGCTTCGAGGCGGGGTAGGCCCAGCGCGCGCTGCCGCGCGTCAGCCACTCGTCCGCGAGGAAGTAGGGGAGCGTGCCCGCGAGGATCGCCAGGATGATGAGCACCCGTCCCGGAACAGGCACGAAGGAGGCGATCCAGGCGTCGATGACGGCGCCGAGCCCCACGACGGCGTAGAGGATCGCGGCCAGCGCCGCACCGATCAGGGCACAGCGCCGCACCGGCGCGCGGGTGGCCGCGCTCTGCCGCAGCCCGACGAGCCGAAGACCGCCGACCGTCAAGAGCCCGTACAGCGCGAAGTGGGCCGCGACATAGTCGGCCACGAGCACGGGCAGGAACTGGGTCGGCACGACGCGCAGGATCACCGGCGTCAGCACGGCCGGGCCGATCAGGAGCAGCCACAATCGCCGCCCCGACAGGCCCGCGCCCGCCGGCGGATCAGAGATCACGGGCAGAAGCCGCGAGAGCGGCCAAGCCAGGAGAACGAAGCCCGTGAGCAGGAGCACGATCCAGGGACCGCGGTGGTCGACGTAGCGCATCGAGCGTGGGGGCACGCCGAAGCTGGCATCGAGCCATCCGAGAGCCTCGTCCATCGACCGCGGGCTGAACAGGACTCCGATATGCTCGACATTTGGGCTGAAGGCGGCGCGTCGAGCGGTGCCGAGAGCCGGGTCGCCATAGGTGACGCCCTCCCGCGAAGGCTCCGGGGCGCTGGCGAGCCCGACCACCCGCAACGCCTCCGCCTTGAGCCGCCCCTCCCAGTCGCCGGCGATCACGAGGAGGTTGCGCGGGCTCGTGGCCGTGGCGGTGCGCGAGAACATCGAGACGGCGATGGTGGCGCCGACATCCACGTCCTGCTGCGCGGCGCGGATCACGACGTCGGAGGCCATCGAGTGACCGAGCAGGGCGACACGGCCGTCGCTCAAGGTGCGCGCGAAGGCGAGAACGCGAAGGGTCTCGTCGACCAACGCCCCTGTCGTCCCGCCCTCACGCGTGACGTTGCCGGGCAGCGGCCGCGGGTTGCGGCCGTGGCCCGGGAAGTCGAAGGTGATCGCGACGAAGCCGTTCCGGGCGAAGGTGGTCGCAAAAGCAGCCATGAGCGGCTGCGAGCCGGCGAAGCCGTGCGCCACGACGACGGCCGGCGCCGGCTTGCTTCCCTCGGGACGGTAGACGGTTGCAGGTGTCGAGCCGATGGGGACGGGCTCGATGGCGAGACCGGCCTGCGCGCGAAAGAGCATGAACAGGCTGAGCCCGATTGCCGCGACTGCGACGACGGCGAGGGCCGCACGGGCGATGGTCGGGGTCGGTCGGCTCATGGGCTATGTTTAAGGCAGCCTCGGGGAGAACGGCGGGCCGACCTGTCACGGAACTCGAACGGTCACGACTGACGACCTTGCGCTCCGACCGGCTTGACGAGCGATCACGCTACCCCGAAACGCACATCACTCCAGTGCCCCAGAGCGCGCAGGCCGCGTCGGGGCAGCCGCCTTTGACGCAGCTGCGACCTGCCAGTCGGGATGTCCGCTCTCCAGAAAGGGCCTAACCGGTCTCTACGGCCGACGTGGGCGCGGAGCGGCCACTATCGGCCGGAAGCGGCCAGGCAGCTTTCGGCGACCGAACCGAGCAGAAGCAGACCTTCGCTGTTCGTCGGCCGAACCGCCTAGTTCAACCCGAAGCGGACCCGTACCGCTCCGCGCAGGTTCTTTCTCGGATGTGGGTTGGGGTGGCGCGGCGTAGCGTGACTCCCCCTGGTTTTCGACCCGGGTGAACAAGATGCGACGGCGCAGGGGGCTTACCGATCCGTGACGACGTGCCGACGGATTGCGTTCCGCTGCCCGTGGCTGGCGGAGGGCGCCTTCAGTGTGCGTCATCGGCGGCGCGGGCCGTGCTCTGGCCCGAGCGACCTGGCAGCAGCGCCGAGAGGCAGGACCGCGTGACGTCACGCGCCGGTCCGCGTTCGGCCCTGAGTGGGCCCGCAACGGCGCTGGCGAGGATGGCGCAGAGCGGTCCTGCGCGCGCGGGCCAGTTCTCATCCGGGGGTGGCGTTGCGCCGGCCACGAACCTGGGCTGACCGGGACCGAGGAAGGCGAGCGCGGCGAAGCGCGGACCCGTGTCTCCGAGCCGATGCGCCGCCGCGGCCTCGTCGCCACCACTAAGGACCGCTTCCCCGACCGGCCCGAAGCCGATCGCCACCACGAGGCCCGCTCCGTAGTCACGACGCAGCGCCAGCAGGGCGTCGAACAAGTGCGGCTGCAGATCTTGGGGCCGGAGCGGTGCTGAGGCGGCCACGCCGCCGCCGGGCGGCCGATGGCCAGGCGAGCGGGCATCAAGTTCCAAGACGGCGGCATCGCCGGCCAGAAGGGCGTCGAAGAGACGCGCGCGCGTGCGCTCATCGCCCGGCGCGTCGCCGATGACGACCGCCGCGGCGTCTCCGGACGTCCAGGCCGGCGGCGCCGTGAGCAAGCCCGGGACTTCTCCGCCGGCTTCGTGATCCGCCCCTCCGTGTCCGATCCAGAGCGCTTCGATCTGCAGGCTCGCTGCGGCGCGCTCGGGCATGGCCACCGTTTGCAGGGCGCTGCTTGCGAGCATCGCGGCGAGGCGAAGGCTCTTCCGTGCTGTGTTGGGCATGGATCTGACCGCACCCATCAGGAGGCTCCGCGGGTAACCGCCTCGTTACCATGCTCCGGCCGCGCGTGCGGCAAAGGGCGTGCGAGCGCGACGAAAACCACACCGACGGCGCCGAGCACGGCGGC
>CADCWL010000122.1 GCA_902806405.1 uncultured Thermomicrobiales bacterium | reverse complement strand
CGACGTGGACGATCGCCTCTGTCGCCGGCCCCGCCGCCTCCCGGATCCCCGTCTCGACCGCCGACGCCACCTCGTGGGCCCGCTTCACCGTCAACGCCGGGTCGACCGTGACGTGGACCTCGACCCAGAGCCGGCCGCCGGAGGTCCGCGCCCGCAGGTTGTGCGCGGTCGCCACCCCCGGCGTCGCCACCGCCGCCGCCAGCAGGCCGCGCGGGTCGGCCAGCGAGGCGTCGGAGAGGACCAGCGAGGCGTCCCGCGCGATCCCCCAGGCGGCCCAGGCGATGGTCCCAGCGACCACCAGCGAGGCCGCCGCGTCGGCCCCGGCCAGCCCGGCCCGCTCCCCGGTCAGCCCCAGCAGCACCGCCGCCGAGACGAGCACGTCGGAGGCGGTGTGCTTGGCGTCGGCCGCCAGCAGGTCGCTCCGCAGCCGCTCCGCCTCCCGCCGCTCCCAGACCGAGACCCCGGCGTTGACCGTCATCGTCCCGAGCAGGATCGCGAACGAAATGCCGGTCACCTCCGGCCGCTCGCCGCCGCGGACCTGACCGATCGCGCCGCGGACGACCTCGACCACGCCGAGCGTCATCAGCCCGGCAACCGCCATCGCCGCCAGCGTCTCGTACCGGTCGTGCCCGTACTGGTGCTCACGGTCCGGCGGCCGGGCCGCGACCGCGATCCCGACCAGGCCGACCACGTTGGCCATGCCGTCGAGCAGCGACTGGACGCCGTCGGCGCTGAGCGCCACCGAGCCGCTGGCCAGCCCGTAGCCGAGCTTGGCCGCCGCCACCGCCAGGTTCAGCCCCAGCACCGCCAGCAGGACGCGCCGGACCCCCCGCGTTCGCCTCGCCCGCTGACGATCGGCCGGGCCGGATGCCGGACCCTCGTCTTCGGTCGAGGCCGAAGGGTTGGGCGACCTCGTCGCCCCTTCCGGCGCCATCACGGCGGTAGTGTAGCCGTTCGGGCGCGTGACCCCCAATGCCCCCTCGCCCCCCATTTCTGAGGGGGAGCTAGAGGTAGGCCCGTGATCGTTCGCGGCGCCCCCGAACCGGATCATCGGAAGCAGCGTGAATGGGCCCTGCCGCCGCAGCGGCGATCCGGCCACGGATCTCCGGGTGGTCGTCCATCACCTCTCCGTTCCGAAGGCGGAGAACGGGGTATCCACCAGCTGTGAGTTAGTGCTCCCGGCAAGCGCCCTGCTCGGTCAACTCATCGTGGATGCCCTCCTCGCTCTCCACTACCGTCTCGCACGACGGGCAAGCGACGTCGAGCACGAACGGTCCAACCGGGGACCGCTGCCGAACGCGGAGTCCGTTGCGTCGGCGCCCTTTGGTCGCATCCCACTACCGCCGCTCGGCAGGGGCCGGGTTCCGGCGAAGCTCCCGCGCCCCCGCCTCCACGCCCGGCATCGTCCTTAGATTACGACGCGTGGTCTTCGCGACCGGCTCCGTCCCCAATCCCCTGCTCGACCACCCGCATCCCGTTTCCCGGTCCGTACTCCCTCCAGAATTGGGGGGCTGGGAGGGCCGTCCGTTCGTCCCCCAGGTCCGCGGGGAGCCGTTCCGGCCCGCCTCCCCTGAGCGGGCCAGGACGGCCCCTCATCGATACAGCACCAGTTGCGTGCACCGGAAGAGCGCGATCGTCTTGCCGGTCGCTTCGTCCGTTACCCGCGCGTCCCAGACCTGGGTTGAGCGCCCACCGTGGACCAGCGTCGCCTCGCAGGCGACGGCGCCCTCCCGCGCAGTCCCCAGGAAGTTCGCCTTCAGCTCGATCGTGGTAAAGCCACGGGCGCCGTCCGGCAGGTTCGCCCACGCGCCGTAGCCGGCGGTCGTGTCGGCCAGGGCCACCACCGTCGCCGCGTGCAGAAAGCCGATCGGCGCCATCAGCTCCGGCCGCACCGGCAGCCGGCTCGTCACCCGCTCCCCCTCCGTTGAGACGACCTCCATCCCGATCAGCCCGGGCAAAAAGCCCTCACCGGCCGCCTGGAACTCGGCCACCGTCCGGAATCGCACCAGATCCATCCCGTCCTCCGTCGTCCCGCTCAGCCCCCACCCCGCGGCGGGCCGTCGCCCCCGTCGTTCGCCGCCGCGGTCTTCGCCGCCACCTCGACCGCGACCACCCCGTCGCCGACCGCGACGACGAACCGGTGGCCGTCCCGCTCCAGCACCGTGCCGGGCGCCGCCGCAGGTGCCGGGCCGGGCAGCGGCGTGACGCGAGCGACGGCGTAGGCGTGGCCAGCGATCTCCGCCTCCGCTTCCGGGTGGAAGAGGCTCAGCGCGGTCGCCCGTTGCCGCAGCAGCGCCGCCGGCCACGACCAGTCGAGCCGCCGCTCCTCCGGGGTGAACGACGCGGCGTAGGTCGCCAGCGCCTCGTCCTGCGGCTCCCCCCGCTCCCCGGCGATCGCGCGGCGCGTCCCCGCCTCCAGCGTCTCGTCGAGGACGGCGAGCCACACCGCCCGCAGCCCTTCCGGGGTCGACTCCGGCGCAAACGGACGCTCGCGGCTGGCAAGGATTGCGCCCGCGTCGAACCCGGCCTCGATCCGGTGAAGCGTCGCGCCGACCGTCGCCGACCCGTCGAAGAGCATCCGCCGTGGGTTCGGCCCCCGGTAGCGGGGCAGCGGCGTCGGGTGGAGGTTGACCGCCCCCAGACGTGGCACGTCGGTCACCTCCGGCGGGATGCGGTGGGGGAAGGTGAAGGAGACGAGCAGGTCCGGCCGCAGCGCGGCCAGGGTCGGTGCCACCGTCCGCCGCATCCGGGTCGAGACGAGGACGTCCTGCGTCTGGGGCACGATCCCGACCAGATCGTGGTAATCGCGGTTGAGCCATGTGTGGGGCGGCCCCGGCGTCGTCACCAGCAGGGTCAGCCGGTGCCCGTGCCGCCCGGCCCAAGCGGCCACCAGACGATACGCCAGCGGCTCGACGATCAGCGCCGCGATCCGCAGCCCGTCCGTCGGTGCCGCGTTGGAGACCGCCTCGGGTGTCAAGATCCGTCCCCACCCGCGCCGCCGCCCCCACGCCGGGCCGCCCCGTCGTCTCTCCCCCGGCCGCACGGCGGATGCCATGCGGATGTCAGACGCGCCACCGCCCCCTGCCGCCGCCGGGGTTGGGCAAGAAGCGTCCGACCGAAGCCGCCGCTAAGGGACCCGCCGGCCCGCCAACCAGCCACTCGCCACCTCCCGCTCCCCCAGCGTCGCCGTCCCGATTGGAGGGCGACCACTAGGGGGAGGCGGGCCACACCGGAGGCCGACGGAGGAGCGCGGGGGCACGGGCAGGTGAGGGTCAGACGAGGCCCGCGCGGACTGCCCGGGTGGCGGCGGCGGTGCGCGACGGCACCGCGAGCTTGGCGAGGATGTTCGCGACGTGTGTCGCAACGGTGCGGTGCCCGATGAACAGCGCCTCGGCAATTTCCCGGTCAGACCGCCCCTCGACTAGCAGCCGCAGCACGTCCCGCTCCCGCGGCGTCAAGCCTGCCGTGCCGGCCGCCGTCCGGGTACCGACCCCCTCCGATTCGGGCGCGGGGTCCGAGGCCGGCGGCGGGGCAACCGCCTCCGCGATCGCCGCCGGCACCGTCAGCCCCCGGCCGATATCCCAGGCGGCGGCGAACGTCGCCTCCCCGAGCGCGGCGCGGGCGGCGGCGACGTTCTGGTCGTGGCCGGCGCGGAACGTCGCCTTCAAGGGCGCCCCGATCGCCTCCCGCAGCCCCGTTGCCGCGCCGAAGAGGCGGGCCGCCCGCGCCGGCTCCCCGCCAACGACCGCCCCCCGCGCCGCCACCTCCAGGAAGGCGCCGACGCCCCAGAGGTCCCCGAGCGCCCAGAACCCCTCCAGGCTCGTCGCCAGAAACGCCCGCATCGACGTCAGGTCGCCCCGGTCCAGTTCGACCGTCGCCAGCGTGCCGGCGGCGACCGCGGCACCCCACGCGTTCCCCAACGCGCCGAAGCGCGCCAGCGCCGCCCGTGACCGTGCCGCCGCCCCGGGATGATCCCCCAGACGCAGCGCGATCAGCCCGAGCTGGGCCAGCGCGGCCGCCCCCGTCCAGCGATCACCGATCTCGTCCGCCTCCGCCAGGGAGGCCGTACAGAGGATGTCCGCCGCCGACAGGTCGTCGCGGTCGAAGGCGACCAGTCCTTGGAACAGCCGGGACGCCGCGCGGGCGCGCCGATCACCCATTGCCTCGGCCGCGGCCAGTCCCTCGTCGAGGAACCGCTCGGCGGCCGCGTAATCCCCCTGCGTCTCCGCCAGCGCCCCGGCACCGGCGAGCGCCCGGGCGCGGGCCGGCGCCGCTCCCGCCCCCGGTGCGGCGAGCGCCTCGGCCAGCCGCTGCCGGCCCTCGCCGAGGTGGCCGCGCATGAGCCAGAAGCGCCAGAGCGCCGCCGCCAGACGAACCGGCCCTGCCGCGTCGTCGCCCCCTCGCAGGTGGGCGAAGGCGGCGCGGAGGTTCCCGTGGTCCCGGTCCAGACGGTCGAGCCAGAGCCCCTGCGCCGCCCCCTCCAGCCCCGCCTCGGCCGCCTCCGCCCGGGCCAGGAACCAGGCGGCGTGGCGGTTACGCCCCTCCCCCGCCTCGCCCGCTTCCTCCAACCGCTCCAGACCGAACTCCCGCACCGTCTCCAGCATCGTGAAGCGCGGCCCCGCCGCCTCGTCGACCCCCCCGTCCTCCTGCCGCCGCAGCAGGCTGACGTCACCGAGCGCCGTAAGGAGATCGAGGACGAAGGGAGACGGGGACGCCCCCGTTGCCCCGATCGCCCCACCTCGTGCCTCCGCCCCTCCGGGAACTTCGCCACCCCCCACCGCCTCCGCGGCCTCCAGTTCGAAGCCGTCGACGAAGACGGCGAGGCGTCGAAAGAAGGAGCGGGCGGCGGGGTCCAGCGCCTCGTAGCTCCAGGCGATCGCGCCCCGCAGGGTGTGCCGCGAGTCCGTCTGGTCCCGCGAAGCGTTGGTCAGCAGGGGCAGCCGCCGCTCCAGCCGCGTCAGCAGCGCCGCCGGCGAGAGGACACGGGTCCGGGCCGCCGCCAGCTCGATCGCCAGCGGCAGGCCGTCCAGCCGGCGGCAGATCTCGGCCACCGCCACCGCGTTCCCGGCTGTCAGCGCAAAGTCGGGCTGCGCCTCAGACGCCCGCGCCACGAAGAGGGAAACCGCCTCGCCGCGCCCGAGCCGCTCGACGCTTGGCCCGGCGCCACCGGCGACGGACGGTGCCGGCAGGTCGAGTGGCGGCGTTGGCCACTCGTGCTCCCCGCGCACCCGCAGCCGCGCCCGGCTGGTGACCAGCACCGTCACCCCGGGCGCCGCCGCCAGCAGATCGACCACCTGCGATGCCGCGGCAAGGACCGGCTCGAAGCCGTCCAGCACCAGCAACCCCCGCCGCCCCGCCAACTCCTGCCGCAGCCGCTCCCCAATCGGCTGCCCCCCGCCCTCCCGCACCCCGATCGCCCGCGCCACCTCCGAGGCGACGAGCGCCGGATCGTCGACCGCCTCCAGGGAGACAAACCAGACTCCGTCGAGGACCCCGTCCCGGAAGTCGCCGGCAAGCTCCTCCGCGACCCGCAGCGCAAGGCGCGTCTTGCCGATCCCGCCCGGTCCTGTCAGCGTCACGAGTCGGACTCCGTCGCGCCGCAGCAGCCCCACCACCGCCGCCGCCTCCCGCTCCCGGCCGACGAGCGGCGTCAGCGGCACCGGCAGCCCGAGCGGGCGGGGCAAGGAGACTGGCGGCGGGATGGAGCGCGTGCCGGACACGGCACCTCCCGAGACGACGTCGGGCCGGACCGCCCGATCGCCTCGTGCCATCGACGGGGCTAGGGGGAGCGATCCCGTCGTCGCGGCATTGTCGCCGATGGTGGGCATGGTCGGATCGTGCGGCACGTGGGGCGCCGCGCACCCACTTTCCGGCTACGAACGGACCCTCGTGCCTGCATTCTTCGGCCGAGAACCTCGGGCAACGCGGGCACGGAGTCCGGGGGCGAGCCGCCCCGTCCCGCCTACACCAGCCGCAGCAGCACCACCAGCCCAATCCCGACCAGGATCAAGAAGAGCGTCGCCGCCGAGCATCCGATCGCGACCGCGCTTCCCGTGCCCACCGTCGATTGGTCGCTCTCCGGAACGGCGTCCGGCGCCGCGGGCGGCGGCGGCGGCTCGGGCGACGATGCGATCACGGACGGAGGGTTCCCTACGGCTGCGGCGTCGGCGCCGGCTGCGGCGGGCCGAGCAGGAAGAGGAAGTCGATCAACCAGGCGCCGTCCTGCCGGGCGAAGGTGAAGCTCTGCGGGATCGGTTCGCCGCCGAAGGAGATCTCGACGTAGGCCGTCGCGTGGGTCGGGTCGGTCTGCGTGACATCCCCGATCAACTCGAACCCGACCGGCGTCGCCATGAATTGGGCGACCTGGGTGGCGACGGTCGCGAGCGACCCGCCGAGGGCCGACGCCGCGTCGAGCGCCGGCTGGGAGTGCAGCGCCAGGAATCGAGCCGGATCGCCCGTCGCCCAGCAGCCCGTCGCCTGGCGGAGCAAGGTCTCAATCTCGGCCGCGACGTCCGCGCCGGCCGGCTCGCCGTCCGGCGGCCCCGCCACCGGGGTCGCCCCCGGCAGGGCCCCGAGGCCGCCACCCGGGGCGGCCGCCGGGGGCGTCGTCACCGGCCCCGGCGGCTCCGGGGCGCCGGGCGCGCCCGGCGCGCCCAGGATCTCCAGCGGCGCGGTGGTGCAGGCTTCGTAGCGGCCGAAGCCGCGGGTCGTCAGCAAGATGCGGCGGTCGGTGCAGGTGTCCTGAATCGGCGTCAGCCGCAGTTCGTCGCCGAGCAACTCCCAGGCGTAAGAGGCCGTCGAGGGCTCCTCATCCGTCCCGCCGCAGCCGACGAGACCACTCCAATCGAGGACGTTCAGCGTCCGACCGGAGATCTCGAAGCGGCCCGAGGCGAGGACGCCGACGTCCTGCCGCGCCACCTCGTAGCTGCCGTCCTCGTTGAACGTCACCGTCCACTGTCCGACCAGCGCCGGCCCGCCCGCCAACCCCGGCGGCAGGTCGAACCGCCCGATCGTCACCCCGAAGACCCCGCTCGGCTCCGCCGGCGCATCCTGTCCGATCGCCGGTTGGGCGAGGGAAAGGAGGAGACCGACCGCGCCGACGAGCGCCGCGAACCGCGCGAGCGCCGAGCGTCCCCCGAGCGCGGGGAAACGGGGAAAGGTGGGCCGCATCGTGACGCTCCTCGCTCGTGGCGATCATCCGGCGGGACGTACCGAGGGTTCTTCCGAGGGATTGGCGGGCCGCACGCGGGGAATGGGAGCCGGACGCTTCGCTCCCGGCCGGGCACCGGAGCGGCTGGGGCAACCAAACGACGGCTAAAAGACGCAACACCCATCGATGCAGCGCGTCACCAAGGCCACCGTCCGGCCCTTCCCCGGCACGGCGGGCGTGGTACCCTGCCGATCACCGCCGAAGGATCAGCAGTCTAGCACGCTGCCCCGGCCCCACCCTCCCCACATCGGGCGCGACCCGTGCCCATCCGGCAGCGGACGCCACACGACGGCGGGCGGCGAGCGCTGACCGATCGAGCGATCGGCCTTCTCATTTTCGGAAGATTCGGAAGACGCGAGCCAGACGGGAGACGCCATGCGCGGGTTTTCGGTTCCCTTCCGCGACGCCGGCCGGGGCGGGCGCCGGCCCGTCCTTGCCCTGCTCGCTCTCGTTGCCCTGCTGGCGCAGCTCGCCACCTCGGCCGCCGCGGAGCCGGAGGGGGGCGTTGCCGGTGGCGACCTCCGGCTCCTGGAGCCGATCCGGGAGTCGCTCGGCGCTTCGAGCTGGATGATGGCCTCCGGCTACGACCCCCGCCTCGCCAACATCCCCGTCGGCGGCGAGGCGCGCGGCGACGCTGCCTTCGACATGCTGCCGGGCGCGGCCGCCGCCCCCCGGGCCGGCGCCGCCTTCCAGCCGCTGGTGCCGTTCCGCTCGGCGGCCCCCGCCTTCAGTCGGAACCAGATCGTTACCCGCCAGGTCGGCCTCTTCCCGATCCAGACCGAGCCCCACATCGCCGTCAACCCGCTCGACCCCGAGCACCTCGTCCTCGGCACGATCGACTACAACTTCCCCTCGATGTCGTCGTACGTCTCCTTCGACGGCGGCGAGACCTGGGACGGCCCAAACCAGGTCCGCTACTTCCAGGAGGACTTCTCCGCTGCCGGCGACCCGGTCATCGCCTTCGACCGCGACGGCGCCGTCTACATGACGTCGATCTCGCTCGGCTTCGAGGAGTTCCGCCTCGGCTCCCTCTTCTCCGCCACCGAGGTCTCGAGCATGGTCGTCTCCAAGTCGACCGACGACGGCCTGACCTGGTCCGACGCGGTCTCCACCGCCCGCTCCACCGTCCAGACCGTCTCCCAGCCCGACCCCGAGGGGCAGGAGCGCGGCACACTGACCTCGCAGTTCCTCGACAAGCCCTGGATCGCGATCGGCCCGAACCCGGCGGACCCCGAGAAGGACGTCATCTACCTGACCTACACCGAGTTCGCCACGACCTACGGACTCGTCTACGCCGACGAGGTCCCCTTCCTCACCTCCCCCTTCACCGAGACAACGATCCGGATGATCTACTCCGACGACGGCGGCGCCACCTGGAGCCAGCCGGCCCCCGTCAGTCCGACCGTCCTTCAGGCGGAAGGCGCCAGCGAGCCGGGTGAAGGGGAGGGCGAGGGCCGCGCGGCGCAGACCGCTCAGGACGACGACGGCGAGGGGGGGGGCGGCCGCACCCAGGAGCAGAACGAGGGACCCGGCGGCGAGGCGAACCAGACCGTCCAGGGTTCCCAGCCGGCCGTGATGCCGGACGGCACCCTCGTCATGACCTACCTCGACACCACCAACGACGGCGTCCAGGAAGGCCTCTACAAGATCATGGCGGTCACCTCGGCTGATGGCGGCCGGACCCTCTCCGAGCCGGTCCAGGCCGGGGTTTTCCGCGAGATTCACTTCACCCCCCGCTCCTCGACCTTCCGCTACTGGGGGGCTGCCTTCCCCCAGATCGCCGTCGGCCCGAACGACGACGTCTACATCGCCACCACCGCCCGCCCCGCCGACAAGCCGACCGACGACGGCGACATCTACGTGATGCGCTCGATGGACAAGGGTCAGACCTGGGACCCCGAGCCGCTGCGGATCAACCAGGACGACACCGACCGCGTCCAGTTCTTCCCTTCGATCGACGTCTCCGAGGACGGCGTCCTCCACGCGATGTGGGGCGACATGCGCGAGGACCCGGAAGAAGCCCGCTACCACATCTACTACACCCGCTCGAGCGACCAGGGCGAAACCTTCGGCTTCGAGAACCCCGACATCGGCCTCAACGTGCCCGACACCCGCGTCACCGACTTCCCCTCGAACTCGCTGCGCGGCTTCCCCGGCGGCCGTTTCCTCGGTGACTACTTCTCCCTGACCGCCAACGAGGACGACGTCTACATGGTCTGGGCCGACACCCGCCTTGGCGAGTTCGGCGGACCCAACCAGCAGATCGGCTTCGCCCGCGAGACCCAGATCGAGCCTCCCAGCCTCTTCCTCAACCCACCCAGCGGCGTCGCCGGCCGCGACGTCGCCATCCAGGGCCTCAACTTCCAGCCGAACGCGAACATCTCGATCGACGTCGGCGGCGTCCCGCTGATCAACCTCCGCACCGACGAGAAGGGCCAGTTCACGACGAACGTCTACATGCCGGTCACCGGAGAAGGCCCGCGCAACGTCACCGCCTACGACGAGACCGGCAACGTCGGCTCCGCCTCCTTCTTCACCGAGTTCGGCTTCGACTCGATCGCCCGCGAGCTCGACGAGGTCCGCGACCAGGTCGGTTTGCCGCCCGACGCCGCCGTCCCCGCCGCCACGCCGAGCGCCGCCCCGGCCGCGACCCCGGTCGCCGAACCCGCGAGCGCCGTCCCGACCCCGGCGCCCCTCCCGGTGCCGCCGGTGGTCGAGGACGCGGCGTAAGGGGGCAAGGGGGCGACGCCCCACCCACGGCCCCCCTCCCTGGCCAGGGAGGGGGAAGATTTCCAGACGTCGGTGTCCGACCGGGGCGCGCGACGACGAGACCGTCGACCAGCGTACTTATCCTCTTAACTCGCGACCGCTCAAGAGTGCTCGCCTCTCCCTTGCGAGGGAGAGGGGCCGGGGGCAGGACCATTCCCCCTCCCCCCACGGAGGACCACCCGATGCCCACCGACGACCTTCGCTCGATGATCGAGGCGCTCGCCGACGGCCGCCTCTCCCGCCGCCGCTTCGTCCGGAGCGCCGTCGCGCTCGGCCTCTCCGCCCCCCTCGCCGGCATCATCGCCAACGACCCCGCGGCCGGCCTCGCCGCGGCCCCCACCCGGCAGCCGGTGCCGCCCGGCCCTGCGAGCGACCGGATCATCTTCTCCTCGTTCAACGTCGACCAGGCGCCGCTCGAGATCCAGAACGGGTCGATGGATCTCTACCTCTACGGCCTGAAGACGGAGGGCGCGACCGCCCTCTCCCAGGGCGGCCCGAACGTTCGCCTCATCCAGGCCCCCGCCAGCACCCTCTCGCTCGTCCTCAACCCCGCCCCGGCCCGCGAGGGGGAGCTCAACCCCTTCGCGATCAAAGAGATCCGGCGGGCGATGCAGTACCTGGTCGACCGCGAGCTGATCGCCAACACGATCTACGCCGGCCGCGCCGTCCCGATGCGCTCCCACGTCAGCCCCGTCGACTACGACCAATTGACCGTCTTCGCCGCCCTCCAGGGCGCCGACATCCGGTATGACCCGGAGTTCGCCCGGAGTGTCATCGCCGAGCAGATGCAGGCCGCCGGCGCGACCCTGACAAACAACGTCTGGACCTTCAACGGCCAACCGGTCGTCCTCAAGCTCGTCACCCGTGTCGAGGACGAGCGGCGGCCGATCGGCGACCTCGTCCGCGCCGCCCTCGAAGGCGTCGGTTTCCAAGCGCAGCCGATCTACCAGCCGTTCGGCCCGGCCACCCTCGCCGTCTACGCCAGCGACCCGCTCACCTTCCAGTGGCACGTCTACACCGAAGGCTGGGGTCGGACCTCGCCCGACCGCTACGACTTCGGCACCATCAACCAGATGTACGCCCCCTGGCTCGGCAACCTCCCCGGCTGGCTGGAGACCGGTTTCTGGCAGTACCAGCAGCCGGAACTCGACCGCATCGGCCAGCGCCTCTACCGCGGCCAGTTCGCCGACCGCGCCGAGCGCGACGAGCTCTACCGTGAGATGACCGTCCTTGGTCTCGACGAGAGCGTTCGCATCTGGCTCGTCACCGCCCTCCAGAGCTTCCCGGTCCGCACCGAGGTCCAGGACCTGACCGAGGACCTGGTCGGTGGCCCGAAGTCCCCCTTCTCCCTCCGCTCGGCCCGGATCGAAGGAAAGCCCGAGCTGCGGGTCGGCCACCTCTGGGTCTGGACCGACCGCACGACCTGGAACCCGGTCGGCGGCTTCGGCGACGTCTACTCCTCCGACATCTTCAAGTACCTCGTCGACGCCCCGATCCTGAACCACCCCTTCACCGGCATCCCCCAGCCGTTCCGGTCCAGCTTCGAGACGGAGACCGCCGGCCCCACCGGCACCCTCCCCGTCCCCGAGGACGCGGTCCGCTGGGACGCCGTCGCCGACGCCTGGACCCCGGTCGGCCCGAACGTCGCCGCCGTCTCCAAGGTCACCTACGACTACTCCCGGTACTACCAGGCGCCCTTCCACCACGGCCCCAAGATCGCCCCCGCCGACGCGATCTACTCCATCGCCCAGGCGTTCGAGCTCGCCTACGACGAGGAGAAGATCCAGATCGAGACGGCGCTCGGCGTCACCTCCCGCCCCTTCCTGGAGACGATCAAGGCGATCCGACTCCTGGAGGACGACCGGCTGGAGGTCTACGCCGACTTCTGGCACTTCGAGCCGAACTACATCGCCTCCTATGCCGCCGTCGGCGGGGTTGGCACCCCCTGGGAGCTGCTGGCGGCAATGGACGATATCGTCTTCGCCCAGCGCACCGGCGCCTACTCCGACACCGCCGCCGCTCGCTTCAGTGTCCCCTGGCTCAGCCTGGTGACCGAGAGCGACGCCCGTGCCGTCGTCCGCGCCCTCCGCGCCTTCACCCGCGAAAAGGCCGTCCCCGCCGGTGTCTTCGAGTTGCCCGGGCGGACGCTGGTGACGCCGGAGGACGCCCTCGCCCGCTACGAGGCCGCCACCGCCTGGTTCGAGCAGACGAACCTGCTCGTCGTCTCCAACGGCCCCTACACCCTGACCCGCTACGACCCACCGGCCCAGTTCGCCGAGTTGACCGCTTTCCGCGCCGAGGGCTACCCTTTCCGTCCGGAGGAGTTTCGCTTCGGCGCCCCGCCCCGCCTCTCGGTCCAGGCCGCGCCGCCACCCCCCGCCCTCCTCGGCGCGCCGATCTCGATCCCCGTGACGGTTCAGGGTCCCGGCGCCCTCGGCCTCCAGTACGCCCTGATCGACACCGCCCAGGGCACCATCGCCGCCTCCGGCTCCGCGGTCGGCGGCGAGGGCGGCGCCTTCACCGTCGACCTCGACCCGACCGTCACCTCGGCCCTCTTCCCGAGCGTCTACCAGCTCTACCTGATCGCCTCCAGCGACGCGATCGCGGTGGTGGCGGAGCAGCGGGTGGACGTGGAGATCGCCGTGTAAGGGAATGTGCCGGGGCGTCCCAGAAGGGACGCCCCGGCCGTATGGGTCGGAGTGGTAGGACGCCGCTTCCGACACCCGGCGCGGCGGTCTGGCTCGCCGGACGCTGGGAGTGACCTTTCCGTTGCGGCTCGCCGGCGGTTGGCCGTCCGGAAAGAAGGACCGGGCACCCGCTGCACATCGGGACGTGACCAGGTCCAAACCCCAACACCGCGCATCGGGTACAGCGCGTTGCCCTCACGGCCATATCGCCCCCGCCAGCTCGGAGAACGCCGCCCCGCTCTCTCCCGCAGCCGCACCGCCACCATCCGGACCGGGATCGCCACCCCACCACCGCCCTCGACCGACCCGGTATCATGCCCAATCTGATCGACGCCCCGCCCTCCTGCGGGGCGTCACCGCCGGCTGGCCCCGGGAATCGCGCTTCACCTCCACCGAGGCCGCCGTCCGGCTCCGCCCGCCACCGCCGACGGTCCCAGGCCGCGACCCACCAGGAACCATCCCCATGCCCTCCTCCCTCCGCCAACTCGCCCTCCGCGCCCTGACCCTGTTCGGCGTACTCCTCGCCGTCCTCGTTCTCCTCGTCGTCACCCTTGGCGCCACCGGCTTTTCCGACGATCTCCTCCGCGCCCAGATCTCCGAGGAGACCCGCGCCCTCCGCCAGGGCCTCGCCCAGACGATCCGCGACCCCGCCCAGCTCGAAGAGACGGTCGCCGCCCGCCAGGAGGAACTGACCCGCTTCTACGGCCTCGACCGGCCCTGGTACACCCGCCTCCCGGCCGCCGTCTGGCGCGTCCTCCGCCTCGACCTCGGCGAGGCCCGCTCGCTGCGCACCGCCGACGGCGACAACGACGTCGGCGCCATCGTCCTCGAGCGCCTGCCGTACACCGTCCTGCTGCTGACCACCTCCTCGGTGATCACCGCCGTCGTCGGCCTCGTCGTCGGCGTCCGGATGGCGACCCGCGTCGGGAGTCGGCTCGACCGTGCCGTCGCCTACTTCGCCGCCGTCTCCTTCGCCGTCCCCGCCTGGTGGCTGGGCATCCTCCTCATCCTCGTCGTCGCCTTCCGGCTCGACTGGCTGCCGGCCGGCGGCATGTACTCCACCCCGCCGCCGCAGGGAACCTGGAGCCGCGCCCTCGACCTCGCCTACCACGCCATCCTGCCGATCCTGACCCTCGTCCCGGTCAGCGTCGGCCCCTACATCTACACCGTCCGCACGATGACCGTGACCGTCGCCCAGGAGGACCACGTCCTGCTCGCCCGGGCCAAGGGGCTGCCCGAGGGACGGATCATGAACCGCCACATCCTCCGCGTCGCCGCCCCGCCGATCGTGACCGGATTGGTCCTCGGCCTGGCCGGCTCCCTCTCCGGCTCGATCCTGGTCGAGACGATCTTCAACTGGCAGGGGATGGGCCGCCTCTACTTCGACGCCGTCTCCGGCGCCGCCGACGAGGGGGTCGTCGTCGCCCTCACCTTCATCTTCACCCTGATGTACGTCGTCGCCCGCTTCGTCCTCGACGTCCTCTACGTCCTGCTCGACCCTCGTGTCCGATACAGTTGACGGGACGACTAATCGGGGAGCTTGGTGGTGGGGGCCGGGAGTGAACGCTGTTTCGATGCGGCCAGAACGTTGGGCGACACGGTCGGGTCGCCGTCTGTCGTCGGCGGCGACGAGGTAGCGAGCACCTGATGGCGACCACGCGTTCCGGGTCGGTCCCCGACCCGGTTACCCCGCAGACCGAATCCGGCCCGCCCCCGGCCGTCGGCCCCGTGCCCGCCGTCCAGCCGGCGCCCGCCGTCGTCCTCGACGATCCGGCTCGGAGCGTGGCCGAGACCGCGGAGACGGTCGAGGAGGGAAGCGATGGCGGCTCCCCCCTCCGCGGCGCCCTTCACCTCCTCGTCGCCGGCGGCGTCGGCAAGGCGGGCGTCGCCCTCTTCGGGGCGATGGTCGCCCTCTCCGTCTGGGTCTTCGCCACCTACCCGCTCGACTTCGGCACCGCCCGCTGGAGCAACCCCGCCGTCTGGGTCGACAACCCAAAGAACGCCCCCCCCGCCTGGACCACCCGGCTCGGCGGCGAGGACGAGGTGGCGCACGCCGCCTTCTCCCTCGCCGCGCCGACCGAGACCCGCGCTATCCCCGCCGGCGAGGTCCGCACCTTCCGCTTCCCGATCGCCTTTCCCCACGAGCGCGCCCCGACGGCCCTCTCCCTGACCCTCAGCGGCGTCACCTTCCACGGTCGCCCGCCCGCCATCCTGGCGACCCTGGTCCGCCCCGATGGCACCGAGGCTCGCCTCGCCAGCGTTCCGGTTCGCGGCCCCCGCGAAGGGGAGGCCGCCCCTTTCCGGCGCGGCTACGACGTCCCGGAGCGCGTTCTCCTCTCGGCCGACCCGGCGGCCGCCCAGGGCATCGGGCGCGTCTTCGCCGAGCGCTACCCCGGCCTCGCCCTCCCCCCGAACCTCGCCGACGTGCTCCCCGCCGCCCTCTTCGGCCAGCCCGCCGCCGACGGCTCTGGACGGGTCGATCCCCTCCCCGGCGACTACGCCGTCCACATCCAGGCCGTCGTCGCCGACCCTCGCGACGAACTGGCCGGGGTCTCGGTCGTTCTCGGCGGCACCGTCTATGGCGTGATGGGGACCGATGGCCTCGGCCGCGACATCTGGGAAGGCCTCCTCTACGGCTTCCCGGTTGGCCTCCTGATCGCGACCCTGACCGCCGTCGCCTCGACCCTGATCGGCGCCACCCTCGGCATCGTCGGCGGCTACCGCGGCGGCGCCGTCGACGCCGTCATCCAGCGCGCCGCCGACGTCGTCTCGAACGTACCGACCCTGCCGCTCTTGATCTTCCTCGTCTCCGTCCTCGGCCGCCACCTCTGGCTGATCATGACCGTCCTCGTACTCTTCTCCTGGCCCGGCCTCACGATCCTGGTCCGCTCGATGGTCCTCCAGATCCGCTCCGGCCAACTGGTCGAGGCTGCCCGCGCCCTCGGCGCCTCCCGGCGGCGGATCATGCTCCGCCATGTCTTTCCTCAGACCGCGCCCTTCATCGTCGCCCAAATGATCTTCTTCGCCCCCGGCGCGATCCTGGCCGAGGCATCGCTCTCGTTCCTTGGCCTTGGCGACCCCAGCATCCCGACCTGGGGTCAGATGCTGGAGGCCGGCTTCCGCACCGGCGCCCTCTACGTCGGCTACTGGTGGTGGGTTCTCCCCCCCGGCATCCTGATCGTTCTCACCGCCCTCGCCTTCATGCTCCTCGCCCTGGCGATGGAGCCGGTCTTCGACCCCCGACTGCGGAAGACGGCGTGAGGGTGTTACCGTCCCTGAGCAGGGGTGACCATGCTCGTGACGGTTGCCGCTGCGCCTCAACCGTCACCTGCGTCTGCCGCTGGTAGACCTACAGAGGAACCAGGTACGCCGAGATCGATCGGCCCGTAGCGGGCGTCGCCATCGCCCTCAGAACCGCGGACGTGGCGACGTTCGACGCAACCGACCCGGATCGGAGAATCGCGAGAAGCTCGCGCGTTGCCCGGCTTGGAGCGTCTCTCTCGGAACGTCTGCGAGGGGTCCGGTCCCGCCGATGCGACCGGGACGATCACCGGCGGCACGATGCTTAAGGCGTACCCGACACACAGGGTCGGACGCGGCGGGGTACGGAAGCGACCGAGAGCGAAGCCTCGACGGTACGTCCGGATCTCCCGCTGAGAGTGCCCTTCAAAGCCGCCACGGCTGGGCACACCGACCTTTCCAATCGCCGATTGAGCGACACCCTCGTCCTCGAGCTCTCCGACGAGCACCGAGCCGCGTTTAGCGTTCCTGCTGCCGATGGCGACCGAGACTCCCGTTATCGTCATCTCGATCCCACAATCGAACGAGATCTTTGGTATCCGGATTGAGGCGTTCCCTGGCTACGCCGTCGGCCACGATCCCCAGCTTTGGGCTCGGTTCGTCGACGCGGGCGTCGGCGAATTAATCGGGCCGGAGACGACCGAACCGTCGCACCGCGTCACGCTGACGGCGTCGGAAACTCCCGTCGGGGAAGCCTACGCTGGCGCCATCCCGCGGCGGGTGCTATGACCGCCCCAAGCATGGACCAAGGGCAATCCGCCCCGACCGCGCCCCATCCGCCTCGAGCCGCTCCCAGGCGCCCGCCGCACGGCGAAGGCACCCCGCCTCCCCTCCCGATCCGCGGCCGCACCCCGTTTCCCCCGGCGTTCCGTTGGCCCCGGCCACGTCGACCCGACCGGATCGGCGACCAGGCTCCGCCCAGGCAACGACTTAACGCGCCTGCTGCGGTGGTCGCGGTGGCCCAGGAAGCGGCGTCGGCGCCGGCGCCGGCACGGCCGGCGCCTCGATCTCCCCGAGCGCGACGATCACGCCCGTGGCGTCCCCGGCGCTGACCGCCCTTGCCACGTCGTGCAGGACCCCCGGTGCCGACTGCGACCCCCGCTGAGGAAGTCCCGACCCCGGCGCCGACGTCGTCGGCGTCCGCCGAGCGCCCGTGCGGGCGGTCGGGTAGGCCCCGATCCCGAACCGGTCGCGCGGCCGCTCCGCGGTCGGAGAGGGCCGCGGCGTCGGCATCGCCTCCGCGCTCGGCGCCTCCCGCGCCACCGCCCACAGCCCGACGATGGTCAGCAGCGACGCGACGCCGACGACGAGAAACCCCGCCCCGTCAGCCCCGAGCAGGCGAGAGAGAGGGGCGGGGAGCGGGAAGGAACGACGCCCCCGGACTCCTTCCCGCTCCCCGCTCTCCGCTCCCCTCATACCACGTACCGCCCGTCCCGCAGGAACGGCTCGCCGTCGACGTCGATCGCGCCACCGTCGCGCAGGTCGCAAATCAGGTCCCAGTGGACGGCCGAGCGGTTCACGCTCCCCGTCTCCGGGTAGCCGGCGCCGACCGCCATGTGGACCGTGCCGCCGATCTTCTCGTCGAAGAGGATGTTCTTGGTGAAGCGGTCGATCCCGAAGTTCGTCCCGAAGGCGAACTCGCCCAACGTCCGCGCGCCCGCGTCGGTGTCGAGGGTCTGGATCAGGAACGCCTCGTTCTTTGCCGCGCTGGCATCGACCACCCGCCCGCCGTGGAAACGGAGTCGGACATCGTGGACCTCCCGCCCCGCCGTCACCACCGGGTAGGAGAAGCGGACGTGGCCGTCGACCCCGTCCTCGACCGGCCCGGTGAAGATCTCGCCGTCCGGGAAGTTCTTCGTCCCGTCGGCGTTGATCCAGCGCCGCCCCACTATGGAGACGGTCAGGTCCGTGTCCAGCCCCCGCAGCCGGATCTCCCGCTTCCCCGCCAGCCACGCGATCAGGCGCTCCTGCTCGGCCGCCTGCTCGCGCCAGGCGGCGACCGGATCGGGCCGGTCCAGCTTGCAGGCGGCGTAGACGAACTCGGCAAAGTCGTCCGTTGCCATGTCGGCGTCCTGGGCGTAGGCGTCCGTGGGGAAGAGGGTCAGCGTCCAGTCGAGGGCGCCGGAAGCGGCCCGCCCCATGAACGCCTCCATGAGGCCGGTCCGCGCCTGCTGAAAGCGCGCCTGCCGGGCCGGCTCGACCGCCGACAGCGCCTTCGTGTTCGTCTCGGCCATCACCCGGATCGAGACGTCGACCCCCTCCCGCACCCAGCGCTCGACCGGGTCGAGGTGGTCGAGCTGCGCGTCCGTTCCGTGCCGGAGCAGCTCCGCCCCGAGTCCGGAGAAGAGCGGCAGCATCGTCGGGTGCGCGTCCCGCGCGATGGTCTCCCGGTAGATCGCCCGCAGCAGCGGTTCCGCCGCCACCCCGCCCTGGATGGCGACCGTCTGCCCGGGCTTCACCGCGACCGAGTAGCCGACCAGCGTTCGCGCCCAGGTCGCGATCCGGGGGTCCGTCACGGGGAGCGCTCCTTCACGAGGCTGAAGGGACAAGGCGAAAGGGCAAAGGGACGAGGCGACCCATCCTTCTACCCTTCCACGCGGACTTTTTCCCTCACCAGTGTACTTCGACCCGCGTCCCGATCTCGACAAAGTCGTAGATCTGCGCCGCGTCCCTCGGTGCCGTCGCCACGCAACCCCAGGTCGGGCCGTCGCCGTTTGGGACGACCCGGCCCTTCGCGTCCATCACCCAGGAGTGGAAGCCGTTCTCGCGGCTCGGGTCGAAGCCGGCCCAGTACGTGATGTAATTCTTGGCGTACGGCGTGTAGGTAAGGTCCGCGGTCTTGCTCTGGATCGTGTACGAACCCGGCACCGTGTCGCGGAAACCGTTCTCCCGCCCCTCGCTCATCGACGCCTGGAAGCGGGCGACCGCCTCGTTCCCCGCCATCAGGCGGACCGTCTCCGCCGACTTGTCGACGTCGACCCAGCGCTCCCCGCTCGCCGCCAGTGGCGCGGTGGACGCCGAGTCGTCCTCCTCTGCGCGGCGCCCCTCGTCGTCCGAGCGGGGCTCCGTCTCCTTGGCCCGCCGCTCCCCGTCCCCCGCCGGCTCGTCGTCCTCGGCCGGCGGTGGGGCCTCCTCCGCGGACCTCAGCACCTCGATCGCCGCCACCATCGGCTGGTCTCGGGTCCCGTGGAACCGCAGGTCGAGCGTGCCGTCGTCGACCGCCACCGCGAACTGCTTGACGACGGCGGTCATCGCCCCGACGTCGCCGTAGATGTCGTAGTCCTCCAGCTCCGTCTCGCCCTCGGCGTCGACGCTGAAGACCCGCTTCCCCTCGCCGCCGTCCGGCCCGCCGGGCGCACCCCAGTAGATCTCCGCGAAGTGGAGGCGGACCGCGTACTCGCCCTCCTCCGGTACCGGGATCTCGTAGGCGAACGAGCCCGGCTTGCCGCGGGCGGCGCCGCGGCGCTGGGTTACGTAGAGCACGTCGTCGTCGGTGCCGGCGATCCGGGTCACCCTCGGCAGCGTCCGCGCCAGCCCGCCCGCGAAGTGCTCGTCGGCGTCCCACCCGGCCGCCGCCGGCACGTCCGAGGCGTCCTCCTCGTCGGACGCCTCGTCCGCCGCGGACCGCGCGGCGGTGTCCCGGTCGGAAGTCGGCCGGCCATCGCGCCGCCCCTCGCGTGCGGCCCTCCGACTTCCGCTATCCCGCGCCGCGCGCGGAGTGGGCGCCGCACCCCCAGCCACCGGCTCGCCGTCGAGAACCTCGACCTCCTCCTCGGCGTCGGTCGTCGCTTGGGTCGCCTCGGGGTCGGCGTCCTCGTCCGCCTCCTCGGCGTCCGCCGCGTCAGCCCCATCTCCGTCCACCGGCACGGTCGATCCCGTGTCGGGGTCCCGCTGGAAACCGATCCGGGTCAACGGCTCGTCGGACGCCGCCGCGGCGTCGTCGCCCGCCTCCTCATCAGTCGCCCGGTCGTCGTCCTCCTCGCCCGGGAGGGCCTCGGCCGTCGCGTCCCCCTGGCCCGGCTCGACCGTCGGCTCGCCGCGCGCCGCGTCGTCCCCGCTCTCCGCGTCGTCGGCAAGCAGGGCGCCGGAATCGATCCGGACGATCGTGTCGCGGCTCGCCGACCTAGGATCGGCCGCCGCACCCGCGGTGTCGGCGACGACGGGATCGTCGTCGGCATCGTCGGACGTTGACCGCGACTCCGCGGGCGGCACGAACGGCCGTAGGGCCGGGATCGACGGCTCCGACGCGTCGGGCGGCGGCGCAAGCTCCGGCAGATTGCCCTCTCGCGCCGACGACCGCGCGGCGGGTACGGCGGGATCCGGCACTTCGGTCTCCACCGCGGCCCCTTCGACAAGGCCTTGCCCCGCGTCCTCACCCTCGCCCTCGTCGCGCACCGGACGATCGCGGTCCGTCTCGTCCGCTTCGCGATCGGGCCGGTCCTCCTCGCGAGCCGGCGACGATCCGTCGCCACCCCCATCGGACGTCCGTTCGCCGCCGTTCCCGCGGCCACCCTCCTCGGCTGGGGGCTCGGCCGGAGGCGCATCGCCGTCCCCCACCCCCCCGGCCGGCTCCTCCGGGGCGGGTTCGGGCGCGGGCTCCGCCGGCGCGACGTCGCAGGCGTTGCCGACGCCGTTGCCGTCCCCGTCGTTCTGGTTCCCGTTCGCAACGTCGACGCAGTTGTCCCCGTCGTCGGGCACGCCGTCGCCGTCGGTGTCCGGCGGCGGGGGCGGCGGCTCACAGATGTCGCCGTACCCGTTCCGGTTGGCGTCCTGCTGGCCGATATTGGCCACCCCGGGGCAATTGTCGGTGACGTCGGCGATGAAGTCGCCGTCCGTGTCAGGCCCCAGGGCCGGTTCAGGCGCGGGTTCCGGCGCCGGCTCCGCCACCGGCTCTTCCGCCGGTGCGTCGGCGGGAACCTCGTCGCCGGCCGGCGTTTCCTGGCCCCCGCCCCGCTCCTGACCTCGGGCGTCCCGGTCCTGACGCCCCCCCGCGTCCTCCTGCCGCGCCGTCTCCACCCCGTCCCGCTGTCCCGACGCGGTCGGGATCTGGCCCGGCAAGCCGAGGACGAGCAGCAGCGCCATCACCGCCGCCAGCGCCCGCTTCGCCCCCCCACCCCGCATCGCGAGCCGTCCCCTCACGGTCACCATCCTCGCCGACCCAGGCGGTCCCGCCCCACGGTATTGCGTCCCCATGCCCCGCCAGTCGCGGACCGGCACCCACCGCTCCACAGCGACAGATTGGGGATGCACGAACGGTCTGCCCGAACAGGAACATCGTACCATCGGCCCCGGGACCGCGTCGGCGCGAACGACCGCCGTCGTCCTGCAAATTCGCCATGAACGGCCGCTCTTTGACGCTCCGCCGAGCGTTAAACGATCATATCGTGCGATGGATTCGGTGTTCGCGCCGAATCGTACGGTTGACCCGACCGTCGGGCCGGAACGGGCCCAGCCGGACCGCACAGAGCCGACGGCGAACTCGGGCTTCGGAGGAGCGATCGCCGGTGCCGCCAACGACCGCCGACCGCCCGGCAGCGCCGCCCCCCGGCCCGATCGTGGGCCTCGCCCGCTTCCTCCGCCGCGTCGGCCGTCTCAAGACGACCCCGCGAACCGGATGGCTCGACCGCGGCGTCCCCACCGCCGCCGTCGAGTCGGTCGCGGACCACTCCTTCCGCACCGCCCTCCTCGCCTGGCTCGCCGCCAAGGTGGCGGCCGACACCGCGGCCGGCGCCGCGACCGGTGCTTCGCCCCACCCGGCGGACGGCTTCGCGAGCGGCCCGTCGCTCGGCCCGGCGCTCGGCACGTCACCCCGCCGTCCGCTGGGCGCGGCGGACGGCGACACGCCGTCCGCCGTGGGTCGGCGCGGCGCCGGTCTCGACACCGACCGCGTCCTGAAGCTGGCCCTGATCCACGACCTCGCCGAGTCACTGACCGGCGACCCGCCACCCTACGACCCGGCCACGATCCCGCCCGGCGCCGATGCCCGCCGCCGCTTCCTCGATGGCCGCCACGTTCGCGCCCCGGACCGCGCCGCCGCGAAGCGCGCCGCCGAGGACGCCGCGATGGCCGACCTCCTCGCCGACCTCCCCCCGTCGCTCGCGGCCGACCTCGCTGCCCTCTGGGCCGAGCTGGCGGCGGGCGACAGCGCGGAGTCCCGCTTCGTCAAGCAGGCCGACAAGCTGGAGACCTTCCTCCAGTCCCGCGACTACCTCGCCACCGACCCCGCCCGCCCCATGGCTTCCTTCGCCGCCGAGGTCGCCGAGGTCGTCACCCACCCCACCCTCGCCGCCCTGCGCGACGCGATGGCGGCGCCCACGGATGCGGGGTAGGTGCGATACCCGGACCGCGCCGGGAACGCGAACGCGCCTCCCGTTCCCTGCCCGCGTCACCGTCGTCCAGAGGCAACTGCCCACGACAACGCGGCCGTGGGGAAACCGGAAGCGCCGCGAGGAACCCTGGGCAACGGGTCGACCACCACCGGCCGCCCGATCAGTCGACGAGCATCCCCGCCCCGTCGAACGCGATGGGCCGCGGCTCCCCGCGCAGCTCCACGTCCCCCGTCGCCAGCAGCTCCGGCAGCAGCGGCTCCGACGCCCACAGGTCCTCGACGTGCTTGCTGTCCCGCACGCGGAGGATGCGCGCCGTTTCCGGCGTCACCTTCAGGCAGCAGGCCAACGCCACGTAGAGCGCCCGCCGGTCCGTCTCCACCGTCAGCGGGATGCGCGCCCCCTGCGGTGCCTTGGCGGTGATCATGTTCATATAGGTCGCCACCGGGTCGACCTTGTCGACCGCCCGCCGCAGCGCCACGTCGAACATCCCGATCCCGGTCGCGTTCCCCTCCGTGTCCGGCGTCAGGTCGCGCACGATCGCACGCTGGACCGTCGGCTTCGGCGCTCCTTCGCCGGCGGTTATCAGGCCGACCACGTCCCGGTTGATCACGTTCGGGTCGGCCCCATCGCCGCTGATGTCCTTGCCGATGAAGTCGACGATCAGGACATCGACCCGCTCCCCCGGCAGCCGCCCCAGCCGTTCCCGCGCCAGCCGCAGCAGCGCCTGCTCCCGCTCCCAAATACGCGCCGCCGGCACCGCCTCAACCAGGCTCAGACGACCGTACCCGTTCTCGACCAGCGCGATCCCGAACGGGATGTTGACCCGCCCTAACGTGAAGCGGGCCACCGCCGGGATCAGGTGGTGGAACTCGGCCATCCCCTGGGAGTGAAAAAAATCCGCCCCCTTCTGCTTGCCCAGCCCGATCGCGATCATCTTCATCAGGCCCGACTCGACTGGCCCCCGGAAATCGGTGTGCGGCTTGACCCGCCCGACCGGGATCACGGCGTCCGCCTCGTAGGCGTTGCGGTCGAACCAGACCGGCACCCCGTCCTCCACCTCCCCCAGGTGGACCGCCTCCATATCCGAGCGGATCGGGCAGCCCATCGCCGCCTCCGTGATGCCGAAGTGGGCGATCATTGCCCGCTGACCCTCGGCGGTCGCGCCGCCGTGGCTCCCCATCCCTGGCACGATGAACGGCTCCGCTCCCAGCCGTCGCACCCCGTCCACCGCCGCCTTCAGGACGCGGTCGATCTTGTCGATCCCCCGGCTCCCGGCCGTCAACGCCACCCGCTGCCCGGGCCGCAGGACCCCGCCGATCTCTGGCCGCGCGAGTTCCGCCGCGACGGCCTCCGCGACGTCCCCGACGTCCGTCGCGTCCAGCCGCTGCCGCACCGGCGCCCAGCGCGGCAACTCGCCCCGCTCGAAGATTTCCAGGCCCATGGGTGCTCTCCCGGGGATCCCCTTACCACCAGCCGTCGCCCCCGTGCGAGAGGGCGATGGCCCGGGGCGCGGCGACGAACCACGCGGCGGCATCGTCCGCCGGGGTGCCTCGGCTGTCAACCGGAGGCGGGCGCCGAGCGGAGGCCGGTCGGCGCCCGCCTTCGGGTGGGTCGCCGGCGGGCGGTAGCGTCATCGACGCGCACCGCCCCGTCACACCCCCGCGTTGTCGTCCCAAGGCACGAGGGATCGCTCCGCGACGACGCGCGTTCGGGAAGGATGGCACCGTCGGCGGGGCGACCGGCGCGCGGGCATCGAGGCAAAACGGCGCCGACGGCCGACCCGCCGCACCTACAGCGCCAGGTCGCAGGCTCCGATTCCGCCCTGGTATCCGTTCAGGTAGGACGCGACCCGCTCCTCACCGCTGCCGTGCGCGAACGGGTCGTTGAAGGGCGTCCCGACCGGATCCCCGGCGAGCGACGTGACGTCGATCGCCTCCTGGATATCGCCGGGGTCCAGCCAGCCGGTCGCCTCGGCGTCGAGGCTGTAGGCGCCCGCCAGGCAATCGGCCTGCTGCTCCAGCTCGATCGGCGCCAGATCCCCGATGCCGCTGTTCTGCCCGACCATCGGGCCGAGGTCGATCCCGAGCTGGTATTGGACGTGATGCGCCCACTCGTGGGCGACGACCACGATCCAGCCGAAGTCGCCGATCGTCTCGAGCGCGTCGCGGAAGTCGCCGGCGTAGTAGATCGTCTCGTCCAGCACGCAGTAGAAGGCGGCCGAGGTCACCGGGTCGGCGCGGCCGCAGCCGGTCAGCACCGGCCCGTCGATGCGCACCACGCCCCCCGGCGCTTCGTATGTCCGCCCGACCAGCGCGAACTGCTCGGCCCAGAAGCGATCGACGTCGGCGTGGAGCACGTCCGGGAAGCGCGCCGCCCGGTTGTACTCCGCCTGCGCCGCCGCCGCCGGAGCAAAGAAGAGCAGTCCGGCGAGGGCCAGCACGAGCGCGCGGGGCAGAGCGGCGATGCGGGTCACGGGGCACTCCAGCGACGAGACGGCGTCGTTCCTCGCCTAAGTGTACGCCCGCCGCGCGTAAGGAGACGTGCTCACGGGAGTGACCATGACGGCGGCAGCCCGCGTCGGCGATCGCAATCCAGCGGGTCTACCGCCGCCGGACCTTCCCCAGCGCGCGGCGGCTGCCTTTGGGTCGACTCCGCAAGCCGCCGCCACTCCCGCGTCGCACGTCTCAGCACGGACGGGCCGGGAGCGCCCGTGTCGTCGGCGGGCGCTCGTCCCGACATCCCACGAAAGCCCGCCCCGCCCTAGTGGAGCGTAACGCCCCGATCCATGACGCCGAACAGAAAGACATCGCGCTCGGCCAGACCGAGCCGCACCCGCTCCAGCGTCCGCACGTGGGTATCGAATCGGACGTCGGAGGTCGGCGGCGCGGCGCGATCGGCCGACCCCGGTCGTCCCTCCCCTTTAGGAGGTCGACTGCGCTCCCCGCACCCGCCGTACCCCTAGCGTGGGGGTCGAAGAGGATGATCTGCCGAGGGCGAACTCCGCGCACAACCCGCTCGGGGAGGCGGCCGCCCCCCGGAGACACGGCCGCCGCATCGACCGCCATCGCCGCTCCCTGTGCGTCCCTACCGCGCCTCGATCGCCGCGAAATGCTTGTCGGTCGGCCCGACAAACTCCGACTGGGGGCGAATGAGACGGTTGTTCGCCATCTGCTCGAGGACGTGGGCGGTCCAGCCGACGGTCCGGGCGACGGCGAAGGTCGGGGTGAACATGTCCCCCGGCAGCCCCACCGCGGCCAGCACCGCCGCCGAGTAGAACTCGACGTTGGTGTAGAGGCGGCGGCCCGGCTTCCGCTCCTCCAGCATCGCCAGCGCCCGCTCCTCGGTCGTCTTCGAGAGCGCGAAGAAGGCCGGGTCGCTCGCCTCCTCCGCCATCCCGCGCAGGATCTCGGCGCGCGGGTCCTCCGCCTTGTAGACGCGGTGGCCGAAGCCCATCAGCCGCTCGCCCCCGTCCAGCGCCCGCGTCAGCCAGGGCTCGACATTGGCCACCGAGCCGATCTCGTTCAGCATGTCGAGCACCTTCGACGGCGCTCCCCCGTGGAGCGGCCCCTTCAATGCGCCGACCGCCCCCGTGATCGCCGAGCAGAGGTCGGACTGGGTCGAGGCGATCACCCGCGCCGTGAAGGTCGAGGCGTTCATCCCGTGGTCGGCCAGCAGGACGAGGTAGACCTCCAGCGGTCGCCAGTGGCGCGGCTCCGGCTCGCGTCCGAAGAGTTGGTAGAGGTAGCTCTGGGCCGTGTTCAGCTCCGGCCGCGGCGGGACCGGCTCCTCCCCCCGCCGCAGCCGGAAAAAGGCGGCCAGGATCGACGGCACGCGGGCCGTGACCGCGATCGCCTCGTCCAGGTCCGGCGTCGCGTCGAAGAGACCGTGCTCGGCGGCACCGAGGGCCGAGACTCCTGTCCGCAGGGCATCCATCGGCTCCGCATCGCCCGGCAGCGCCCGCAGCGTCGCCAGCACCGACTCCGGCAGCGCCCGGTTCGCACCCAGCCGTTGCCGCAGGTCGTCCAACTCCGCCCCGTTCGGCAGCCGGCCGTGCCAGAGCAGGTAGGCGACCTCCTCGAAGCCCGCCTTGCCGGCCAGCTCGTGGATGTCGTAGCCCCGGTAGACGAGCCGCCCCTCCTCGCCGAAGACGTGGCTGAGCGCGGTCGCCGCCGCCACCACCCCCTCCAGCCCCTCCGGCTTCGGCAGGCTCGCCGCGGGATCGGCCTGGGTCCCGTTCGCACTGCTCATGGGGTTGTGCTCCTGACTCCTGGCCCCGGCCGGCTCCGGGCGCTCGGCGTCGAGCCCCCGGCCGTGGCCCCCGTTCCGGTCGAACATCCCGACGACGCGCGGTCACGGCCGCCCGTATCGGGGACCGCCGGCCCCCGCGGTCGCCCCGGCGCGCCCGCGCCGCACGGGGTCCGTGGCAGCGGGATTTCGGACGGCTATCCTAGCATGTTGCTCCCCCTGCCCCGGACCGGCGGGGCCAGCGGTCGCGCTCCCGAGCGGGCAATCCCGCCGCCGACCGACCGCGCCGCGCCGGCTGGGAAGCCAACGGCGACGGTGGTACTGTAGCGACCGGATGCTCGGGATGGATGGGGCTTCCGCCGGTGGCGGCCGGCGGACCCGCGTCGCGGGGCGCAACGGCGTCCGTGCCGCATCCCCCCGGGGTGAGGCGGGACGAGGGATCGGAGAGGGGCGAGGAGTGGGCAACGGCGGGCCCCGGGGGCCGGAAGGGAGCGCGCCGCGGCGGTCCGGCGGCGGGCACCGGCCGGCGCCCGGCCGCG
>CADCWL010000121.1 GCA_902806405.1 uncultured Thermomicrobiales bacterium | reverse complement strand
CGATCTCCCGCGCCATCTGCGGGCTGATGCCGCGCAGCCACCGGACGAGCGCCGGGGCGAGCGCCGCGGCCGGCCGCTCCCCCGCGAGGAGACGGTCCGCCTCCGGCGTCGTCAACCGTCGCGGGTCGGGTTTGTCGATCGGCGGCGGCAGCGTGTAGGGCAGCCGGGGCTGGACCGGGCGAACCCGGCTCATCGCCGAGGTGACCCGCTTGGCGCTCTCCATCACCAGCCCCTCGTCGTCGACCAGGATCAGGTTGGAGTGCCGGCCCATCAGCTCGATCGCGAGGTGGACGTACGTGGCGTCCCCTTCCCCCTCCGCTTCGTCCTCCTCATCCCCCTCGACGCGCTCCCCCCCTCCGTCGCCCCGGCGCCGTCCGTTGTGGGGGGGTAGGCGCTTGGCTATACTGAGCCGGACCAGCCGCTCCAGCGGCGGCTGCTCGACGCCGATCAGGACGCCGCCACGGACGTACTTCCGGAGCAAGAGCCCAAACGGGGTGACCAGCTCGGCGTCGAGCGACGGCATCGCGGCGGCGAGGTGGAGCCGGGCGCGGCGGTCGTCGGCGCTCGCGACGAGGGCGTGACGGCGGCCGCCGGCGTAGACCTCCATGGCCAGGGTGCGGGCGTCGATCAGGCCGATGCGCTGGACGCGCCCGTCGAGCAGGGTGCCGGCGATCTCGTCGGCAACGGCCGCAATGGTCAGGACGTCGAACACCGAACAGTGGCCTTTCCGATGGTCGCCCGCCTGCGGCCGATCCACGGCGGTGCGATGGGAGCGGGATGCGGACGGGGACGCGGACAGCCGTCGACGGAGAGCGGGGCGGGCGCGGCCCGAAGGCGGGGATCGGGGCGGTGGGCGACCAGCTCGGCGAGCACGCGGACGAGCTGATCGGCGACCTTCGCGCCCTACGCCGCCCCCGCCTCTTCATCGTCTCCGGCCCGTCGGGCGTCGGCAAGGACACGGTGATCGAGCGCCTGCGCGAACGATACCCGGAAGCGTACTTCGCGGTGACGGCAACCACCCGCCCCCGCCGCCCCGGCGAGATGGACGGCGTCCATTACTACTTCATGGACGACGCGACCTTCACCGATCGCCTCGCCGACGGCGAGTTCCTCGAATCGGCGACGGTCTACGGCCACCAGTACGGCGTTCCCCGCTCCCCGATCCGGACGGCGCTGGCGCGGGGCGACGACGCCTTCGTCAAAGTCGACGTCCAGGGCGCGGCCTCGATCCGTGGCCTCGTCGCCAATACCGTCTCCGTCTTCCTCGCCCCGGAGTCGATGGCGACACTGCTCCAACGGCTCCGCTCCCGCAAGACCGACGACCCGGACGCGCTCATGCAGCGCTTCGGTACCGCCAGCCGCGAGCTGGCCAGCGCGATCGACTTCGACTACGTCATCTTCAACGAGTCGGATAGGGTCGAGCGGACCCTGGAGCAGATCGCAGCCATCGTCGCCGCCGAGCACGCCCGGACGCGGCAGGACGAGGTCGTCATCTAGGGATGGAGCGGGGGACGGAGGACGGACGACGGGGACGCCTCGCGGCCCCGGTTTTCCCGCCTCCTCAGTCCCCCACACCCACCCCCAACGCCTCCCGTTGGTGTCTTTCCCGCTCCCGTCCTGCCTCTTCCCTCTCGTCCACCACCGGCCCCTCGACCTCCTCGTCGTCGGGGACACGGAGGAGCGTCGCCTTGTCCTCGACCCGGTCGACGTAGAGGATGCCGTCGAGGTGGTCGATCTCGTGTTGGAGGACGCGGGCGAGGAAGTCGTGCGCCTTAATCCGGAGCGGCCGGTTGTCGAGGCCGATCGCCTTGACGGTGATCGCGTCGGCGCGCGGCACGTCGCCCACCCACCCGGGGATGCTGAGGCAGCCTTCCTGGCCCACCACGCTGCCCTGGGCCTTGATGATCTCCGGATTGACGAGGGTCAGCGTGGTCTCCGGGTCTCCCTGCTCGGCGTAGTCGGCGGGGACGTGGACGACGATGAGGCGACGGCCGATGCCGACCTGCGGCGCGGCGAGGCCGACACCGGGGGCGTCGAGCATCGTCTCGTGCATATCGGCGGCGAGCTTGCGCAGGCCGTCGTCGACCGTTCGGATGCGGGTCGCCTTCTGGCGGAGACGCGGGTCGCCTTCAAGGACGATCTCGAGGAGGGCCATGCTCTGTCCGAGGGGATAGATCGTGAAGCCACGGGTACCGGCTCGTTCCCTAGTATCGGGGAGAAGCCGGCACCGCTCAACCTCGAAGGCACGGACCTTCCGTGCTCAAGGGGTACGGTCGCCCCGACGTTCACAAGCCCCAATGCTTCTCGGATGCGACGGAGCGGCCTCCCCGTGCGGCACCCATCGCGGACTGGCAGCTCCCGTCATTCGGTCCATCGAGGGGAGCCCTCGCAAGTTTGACCGTTCACCGGCTGGTTTAAGAGTCCGGCACCCCGCCCGCGCCCTGCACGGAGAGCGTTCCCGCTTCCTGTCCGTCGAGCAGGATCTGCTTGTCACCCTCGGTCCCCTCGGGCACGTTGAGCTGGACCTCGGTCGCGCCCTGGGCCGCGATCTGGGTCTCGGCGACCAGGTCCTGGACGACGAAGGTGTGGGTCTGGCCGTCCCCCTCGACGGTCAGCACGAAGGGGATCCCGGCCTGCGCCTCAATCCGGTCGGGATCGAGCTTCCCGTTGGCGATCGTCACCCGGGACGACTCAAGGTCCTGGGTGAGGCCGCCGCGGGCGGGGGAACCGACGGCGGGCGAAGCGCTGCGGATGGCGCCGGTCTCGGTCGCCTCCGGTCGCGCGTCCTCGGCGCCGGTGGTGGCCGGCTCGTCCTCCCCACCGCAGCCGACCAGCGCCGCGCCGGTCACCAGAGCGAGCGCCAGCCCGCGCACCGCACCGCCCCATCGTCCCGGCCCTGCTCCGCTCACCGCCGCTGCCCCTTCGCGCCCTCCGCCCCGTTCCCGATGGGGCGACGACGCAATCGGCATGCCCGAACGGTCCGGGGACCGGGTGTCCCGGGACCCGGCTCCCCCGCGCCGCCCCTCGCGCTCCACCGCAGCGTCCCATTTCTCCCCGTCACTGCCGCCCATTGCGCCGTTCCCTCTGGGCGCGCCTTGCCCGACCAACGCGCCATCCTTTGTGGCTCGGGAGGACGGTCGGAGGCGGGGCTGCCGCCCGTCTTCGCAATCTCGGGCGGTCCTCGGCTTCCCCTCCCCCGTAGACCGTTCTGCGCGGCACGGCCGAGGATGGCGGAACGCCCGCCGAGCGCCTCGGTCACCGATTCTGTCCGAGGGCACGGTTCCCGACCACCTCGCCCCCAGTCAGAGGAGGCTCTGCGGGTCGACATCAACGGACCAGCCGGGCCGGGCCGGGAGACCGTCGAGGAGGGGGTCGAGGTCGGCGGCGCGGAGGACGATCTGCCACTGGTAACGGCCGCGGATGCGGCTGGCGAAGGCGGGGGTCGGGCCGAGGAGGTCCATCGCGACGCCGCGGGCACGGGCGTGGCGGGCGAGGCGGCGGGCCATCTCCTCCGCCTCCGCCGCGCAGGTCGCCTCGTCCGGGTCGCGGTAGAGGTAGCGGACGAGGCGGGCGAAGGGGGGGTATCGGTGCGCGCGGCGGAAGTCGATCTCCTCGGCGTAGAACGCCGCATAGTCGTGGCGGGCGGCGGCCTGGATCGCGTAGTGGTCCGGGGTGTAGCTCTGGACGACGACGCGCGAGCCAGGCGCCCGGCGGCCGGCGCGACCCGCGACCTGGGTCAGGAGCTGGAAGGTGCGTTCGCCGGAGCGGAAGTCGGGCAGGTGGAGCATCGTGTCGGCGTGGACCACCCCGATGCCGGTGACCGACGGCAGATCGAGCCCCTTGGCGATCATCTGGGTGCCGACCACGATATCGACCTCCCGCCGCTCGACGCGGCGCAGCAATCCCTCGTGCCCTCCGGCGCCGCGGACGGCGTCCTGGTCCCAGCGCATGACGCGAGCGTGCGGGAGGAGGCTTCGCACCTCCTCCTCGACGCGCTGGGTGCCGGCGCCGAAGTAGTTGAGGCCGCCGCCGCAGTCGGCGCAGCGAGGGGGCGGGTTATCCCGGTGGTTGCAGCGGTGGCAGATCAGGCGTCGGCGGTCGCCGTGGTAGACGAGCGGGATGTCGCAGTAGGGGCAGAGGAGCGTCTGACCGCACGACCGGCAGAGGACGACCGTCGCCAGACCGCGCCGGTTGAGAAAGAGGATCGCCTGCTCACGGGCGGCGAGGGTCCGTTCCAGCAGCTCGCGCAGACTGGCCGAGAAGAGGGACGCGTTGCCGCGGTGCAGCTCCAGGCGCATGTCGACGACCTCGACCGGCGGCAGCTCCAGCTCGCCGCGGGAGCGGTCGCCGTCGCGGGCACCGAGGTCCGGGCCGACGCGGGCCGGCAGCTCCAGGCGACGGACCGTCCCCTCCTCCGCCCGCCGGGCGGTCTCGACGGCGGGGGTGGCGCTGCCGAGGAGGACCACGGCGCCCTGAGCGGCGGCCAGGCGCTCGGCGAGGGCGCGGGCGTGGTAGCGGGGCTCGCCGTCCTGCTTGTACGACCCCTCGTGCTCCTCGTCGACGACGATCAGACCGAGGTCGACGACCGGGGCGAACAGGGCGGAGCGGGGACCAACCACAACGCGGGAGCGTCCGGCGGCGACTCCCTGCCAGGCGGCGTAGCGTTCGGCGTCGGCGAGGGCGGAGTGGAGGACGGCGACCTCGCCCGGGAAGCGGGCAGTGAACCGCCGCACGATCTGGGAGGCGAGCGCGATCTCCGGGACGAGGACGATGGCGCCCCGGCCGTGGCGCAGGCACCAGGCGACGGCGCGGAGGTAAACCTCGGTCTTGCCGCTGCCGGTGACGCCGTGTAGCAGGATAGGGGTCGGGTCGCGTGCCACCAGGGCCGGCTCGATCGCCCGCCAGGCGAGGGCCTGGGCGGCGGTCAGGACGGGGACGGCGCCGCGCGGGATCCCGCCGGCCGGCGGGATCCCGCGCGGCAGCGCGATCTCCTCCAGGATTCCCTTCCGGGCGAGGGCGCCGACGACGGTGCGATCGGTCTCCGTGCGGGTGAGGACGTCCGTCAGGGGAACGAGACGGTCGCCGTCGACCGGCGCCAGGCGGGAACGCTGGGCGAGATAGTCGATCACGGCGCGCTGCCGAGGGGAGCGCGCGCCGACCTCTGCCGGGACCGGGCCGACGAGGCGGACGAAGCGCTCCACCCGCGGGTGGGGAGCGTGGTCGGAGACGCGGGCCACCCGCTCGATGGCGCCCCGCGCCTCCAGCTTGGCGACCACACTGGTCAGGCTGCTGCCGAGGGCGCTCCGTGCGGCGTCGAGGCTCGCCTCGCCCCGCTCCTCCAGAAAAGCGAGCAGCCGCCGCTGCGCCGGGGTGACCCCCTCCAGGTCGACCTCGTTCTCTGCCAGCCGCAGGAACTCGACGGTGCGGTGGGTGACGCCGG
>CADCWL010000120.1 GCA_902806405.1 uncultured Thermomicrobiales bacterium | reverse complement strand
CGCGGGTCCTACTCATCGACGGGTCAAGCATGACGAGCTTGACGAATGCCGTTGCGCGGGCCAACGGGGCGTCGCCGCCGGCCGCGAGCGCGCGGGTCAGCCAGGCGCGGCCCTCGACGCGGTAGCTCCGGTAGTGCCACAACCCGCCGAGTGCTGCGGCCAGCCGCAGGAGCCCCGTGCCGTCACCCGCCGCATCCAACCAGGCGAGCGCCGCCCTGAAGTTGGCCAGGTCAACGTCGAGCCGGTCCAGCCACTGTCTGTGATCGGGCCCGCCCCAGATCGCCGGATCGGCCCGCTCGGCCAGCGCCACGCACCAGGCCGCGTGGCAAGCGCGCACCGCGTCCTCCTCGCCGCTCGCCGCCAGCCGCTCGGCGGCGTACTCTCGGACCGTCTCCGGCAGCCGGTAGCGCGGCCCGCCGTCCGCCCCCGGCTCGTGCCGGACCAGGCTCTTGGCCACCAGCGAGGCGACGCCGCCCAGGACGTCGAAGGCGGCCCCGTCCTCGGCGCGACAGACGGCTTCGGTCGCCTCAAGCGTGCAGCCGCCGGCGAACACCGCCAGCCGGCGGAACAGCGCCCGCTCGTCCTCGGCAAGGAGGTCGTGGCTCCAGGCGATGGTTGCCGCCATCGTCCGCTGGCGTGGGGGCGCGTCGCGCGCCCCGCCGGTCAGCAAGGGCAGGCGGCGCTCCAGGCGGGTCAACAGCGCTGCAGGCGTCAGGTGGGCCACGCGGGCCGCCGCCAGCTCGATCGCCAGCGGCAACCCTTCGAGCCGCCGGCAAACCTGGGCGACGGCTGGGGCGTTGGCCGTCGTCAGCGCAAAGTCAGGTTGGGTCGCCTGGGCGCGCGCGACGAAGAGGAGCACGGCTCCGGCCCCGGCGATCGCCTCGGTGGCGTCGTCCTCAGGCAGCGCCAGTGGGCCGGCGGTGAGGACGTGCTCCCCAGAGATGCGCAGGACCTCCCGGCTGGTGGCCAGCACCTTCAGTTGGGGGCACGCGGCCAGGAGGGTGGCGACGAGTGAAGCGGCGGCGAGCACGTGCTCGAAGTTGTCCAGCACCAGGAGCATCTCCCGGTCGCGCAGCGCGTCGGCCAGCCACGCGGCAAGCGGCCGGTCGCCGGCTTCCCGCAACCCCAAGGTGGTTGCCACGGTCGGCGCGACGAGGGCGGGGTCGACGAGCGGCGTCAGGTCCACGAAGGCGACGCCGTCCGCGAAGTCGGCGGCGAGCTCGGCGGCGACCGCGAGCGCCAGCCGGGTCTTGCCGACGCCGCCGGCGCCGGTGAGGGTCAGCAGGGGAACGTCGTCGCGCAGCAGCAATCTACGCACCGCCGCTACCTCGCGCTCGCGCCCGACGAGGGGCGTGCGTGACAGCGGCAGGGACGGTCGCGCCGTGGGGGAAGACGCAGCAGACATGGCACCCCCGCGCCGAAACGTGGTTGACGGAAATGATACCCCGGAGAGGAACGCGCCACGGGGTGGGACCATGTCCCTCACCCATCGGTTGGGGGCGGGGAAGCGCACGCAGATCAGGGCGCATGCCAGGTGGAGCAGGCCCTGGAGCAGGTCCGCCCGCCGCTCGTACCGCATGCCGCGGCGGCCGCAGCCAAGCAGACACGAGAGCGTCCGCTCGACCACCCAGCGGTGCCGCCCCAACCGCTCGGAGGAGTGGCCCCCCGCCGGGCGACCCGGGGTGCGATGCCACGGGCGCGGAGGGCACGGCGCAAGGCCGGGTGGTCGTACCCCTTGCCGGCGTGCAGCTTGGCGGGTCGCTTCCGAGGGCGGCCCGGTCTCCCGCGCGGGCCGATGATCGGCGGGATGGCGTCGACCAACGGGAGCAGCAGGGTTGAGTCGCTGGCATTGGCGGCCGAGAGACGCACCGCCAGCGGGATGCCGTTGCGGCCCACCGCGAGGTGGTACTTCGAACCCAGCTTGCCGCGGTCGGTCGGGTTGCGGCCGGTCTGCTCGCCCCCGTTTTGGCGCGGAGGCTCAGGGAGTCCGCGATCGCCCGGGACCCGTCGACGGCGGCCTCGTCCCCCAGCCGGTTCAGCAGCCGGGTACGCACCTCCTCCCAGACCCCTGCCGCCTGCCGGTCGCGCAGCCGCCGCCGGCAGGTAGCCCCGCGGCCGCAGCCCGGCTCCTTCAGCAGCAGGCGCCACGGGCAGCCCGTCCGCGGCACGAAGACGATGCCGGCCAAGGCGTCCCGGACCGGGCCGCGGGGCCGGCCGTCCTTCGGTTTCGGCGGTTCCTCGGGGAGCAGCAGGGCGATGGCCTCCCGGAGGGCGTCGGGGACAAGCGGGTCGCCCACGACGAGGAAGCGTGGTGCCACCCTGCTGGGTCTCGCAACACGCTCTAACCCAACAACAGGCGGCGCCGGAGCCGAAATGCCGATGGCGGGGCTCCCGCCGACGGGGGAGGGTCGGTCCGCGTCGTCACCCGGAGCCCCGCCATGGTCTCCCCCCGACCGCGTCGTCCCGACCGGGGAGCAGGGCGCCGAACGGCGCCGCCTCGTCGGCTCGGGCACCGCCCCGGCGCGGAGACTGACCCGGCGCCCGGCTCCTGCTTGGGACCGACCACGGCGAGGGCGGCCCGGGCTGGTCCGACAGGGCGATCGATCGCAGTCCCTCGATAGCAACGCCGCCCGGCTGCCCGTCAGCTGGGGACGTCGACCACCACGGAGCGCCGCTCGACCGACACCGGGTACGTTTCGGCGACGTAGGGGCCCTTCTCCGGACCTTCGACAGCGCCAGCCGCGTCGTCTTCCGGCGGGGCACTGACCTCGACGAACACCTCGTAGCTGCGAACCCGCACGCGTCTTGGGTCGAACCACGACTGACCGGTCTTTATGTCGAACTCCCAGCCGTGCCATGGGCAGCGCAGAATCTCGCCCGGCCGGCTGTAGTCGTAGTCGCCCGGTCCGCGCGATGACACCCAGCCGGAGAGCGGACCGCGGCAGAGCTCGCCGCCCTGGTGAGGGCAGCTGTTCCGGAGCGCGAAGAACTCCCCCTCGAGGTTGAAGACGCCGACCGATCGCCCTGCCACCTCGACGATCTTGCGGCCGCCGGGTGGGATTTCGTCGACCGACGCGACCACGTGCTTCACCGTCGTCCCTCACCCTCCCCCTCGGGGTCGGTCCACCCAGCGCCCCACCGGTGGCTTCACAACCGGTACAACGCCCGTGCGTTCCCGTTCATGATCCGGCGTTCGAGGTCGGCGGGAAGCCTAGCCGGGAATGCCTGGTCGGGCGCGTCGAAGTCCCAGTGCGGGTAGTCGGTGGCGAACATCAGCTTGTCGTCCATGGCGAGCTGCGCCAGAAGCTGGAGAAACTGCTCGCGCTTTGGGGGCTCCTCCATCGGCTGCGTGGTGAGCCAGAAGTGCTCCCGCACGTACGTCGACGGCGGCTTATCGACGTCCGGCACCTCGTCGCGGAGCCGCTCCCAAGCCCGGTCCATCCGCCACATCAACGGCGGTAACCACGCCAGACCGCCCTCGATGAGCACCACCTTGAGGGCGGGAAAGCGCTCGAACACGCCCTCGAACACGAAACTCGCGACCTGCGCCTGGAACGTCTGCGGCATGCCGACGTGGTCTTCCAGGTAGAAGGACGGCCAACCCGCCCCGGTGATGGCGTGACCGCCCAATCCGCCGAAGTGGATCCCCACCGGCAACCCGTGACGCTCGGCGGCCTCGTAGAGCTTCCAATACTTCCGCCGACCGAGCGGCTCGCCGGTCCGGGCCAGCAGAAGGACCTGCACGAATCGGGAGTCTCCGCCGAGGCGGTCGATCTCGGCCGCGGCCAGATCCCCGTCCTCGTACGGCACGACCAGCGACGCGCGCAAGCGGGGCTCCGGATCGAGCCACTCCTGGATTTGCCAGTCGTTGATCGCGGTTGCCACCGCGGCGGCGTACTCGAGGTTGAGCTGGCCCGGCGCCCCATCGTCGATGAGCGGGTTGAGGACCCCGTACTCGACGTTCCAAGCGTCAAGGAGCTGCTCGCGGAGAAACCCGAGGTCCGAACCCGGCAGGCCGGTCGGGGGCCAGGCGTCCGTCCGGGCCGCGGCCGGGTTCGCGCGGGGATAGTAGGCGCCCGAGTACCGGTAGCTGCGGACCCCGAATCGTTCGCCGTAACGGAGCCAGCGTTCCGGGAGGTACGGGTACAACGCGTCCTCGGACGGCACGTTGTTGTGGATATCGCAGTCGATGATCGCCGTCTTGCTCCGGGCCGGGGTCGGAATCTTCACCGCGGTAGCCGTCATCCCATGTCCTCCAGCGTCGAGGCCGAATGTGCCGGTCGCCGTGCAAGATCGGAGATCCGTCGGGGAATCCTATCGCTCATGGAAGCGCGTAGAAGGCGCGGGCGTTCTCCCGGGTGATCTTCCTCTTCAACGGCTCCGGCAGCCCGTGGAGAAGGGCGTCTGGGCGACCGTCGCTGTGCCGATGCGGGAAATCGGTCGCGAACATCAGCAGATCCTCGGAGCCGAGATGGTCGATGACCTCGAGCAGACGTGCCGGGTCCGGCGGCGCGTCGAGCGGCTGCATGGTGAGTCGGACGTGCTCGCGGATGTACGCGGACGGCAGCCGACGTACCCAGGGCACCTCCCGCCGCAACCCCTTCCACTCCTTGTCGAGACGCCACATGAGGGAGGGGAGCCAGCTCACGCCGCCCTCGATGAGCACGACCCGCAGGGCGGGAAAACGGTCGAAGACCCCCTCCGTCACCAGGCCGATCAGCTGCGACTGGAACACGTGGGCCATGCCCACGTACTCCTCCACGTAATGGGAGGGCCACCCGACCGCCGTCGGGGGGTTCCCGGGTTGACCCCCGAAGTGGATTCCGATCGCCAGGTCGTGGCGGAGCGCGGCCTCGTGGATCGGGTAGTACCGACGGGTGCCGTAGAGCGCTTCCGAGCGTACCGGCAGGTAGACCTGCACGAACGCGGGGTGATCGCCGACCCGGTCGATCTCCCGCGCTGCCAGCTCGGGGTCCTGACTCGGGACCACCACCGACCCCCGAAGGCGGGGCTCCCGGTCGAGCCACTCCCGCAGCTGCCAATCGTTGACGGCGGCGGCGAGGGCCGCCGCCGCAAACGGGTTGCGAACGCTCTCGACGGCGTAGGCGCAGGTGAGGATGCCGTACTCCGTTCCCCACGCGTCGAGGACCTCCGCCCGCGTCTGGGCGATGTCCGATCCGGGGATCGCCCCGTCGGGCCGGTCGGTCTGCGGGTACCCGGACGTCGCCGCCCCGCGTGGGTACGAGGTGTCGATCGGCCCCTTGAACGACGTCTCCCGGATGTACGCCCGCCAATGGTCGTTCAGGTAGGGCAGCAAGACCTCGATCGAGGGCACGACCAGATGGATGTCGCAGTCGACAATGCCATGGCCGACGTCCGGATTCATGGGCTCCTCCCGTCGCCACCGCTCGGCGGCCTCCCGGTCATCGTCGCCGTTCCCGGCCCGTCCGTGCCGTGGGCCGCGGCGGGCGCGTTCGGCGGGCTCCCCTTCACTCTCCGCCGCGTCGCGAGAGCCGCGGATCGAGGGCGGTGCGGATGCCGTCTCCGAGGAAGTTGAGGGAGAGCACCGTGACGAAGATGGCCAATCCCGGGAAGAAGGCCTGTGCCAGGCTGGTCGACATGAACTGGTATCCGGTCCGAAGATCGAGTCCCCAACTCGGCTTCGGCGGTTGGACGCCGACCCCCAGGAAACTGAGGGATGCCTCGGTAATGATCGCGACGGCGAACAAGAGGCTGGCCTGGACGGTGATCGGCGCCGCGATGTTGGGGAGGGTGTAGCGAAACGCGATACCGGGATTGGACACGCCAGGGGCGCGTCCCGCCATCACGACGTCCATCTCCCGCACCGACAGCGTGGAGGCGCGGGCAAGACGAGCGAAGAGTGGGATGTTTACCACGCCGATCGCGATCATCGCGTTGGTCACCCCTCGTCCCAACACGGAGGTAATCGCGAGCGCCAACATCAGGGCAGGGAACGTCCAGATCGCGTCCGTTGCCCGCATCAGCACGGCATCGACCTTTCCGCCGACGAATCCGGCGGCGACGCCGACGCGGGTGATCACGAGACCTTGCCCAGAGTCTCCGCGTCCGAGGTGGAGCACACGTTCGCCGGGGAGCACTCGCTGGGCGGCACCCGTCATAGTAGCCACGCAATGAGGCGTCGGTTCGCGCGCCTGTACCGGTTCTTTCCGGGGCCGGACTTCGAGGTTAAACGGGTGCTGGTTCGGAGCTGGCCATGGCGGACGGTCGCGATGGTCGAGCGGGTGGACCGGGCGCGGCCGGCCGAGGGGGTGCCCGACGAGAACGAGGGAACCCACGTCCTGCGCTTCTCGTGGGGCCGGTTGGTCGGGATCCCCGCCTACCTCGATAGGCAGCAGGTCGAGGAGGTCTGCGATCGGCTCGCAAAGCAGGGGATCGAGGAGGCTTCGGCGCCTCCTATCCTCGCCTGACCTGAACAGGGAGGGACGGCCCGACCACAAGGAGGACCGAACAAGCCGATGAACGAGCAAGCGAAGGCGACGCCGTACGTCGATACCGTCGAGCAAGGTCCGGCATTCTGGATGGTCGACATCCTGTGGGTGGTGCTTGCCACCGGAGAGTAGACCGGGGGCGCCTACTCCTTGATGTGGCAACTCTGCCCACGGGGCTCCGGCCCCCGCCCCCACTACCACGACCAGGACGAGAAGTTCTTCGTCATCGACGGCGCGATCACCCACCGCGCCGACGGCAGGGAGTTCAGGGCCGGGCCGGGGTCATTCGTCCTGATCCCGCGCGGCACGGTTCATTCCTTTCGGGTCGACTTCGAGACGGCGGCGCTGCTCAACTCGTACAACCCGGCCGGCTTCGAGCGGACGATCATCGAGCTCGGCGAGCGCGCCCAGGGCCGAGTGATTCCACCGTCCGAGCGCCCGTCCATACCCAGCGGAATGGACAACGCGATCGCCCTGTTCCGGGAAGTCGGAATGCACATTATCCAGGAGCCATCCAGGAGCCGGACGCGCTCCGAGCAGGCGGAGGAGGGGCCGGAAAGGGATGACGCAAAGGTCGTTGAAGCGTCCCATGCCGACTCGGTCGCGGATCGAACCCCACGTCCTCGGCCGCCCACGACCACGACCACGACGCGAAGGGTCCGGCAATGGTGCTCCGCTGGGCTCCCATCGGCGACGCCTTCGGCCGGCGTCCACGAAATCCGTGCGCCCGGCCCGTCGTCGGGACCGCTGGTGGCGCTCGATACCCCGAGATCGGGTGAGGGGGAACGGGTCCGGACGGCGATCGCCGGCCTCCGTGACCGGCAGCCGATCTTATCCCCTCCCAGGACCCGAACCCGATCGAGGTCGCCGTCGCCGGGGTCAAGGCACAGCCGCTCGGGGCCACGGCGCGACCACGACCGGCGCCGGTGGCGACCTCCCGGGGACCATCGATACCGTCACCACCGCCGGCTCCGGCCGCGCTCACCCCCACCGAGGCGTCCCCCGTCCAGGCTAACCGCCATGAGGTTCGCTCCCGGCCCGACGCACGGTTCGCCACCGGCGCGACGATTGCCCCGACAAGGGGGAGGCCGCCTACTTCCACGTCACCGGCGGGGACACGACCGTCGAGGACGGGGCCTGGGTCCTGCCGGAGCCAATCGGGGAGGTGGACGCCGTCGCAGACCACCTCAGCGTCTGGGGCGAGGGCACGGAGGTGACTGCGGGCGGCGAGGCCGTGCCGGTCCGACGGCGGGAGCGGCCGGGCTGCCACGGCGCTTGATCCGCTGCCACGGGTCGTCGGCGGTGCGCAGCACCCCCGCCGCCTCCCGGGCCGCGAAGGCCACGATGGCCAGGACGACGCACCCGGTGACGAACAGGTCGACCCGGCCAAGAGCATCGACGCGATGCGGCGCTCTCCTGGTCCCGATCCGTCCGTCGCCAGACGACGTGATCACGCTCCGGGCAAGGCCAAGAACGGGGGTTTGGGCCGCGTACCACCCCGATCGGTCCGGCGCACTGAGCGCCGGGTCGGGTTGCGGGCACAATCACGGGACGCCTGCCGGATCAGCCAGGCCGTGGGGCTGCGGTGCCGTGTGGAGCGGCCGCGAGGACCGTGCCGCGGTGGACGGGACAGGCTCGCGCTCCAGCTCGGCGAGGAGGGCGCCGAGGTCGAGGCGGGCGAGGATCATGCCGAGGGTGCCGTCCGCGTCGCGCGGCCACTCGCTCGGTTCAAGGAGAGAGGCGCTTGAACGCTTCGGGGAGCGAGTCCGCGGGAGGTACCGCGTGACGCTTACCGCGACTCGGCACGACGACGATGCCACGGTACGGATCCGTCCGTACGTCGACGTCGATTGGCCGGCCGTCTGGCCCATCGTCCGGGCGGCCGTCGCCGCCGGGGACGCGTACGCCGACAGCCCCGGCCAGTCGTCGGAGCGGGCTCGGGACGTCTGGGTCGAGGCCCCGCCCGGACCTTCGGTCGTCGCCGGGGACGGATCGCGGGTGCTCCGGACGGCGAAGATAGGGCCGAACCGCCCCGGCCCCGCTCGCACGTCGCGACCGCGAGCTTCATGGTCGCCGCCGAGGCGCGGGGCCGCAGGGCCGGGCGCGCGCTCGGCGAGGGCGCGCTCGCTTGGTCCCGCGAGCAGGGGTACGCCGCGATGCAGTTCAACGCCGTCGTCGAATCGAACCACGCCGCCGTCCGGCACTGGCGCGACCTCGGATTCCACATCCTCGGGACCGTCCCCGAGGCTTTCCAGCACCCGACGCTCGGCCGCGTCGGTCTCCACGTCATGCACCGGTACCTCTGATTCCGGCGCGGACCGCCGGAGGCGCGAAGGACATCGGCGCCGCCCATCCTGGACGCGGTGGTTGAGGACGATACCGCCCAGAAACTCGCGCCGGCGGCGGCGCCGCCGTCGACCATCACCGGAGTCCGCCAATGCTGCCGGCGCGCATGCTCCCGGTTGCCCGAACGCCGGGGGGTGCGGACGTGCCGTGGTGCCGGCCGTCCTCGTGGCCCGGCAACTACACGGACGCCTCAACCAACGGCACGGCATCGCCACCCGCTGCCATAAGCGCGCGATCACCTAACTCGGAGGCGTCATCCTCGCCACCGTCGTCCTCATCCACCCGGTCCAGGTTGAGCGAGCAGGCACGCCCCGACGCCAGCGGCTCACCGGCCACCGGTTCCGGTGCAGACCGCCCAATGCCGCCGACGGCGGAATCGCCGGGGTTCGGGCTCGGCCCGCCCCGGTTCACCGTCCGCGACGTCGGTCGGTGACCGCTAGTACGCGACCAACTCCGGCTCGGAGTGCTCCTTCCAGCCCATGACCTTGCTGTCGTGCAGCCAGAAGAGCGCCCCCTTCCCTTCCTCGCTCTCGCTCCCGTCCCGTTCCACGATCGGCCGCACCTCGCTCAGGAGGCGGTCCAACTCGGGTCCGTCCAGCGGCCGGTAGGCGGCCGCGATCGCGGCGATCTCGTCGACCTGCTCGGGAGTGTTCAGGCCGACGATGGCCAGGGAGACGCCGGGCAGGCCGAGGGAGTAGCGGAGGGCCAGGTCCCGGCTGCGGAACTCGCCGTGCCCCAGCACCTTCATCGCGATCACCCCGGCGTTGCGCTCGACCGCGACCGGCAGCAGGGCGGCCTCCGGCCCGCTGACGAGCCGGTCGGCGGCGCCGAGGGCGGCGAGGACGGCGTCGAACGGGTAGCGGCGCAGCGCCTGGGCGAGGATGTCGGGGCGGGCGTGGCCGGTGATCCCGATGAAGCGGACCAGCCCCTGGTCCCTCGCCTCCTCCAGGGCCGCCACGGCGCCGTCCGGGGCGAGCACTTGCTCGAGGTCGGCGGCGGCGTTGACCGCGTGGACCTGGATCAGGTCGACGTGGTCGGTCTGGAGGCGATTGAGCGATTCCTTCAGCTCGTCCAGCACGTCGGCCTTGCGGCGCCGGTTGATCTTGGTGGCGAGGAAGACCTCGTCCCGCCGGTCGCGCATCACCTCGCCCACGTGCGGCTCGCTGCCGTAGTCGGGGGAGGTGTCCAGGTAGGTGATGCCGAGGTCGATCGCGCGGTGGAGGCACGCGACGGCGTGCACCCGCGACACGTCGGGCTTGCCGAGCGGCGCTGTCCCGTAGCCGACGAGGGGCACGACGACACCCGTGGCGCCGAGCGGGCGGGCGGGCTGCAACAGCGGCATGGCGGTACTCCTCCCGAAAAACCCCGGGCCGGGCGCGCGTCGCCCGCCGTTCCCGATCCGTCCGCACATCGGACGCCATCGAACTCGAACCGGCCGGGGCAGACGGTCTCGGCCGTGCGATCCGGACGCCGAAAGGATCTCGACCGCACCCCACCCGTGCCGCCCGGGGGTTCCTTCGGGGGAACGGTCCCCCGTCGTCGATCCCCGCCGGTGACGGACCGTTCCCCGCCGCCTCGTCGTCGCGCTACGCCGCCTCGGCCTCGGAGGACACCACGGGGTGGTGTCGGGGCCAGCCCGGGCGAGCGACGTGTCCGTTCACCCAGGCACCGAGACGCCGTCGCCGACGAACCACACGGCGGCGGGCTTGATCGTGACCTTATGCTGCCGCTCCAGCGCCAAGGTGTCGGTCTGGGTCCTGCCGTGTTCGACGCTGCCGAACTCGTCGGTGACACCGACGGCAATGAGCGGCCGCTCGATCAAACTCGTCCTACCAGCGTCGACGTGCGCCAAGATGCCAGGGTGGAAGATCCCCGTGCGAATCGCTTTCGTTGAAGCGATCGCCGACCACTGGACTCTTCAACGACTGCCGCAAGGGACGCTCCTCTCGCGTGGGCCGTGGTCTGAACCGGATGAGAAACCAGCTCAATCGATCAAGAGAAGGTCGCAGACTTCGGTGCGTTCCCTATTCCGGAACAGGTGGCCGAAGCTCTGCAGAAAGGCTTCGAGGTCATAGGGGAACTACCCACTCATGCCCAGCTACGATCCTATCGCGAAGACACATCACGAACCGGGCGAGTCTGTCTTCAATCGGTGAGAGAAACCCTTTTCAAGGATCTGGCCGTCGAGAGTCGCAACTTCGGCCCACCTGAGCTTGAACCAGCGGGCCGATCGCGAGACCTGTCCGCCATCAACCGATGGTGAGTGCCGCGCCCTCAGAATCGACCAACACATCCCAAGTCCCGCCCAAGCGCGGTAAGCACATAGCTGTTGAAGGGCTGCGTCATGATCGGTCGCGGAGGCTTCAACAAATGTCGACCGGCGGGCAACGCCGCGAACGATTCCAAACAGCGGGACGAGCCAGCAACAGTGGGGCGGCCGACTCGACCCGAGATCATGCGCTCGAAGCCGGCGCGGAATCGGGCGCGTGAGCCAGCTCCGCCAGCAGCCCGTCCAGGTCGAGCGGCGCCAGCATCATGCTGAGGGTACCGTCTGCGTCACGCGGCCACGCGTTCGGGTCGCGGTCGCGGTAGAGCTCGATCCCGTTGCCATCGGGGTCGCGCAGGTAGATCGCCTCGCTGACGCCGTGGTCGGAGGCCCCGTCGATCGGCACGCCGTGGTCGAGGAGGCGTTTCAGGGCGCGGGCCAGCTCCCGCCGGTTCGGGGAGAGGATCGCCAGGTGGTAGAGGCCGGTGGAGCCGGACGGGGGCGGGGCGCCGCCTCGGCTCTCCCAGGTGTTGAGCCCGATGTGGTGGTGGTACCCGCCGGCCGACAGGAAAGCAGCCTGGGTGCCGTAGTGCTGGGTCACCTCGAAGCCGAGCGCGTCCCGGTAGAAGCGGATCGCCCGCTCCAGGTCGGCGACCCGCAGGTGGACGTGGCCGATTCGCGTCCCGGGGTGGACCGGCCGCTCGGGGAAGGGGGTCGTCTCGGTCATCGCTCGGCTTCCTCGCTTCGTCCCCGGCATCCGCACCGGGGCGTCGACCGGATTCTGGCGACCGGGTCCGGGCCGTTCCGCTCAGCAGGCCGTGTCGCCGCCGGTTCCACCGACGCCGCCCTCCCGGCCGGGCTACCGCCCCACCGGCGCCGGCAGCGGCGTCAGCCCGGCCTCGATCTCGGCCCGGCGCGGCTCCAGGAAGGGGGGGAGCGCCAGGCGCTCGCCGAGGGCGTCCATCGCCTCGTCGGTGGCGAAGCCGGGGCCGTCGGTGGCGATCTCGAACAGGATCCCCCCCGGTTCCCGGAAGTAGATCGAGCGGAAGTAGAAACGGTCGATGACCGGCGTCACCCCCAGCCCCGCCGCCGCGATCCGCTCCCGCCAGGCGTGGTGCGCGGCGTCGTCCGGCGCCCGGAAGGCGACGTGGTGGACGCCGCCGATGCCGCCCCGGCCCGGACCGGAGGCCGAGCCGGTGGACAGCCAGACCTCCGCCCCCGGTCCCCCCGGGCCGACCGCGTAGACGCCGACCCGCTCCCCCGCGTCGGTCGCCGCCTCCCCCTCGAAGCGGAAGCCGAGCACGTCCGTGAGGACGCGCGCGGTCGACTCCGGCCGTTCGACGGCGAGGGTCACGGCGGCCAGCCCCCGGATCTGCTCCTCCGGCGGGACCGGGCTGCCGTCCCAGGGGTGGCCGCCCGCCGCCCCGCCGTCGTCGACCAGCCGCAGCCGCTGCCCCTCGGGGTCGACGAACGGCAGCGACGCCCGACCGGCGTGCTCCACGATCGGGTCGGCGTCGACCCCGAGCTCGGCGAGCCGCTCCGCCCACGCCGCGAGCGCGGCCCGGCCGGGCACCCGCAGCGCCGTCTCGGCGACGGTGCCGGTGCCGGCCCGATTGGGGCTGGCCCAGGCCCAGTCGAAGAAGGTCACCTCGGTGCCGGGGCTGCCGACGGCGTCGGCGTAGAAGAGGTGGTAGGCCGAGACATCGTCCTGGTTGACCGTCTTCTTGACCAGGCGCAGGCCGAGGGTCTGGGTGTAGAAGTCGAGGTTCGCCGCGGCGTGGCCGGTGACCGCGGTCAGGTGGTGGAGACCGCCCAGTTCCTGAAGGTCCATCGTCTCGTCCTTTGTCTCTGCGCTTCCGCCCGTGGCGGTCTCGGCCGGTCGCCCCGGCCGCATGCTACCATCCGCCCCCGGCGCGCCCGAGGCGCCCGCGCCACTCCGTCCATCGCCCGCCAGACCGGGGCAGGACGCCCCCCTTAGTGTCCGGCGGCCACGCCGGCCCGGAAGGCAACTCCCCCATGGCCGACTCCGTCCGTTCGGGCGATCCCCACGCCGGTCAGCCCGTCCTCACCGCCGGCGCCCCGCTCGCCGGCGCCCCGGCGGCGGTCGTCATGGTCCACGGCCGCGGCGCGAGCGCGGAGGACATCCTGGCCCTCGCCGAGGAACTGGGCCACCCGGAGTTCGCCTACCTGGCGCCGCAGGCGGCCGGCCATACCTGGTACCCGAACACCTTTCTGGCACCGCTCCCCAGCAACGAGCCGTTCCTCACCTCCGCCCTCGGCGTCCTCGGCGCCCTGATCGCCCGGATCGGGGCGGCGGGGATCCCGCCGGAGCGGACCGTCCTGATCGGCTTCTCGCAGGGAGCCTGCCTCGCTTCGGAGTTCGCCGCCCGCAACGCCCGCCGCTACGGCGGAGTGGTCGCCCTCTCCGGCGGCCTGATCGGTCCCGACGGCACCCCCCGCGACTACCCCGGCTCCCTCGCCGGCACCCCCGTCTTCCTCGGCTGCTCCGACATCGACCCCCACATCCCGGCCGCCCGCGTCACCGAGTCGGCCGCCGTCCTCCGCCGCCTCGGCGGCGGCGTCACCGACCGTCTCTACCCGGGCATGGGCCACACCGTCAACCGCGACGAGATCGCCTTCGTGCGGGGCCTGCTCGATGCCCTGGCCGGCGGCGATGCCGACGGTCCCGCCCGCCGGCCCGTCGGCGGCTGAGGGAGCCAACCGGGGTTCCCGGACGACCGGCCACCATCCGGCCGGCGGTGGCACCCGCCGCCGGCGCCCTGGCCGCGCTCCCGATCGCCCTCCGGCGGGACGTCGGCGTCCGCCGCGACGACCGGGAGGCGGCCGCGCTCCAGGCGACGCACCGGGCGTCCGTCGCGGCGAGGATTCCGCCCGGCGAGCTCCTCGCCTCGGTCGCCGAGGCCGCGACCGGTCCCGTCGTCGGTCACCACCTTCCCCGTACGGGAGACCCGACCGGCGGCGACGCCTGCGCGATGCCCGTGTCCACCCTCCCCTCCCGGCGCGGCCATGGTCTCGACCGCGCCCTTCGCGACGCGCTCCGGGACCGGGCGGCGATCATCGATGCCGGCCGCGTTCGGCCGCACGCCTCGGCCGCGGGTCGACCGCTCGACGAGCGGGCCGGCGTCTCCCGGTCGGCCCTTCCCCCGGGTCCGAGACGGAGCAGCTCCTCGGGTGACCGGGCGCATCAACCTCAGGCGACCCGTCTCCCGGCATCGCGCCCGGCGCCGACTCGGTCGACGAGCGCCGCGAGCAGATCGCGCAACGTTGCCGCCAGCTCCGGGTCGCGGAGGACGCCGTCGTCGTCGAAGCGGTCGCCCGCGCGGGCGACGGTCACGACGGGTTCGGCCAGCACATCGGCGCCGGCGTTGGCAAGGACCCGGCGCAGCAGGGGTTGGGCGCGGGCGGTGCCGCCGCCGCCGGGGGAGGCGCCCAGGACGGCGACCGGCTTGGCGTCGAGCGCCGCGGCACCCCGCGGCCGCGACGCCCAGTCGATCGCGTTCTGGAGGACGCCCGGGACCGTGCCGTTGTACTCCGGGGTCGCGACCAGGAGGGCGTCCGCGGTCCGGATCCACGCCTTCAACTCCCGCACCGCCGGCGGGTCGCCCGCCGCCTCGACGTCGCCGTCGTAGAACGGGATCGGGCGGAGGTCGACGATCTGGACGTCGACCCCGTCCGGCGCGACGCCGCGGGCCGCCTCGAGGAGGCGGCGGTTGAGGGAGCCGCGGCGGAGGCTGCCGGGGATCGCCAGAATGGAAAAGGTGTCGTGGTTGTTCTGCATGGTTCCTCAGATTGTTGGATGACGTAATGGGCAGGCGCCAGGCGCGGGGCGACGGGCGACGCATCCGTCATCCCGAGGCACGAGGGTGCTCCCCCAGGCGACGTTCGCGGCGAAGAGCTCCCTCGCAGGCTCGGGATGGCGGCGCGGGTGTGCTGCTTCGAACGTTCGTTCCCCTGGCAGGGACGACGCTCGCCGAGCGGCGACTCACCGCCGCCTGCCGCCCGCCGGCCCGCGCCTCAATCGGCGGCGACCAACTCCGGCACGGCGGCGAGCTTGGCGGCGATCTCGACGACGCGGCGGCCCTGGAAGCGGGCCGCACCCAGCGCCGTCTCGTCCGGCGGCGTCTCGCCGTTGTTCGAGGTGTGGGAGGCGCCGTACGGGTTGCCGGCCGCGAACTGGACCGGGTCGAGGTAGCCGGGCGGGACGATGATCGCGCCCCAGTGGTAGAAGGTGTTGTTGAGGGCGACGATGGTCGTCTCCTGACCGCCGTGCGCGGTGCCGGCGGAGGCGAACGAGGAGACGACCTTGTTCGCCAGCTTGCCCCGGTACCAGAGGCCGCCGGTGGTGTCGATGAACTGCTTGAGCTGCGCCGACGGCAGGCCGAACCGGGTCGGCGTGCCGAAGACGACGACGTCCGCCCACTCCAGGTCGTCCAGCTCCGCCTCGGGGACGTCCTGGGTCTCCAAACGGTGCCGCGACCAGCCTTCGTTGGAGGCGATCGCCTCCTCCGCGGCGAGCTCGCGCACCTTCTTCAGGCGGACCTCGGCGCCGGCCTGCTCCGCGCCCTCCTTGACCGCCAGGGCCTGGCGGTGGGTCGTGCCCGTCGCGCTGTAGTAGATGACCGCAACCTTCGTCGCCATCGTGCTCCGTCCTCCCGCTCCGCCGGGGCCAGCTACGACCCCGGCGCGTCCGTCCACTGCGCGGCGGCGGCCGCCGGCGACGACCGGCCCGCCGCCGAGCGGCCCCTAAGCCGCTTACGCTTCGTAACGCACTATATCCGCGTTAGCTTATCCTTGTCAAGCGGCTTACGATCGGTAATACTTCCCGCATGGACGAGCACGCCGGCTGCCCCGGTCAACCCGCGGACCACGGCGCCATCTCCGCCTTCTGCCCGAACTACCACCGCGCGGTCGAGCTGATCGGCCGCCGCTGGACCGGCGCGATCCTGCGCGTCCTCCTCTCCGGCGCGACCCGCTTCAGCGACGTCACCGCCGCCATCCCCGGCCTCAGCGACCGCCTCCTCTCCGAGCGCCTCAAGGAACTGGAGGCCGAAGGGATCGTCACCCGGACGGTGATCCCGGCGACGCCGGTCCGGATCGCGTACCGCCTAACGCCGAAGGGCGCCGCCCTGAACGAGGTGATGGCCGCCATCTCCGCCTGGGCCGAGACCTGGGCGACCGAACCGGTCCGGGTCGGCGGAACCCGCGAAGTCGTGGGGAACGCGGTCGGGGAGTAGCCGGTCCGGCGCCCCCGGGCGGCAGACCGCCTCAGCGTCCGTCGTCCAACAGGAACCGGGGCGACGGCGGCAATGGGCGCCTCGACGTGTGTCCCTGCCTACCGTCTCCGCTAGGAGCGCGGACGCGTGCGCCCCCCGTAACCGGCTCCCGGCGCGCCGGGCCTACCCCCGCAGCCGCGCCATCGCGTAGGCGTCGACGTAGCCGCCGCCCCGGAAGGCGTAGTCGCGCAGCGTCCCCTCGATCGCGAAGCCGTGCCGCTCGTAGAGGCGGACCGCCGGGGTGTTGTCGACGTAGACCTCAAGCTCGATCCGGCGCAGGTTCAGCCAGTCGTCGGCCAGGTCGAGCGCCGCCACCAGCAGCGCGCTTCCGACGCCTCGCCCTTGGAAGCCGTCATGGACGGCCATCCCGATCGCCGCGCAGTGCCGCCGCCGCGGGTTCGTCTGGACGTGCAGCCCGAGCGCCCCGACGACCCGCCCGTCGATCTCGGCGGCGAGCCGGTGCACGTCGGGCGATGCCCCCGCCAGCCGCTCCCGCGCCGCCGCGACCGAGCGCAGCGGCAGTTGCAGCGTCCCGGCGACCACCCCCGGGCAGGCGAAGATCGCGGCGATCGCCTCCGCGTCCCCCGGCTCCTGCGCCCGGATCAGGATGGCCGCCATCGCCCGCCGTCCACGTCGTTCGTCACTACGGGACGGCGGTTGCCGCGTACGGACCCGGCACCAGGGGCACCAGGATCGGGACGCCCGCGTCCGAACGCCGCCGGTTGGGCGTCGCGGCGCGTGTTGCCGCTCACCGAACCGTCGGCGCCGCTCGTGATCGCGGCGTCAACGACGGCCGCGTCGGCCACGTTGCTGCACCCCGCCGTGACGCGCAGCAGGTCGGCCGTCGGACCGTCGACCGGCTGCGGCGGACCCTTCCGAAGCACGGCCCCGAGGCGCGGCCAGAGGCGCGGTCGCTTCCCCCGCATCATTCCCGACGTCTCGGCACGCACCGGTTGGGAACGCACGATGGTGAGCCGTCCCCCGCCGCGGTGATCAAGGATGACCGCCGGCGTACCCGACCCAAACGGCCGGGGGAACAGCACGGTGGAATCGACGAACGGGCGCGGCTCAGAGACCGCCATGCCGCTCCCTACACTGCTCCTCACGAGCCCGTCACCCCTCCTCCCGAGCCTCCTCCTCGGTGATGCCGGACGCAGCGAGATCCCGGTGCATCGCCTCCATAACCCGGAGCGCCGCCGCCCTCCCTGACCTGACAATCGCAGTCCCGGCCTGGTCGATCGGCACCCGGAGCCGGTCCCCGGCCCGCGGGCCCAGCCCGTCGGGCACCCACTCCGGGTTCGTCGGCCGCCGCCCGGCGTCGACGACGACGTCGGCGCTCCCCGGCCGTGGCGGTCCCGTGAGGCCCATGCGCTCCTCTCCAGCAAGACGCGCCGACCCGACCGTTCCCGCCGGGGTGCCAGCGCGGGGGGTGGGGTGGATCGCCGCCTCACCCGTCCAGCGACGCGAACAGGTTGTTGAACGCCTCCGCCAGCGTCGGGTGGGCAAAGACGCCGTCGCGCAGCGCCGTGTACGGCAGCTTGCCGAGCATCGCCAGCTGCAGCATCGAGATCAGCTCGCCCCCTTCGAGGCCGAGGATCGCGCCGCCCAGGATCTGACCCGTCTCGGCGTCGACGATCGCCTTCATGAAGCCGCGCGGCTCGGCCGTCTCCAAGGCCCGGGCGACCGAGCTCATCGGCATCGTCGCGACGCGGATCGACCGTCCCGTCCGCCGCGCCTCCTCCTCGCCGAGCCCGACCCGGCCGAGCTGGGGGTCGGTGAAGACCACGTACGGCATCAGGCGGTCGGTCGTCGTCCGGTCGCCGCCGTCGAGCAGGTTGGCACGGACGATCCGGTAGTCGTCGTAGGCGGCGTGGGTGAAGGCGGGGCCGCCGGTCATGTCGCCCAGCGCGTAGACCCCCGGCGCGGTCGTCGCCAGCCGTTCGTCGACCCGGACATAGCCGCGCCCGTCCGTCTCGATCCCGCCGGACCCGAGGTCCAGGAGGTCGGTATTGGGCGTCCGACCCGTCGCCGCCAGCAGGTGGCTCCCCTCCACCGTCCGCTCCCCGTCCGGCGTCCGCACCGTCAAGCGGACCTTGCCGCCATCGGACGACTCCGCGCGGACCGCCTCGGACCCGAGCAGCAGCTCGATCCCGTCCTCCCGCAGCACCTCCGCCACCGCGTCGGCGACGTCGGCGTCCTCCCGCCCGAGGAGGCGCGGACCGCGCTGGATCAGCGTCACCTCGCTCCCGAAGCGGCGGAACATCTGGGCGAACTCGACGGCGACCGAGCCGCCCCCCAGCACCAGCAGCCGGGCCGGCGCCTCCCCCAGCTCCATCACCGACGTCGAATCGAGCGTCGGCACCCGGTCGATCCCCGGCACCGGCGGCATGGCGGGCCGACCGCCGACGTTGAGCACGACGAGGTCGGCCGTCAGCGCCACCTCCTCGCCGCCGTCGAGCCGGACCGCGAGCGCCCTCGGCGCCGTGAAGCGCGCCTCCCCCCGGAGCAGGTCGAGGCCCTCGGTCCCCTCCAGCCGTCGCTCGCTGCCGCCGCGGAACGAATCGACGATGTCGCGCTTGCGCCGCCGCACCGTCGCCATCTCGACCGAGACCTCGTCTGTCCGCACCCCGTAGTCCCCCGCCCGCCGCGCCAGGTAGGCGACGCGGGCGGAGGCGACCATCGTCTTGCTCGGCGTGCACCCCTCGTTCACGCACGTGCCGCCGACGTGCTCCCGCTCCACGATCGCCGTCTTCTTGCCCGCTTCCGCCAGCGCGCTCGCCAGCGGCCCGCCGCCCTGGCCGGCGCCGACGACGACGGCGTCGTAGTGTCGCGGTGTGGTCATCGCTGGGCCTTCCTCATCTTGGTCGCGGGTCGTGCGAGGTGCCGGTCCTCGGTGTGAGGGTCGCCCCGGGCGATGACCGGCGGACGCGCCGCCGGCACTCCCCTGCGCCGCCCCAAACCGATCGCCCCCCTGTCGAGCGGCGCCACCGACGCCGCGCGGAGCGGGGGCGCGAACCCGGTCGCCGCGCCGCGCGGGGCCGATGACCTGGGTGCCGATGCCGCGGGAGCGACCGGGCACGCTGTTCCCCGGGCTGTCGGCTTCCGCGCGAACCAGACGACCCGGCGCTTGGCCCCGGTGCACCACCGACCGGTGCCGGTCCGCGACGGTAAGCTGGTAGCCGTCGGCCAGCCGATCGGAGAATTTCACCGGGTATCCAATTGTCATGGTCTGATGATAGTGCTCGACGAGGCGACGGGCGTCACCCCGCCACCCGCCGCCCCAGGTAGGCCTCCTGCACCGCCGGGTCGTCCAGCAGCGCCCCCGCCGCGCCCGAGAGCACGATTGCGCCGTTCTGGACGACGTAGCCGCGGTCGGCGATCGAGAGGGCGAGCGAGGCGTTCTGCTCGACCATGAAGACGGCGACGCCCTGCGCGTTCACCGTCGCGATCGTCTCCAGCACCGTCTCGACCAGGATCGGGGCGAGGCCCATCGTCGGCTCGTCCATGCAGATCAGCGCCGGGCGGCTCATCAGGGCGCGCGCCATCGCCAGCATCTGCTGCTCGCCGCCGCTCATCGTCCCCGCCGCCTGCCGCCGCCGCTCGGCCAGGCGCGGGAAGAGCGCGTACATCCGCTCCGCGTCCTCCCGCACGGCGGCGCCGTCCCGCCGCAGGTAGGCCCCCATCAGCAGGTTCTCCGCGACCGTCATGTCCGGGAAGAGCCGCCGCGCCTCCGGCACCGAAGCGAGGCCGCGCCGGATGCGGTCGGCGGTCGGCCGCCCGGTGACGTCCTCGCCGCCGAGCAGCACCCGCCCGGCGCGGGGCGTCAGCAGACCGAGGATCGTCTTCATCGTCGTCGACTTGCCGGAGGCGTTGCCGCCGAGCAGGCAGACGATCTCGCCCGCCCCCACCTCCAGGGAAACCTCGGCGAGCGCCTTCACCGGTCCGTAGAAGACGTCGACCTTCTCCACCTTCAGCAGGGTCGCCGCCGACGGTCGAGCCCGGTCCGGCGGCGGGATCGCCGCCGCGGGCGCGGGGGGTGGGGCAAGGCGGGCGGTCCGCTCCCTGCCGTCGCGCGGGACCGCTCGCCGCCGGCCAAGGTAGGCCTCGACCACCCGCTCGTCGGCCTGGACGGCGGCCGGCGGCCCGTCGGCGATGACCTGGCCGTGGTCGAGAACCACGACCCGGTCGGAGAGCTCCATCACCAGGTCGAGCTTGTGCTCGACGAGCACGATCGTCTGGCCCGCGGCGCGGAGCTGCCGGAGCTGGTCCAGCACCTCGGCCGTCTCGGTCTGGTTCATGCCGGCCGTCGGCTCGTCGAGCAGGAGCAGCCGCGGCTCCATCGCCAGCGCGCGGGCGATCTCGGTCCGGCGCCGGTTCGCGTACGAGAGCGAGAAGGCGAGGTCGTCCCGCCGCGGCAGCAGCCGCTCCCGGAAGCGGCCGAGCTGCCGCTCGACGGCGGCCTCGGCCTCCCCCTCCTCCCGCCGCACCGCCGCGGGCCGGGCCAGCGCCAGCAGCGTCTCCGCCACCAGGGGCAGCCAGCGCACCACGGGGATGTGCCGCAGCGCGGCGAGGGGCCGCGCCGCCCGCTGCCGCGTGTGGCGCCCCAACAGGACGTTCTCGCCGACGGTCATGTTGCCGAAGACCCGCCCGTTCTGGAACGTCCGCGCCAGCCCCAGCTCCGCGATCCGCTCCGCCGGCCGGCCGGTCGTCCGCTCCCCCGCCAGCACGACCTCGCCGCCGTCCGGCCGCAGCGCGCCGGCGAGGAGGTTGAAGAGGGTCGTCTTGCCCGAGCCGTTCGGCCCGATCACGCTCACCGTCTGACCCGGCAGGACCTCGAACGAGACCCCATCGACCGCCCGTACCCCGCCGAAACGCTTCGAGAGGTTCCGCACCGTCAGCATCGGCGCGCCGCCCGCGGCGGAGCGCGGCGCGGCCGCCGCCGGCGGCGCCTCCGGCGTCGGCGTTCGCGTCACCGTGATCGTCGCCTCGCCACCGGACACCCGGCCGTTCGAGCCGCTCATCGGACCCCCAGCAGCCCCTGCGGCCGAAACCGAACCAGCAGCAGCAAGATCAGGCCGTAGGCGAGGATGCGGACGTCCTGCAGCGGGCGGAACAGCTCCGGCGCCCCGACCAGGACCGCCGCCGCCAGGATCGCCCCGAGGATGTTCGACATCCCGCCGAGAACGACCACCGTCAGCGCCAGCAGCGAGACCTGGAAGCCGAAGGTGTCCGGCGCGATGTAGGTGAACTGGTGCGCCAGCAGGCTTCCCGCCAGCCCGCTGAGGAACGCCCCGACCGCGAACGCCAGCGCCTTCGAGCTCGCCAGGTCGACCCCGACGCTGCGCGCCGCCACCTCGTCGTCGCGCACCCCCCGCCAGGCCAGCCCCAGCTGGGAGCGCTGCAAGCGCCAGACCAACCCCGCGCCGACCAGGAGCACGGCGGACGCCAACCAGAACGTGTCGCGTGGCGCCACGATCTCCCGCCCGAAGAAGGTCGGCGGCGGGATGCCGAAGATGCCGAGGGGGCCGTACGTGAGGTCCTCCCAGTTCAGGATCACCGCCGCCACCATCGCCCCGATGCCGAGGGTCGCGATCGAGACGTAGTGCCCGCGCAGCCGCAGCGCCGGCGCGATCACGATCGGCCCGAGGATCGCGGCGACGACCCCCGCCGCCAACAGCGCCGGCCAGAAGCCCCACCCCCCGTCGGTCGTCAGCAGCCCCGCCGCGTAGGCGCCGATCGCGAAGAAGCCGGCCTGCCCGAGCGAAACCTGCCCTGCGGTCCCCGCCACCAGCGTCAGGGAGAGCGCCAGCAGCGCGTAGATCGCGACCAGCGTCGCCACCTGGAGCTGGTAGGGGTTCGCCACCAGCGGCAGCACCCCGAGCGCCAGCGCGGCGCCGAGCGCGACCTGCCACGGCCGTACCCGGAGCGCCGCCCCTCCCCCGGCGAAGGTGCCGGTCAGCGGCTCCCGCAGCGCCCCGGCCGCGCCGAGCAGCCCGTTCGGGCGCAGCCAGAGGACGCCGATCAGGACGGCGAAGGAGACGAGCTGCCGCGTGCTGCCGCCGAACCAGGTCACGCCGAGGCTCTCGGCGACCCCCAGCAGCAGCCCGCCGACGACCGCCCCCGGCAGGCTGCCGAGTCCCCCCAGCACGGCGGCGGTGAACCCGGAGATGCCGGCGTCGAAGCCGATGCTCGGCTCGATGTTGCCGTAGTACATCCCGACCAGCACGCCGCCGACCCCGGCCAGCCCCGAGGCGAGCGCGAACGAGAGCCCCTGCACCCCCTCGACGTTGACCCCCATCTGCCGCGCCGCGTCCCGGTCCTGCGCCGTGGCCCGCACCGCCCAGCCGAGACGCGAGCGCCGCAGGAAGAGCCACAAGGCGCCCATCCCGATCAGGCTCGTCGCCAGGATCACGAGGTCCAGCGTGCCGAAGCGGATGCCGCCGACGCGGAAGTTGCCGGTCGCCAGCGCGCTCGGGAAGCGCCGCGTCTCCGGTCCGAAGACCAGCTCCAGTCCGCGGTCGAGGATCAGCCCGATCGCCACCGTCGACAGCAGCGGCGCGATCGGCGGTCCGCCGACCAGCGGCCGCAGCGCCAGCCGCTCGATCAGCAGCCCCAGCGCCACCGTGACGGCGACCGCCCCGGCCGCCGCCGCCCAGAGCGGCCAGCCGAGATCCGCCCCGAGCCACCAGCCGACCATCGCCCCGGCCGCGAAGACCGAGCCGTGCGCGAAGTTGATCAGGTCCGCCACGCCGAAGATCAGGGAGATCCCGAGCGCGATCAGGGCGTACGTGTTGCCGGTGATGAGGCCGGTGACGAGGGCGTCGAGCATCGGGGAATGACTACCTTGGCGAGGGACCGCGGGCCGGTCAAGCAACGCCGGTAACGCTCGAACGACGCCGTCATTCCGAGGCGCGAGGAATCCCTCCGCCGCCGCGTGGGCACGGGAGGGACGACTCGCCCGCTCGGGATGGCGGCGCTGCTCGGTGCAATCCCGGAACCCCGTCCGCACGCGTCGGCGGTTGCCGACGGGGCGCGCTCGCTACGCGAACGCCGCGAACGCCCCGCCCTTGACCTGGATCGGCACCATCGCCGCGTTCTCGACGCGGCGGTCCTCCGCGAAGCGGAAGGGGCCGTAGACGACGCTCGGGATATCGGTCCCCTCGGCCAGGGCCTGGCGGATGCCCTCCCGCTCAAAGCCGCCGCGCTCCGCCGCCCAGGCGAGGATCTTGACCCCGTCGTAGGCGAGCGCGCCGAACGAGTCCGGCTCCAGCTGGTAGCGCTCGCGGTAGGCGCCGACGAACGCCTGCGCTTCCGGCCGCGGGTCGCCGGGGAAGAAGACGGTCGTCGTCACCACCCCCTCAGTCGCCGGCCCGCCCAGCTCCAGGAACTGGGGCGAGTTGCAGGCGCCGTTGGCGACCAGCTTGGCGGTCAGCCCGGCCTGCGGCGCCTGCTGCGCGAGGAGCGCGCCGTCGGTGTAGTAGGAGATGAGGGTCACGACCTCGGGCTGGGCGTCGCGCACCTTCGTCAGCAGGGTTCGGAAGTCGCGCTCGTTCTCCAGGTAGCTCTCGACGGCGACGACCTCGCCGCCGAGCTCCTCCAGCGCCGAGACGTAGAGCCCCTGGGTGATCTTTCCCCAGTCGGTGTTGCGGTAGAGGACCGCCTGCTTCTTGCCGACCCGCTCGAACGCCGTCTTCGCCAGGAAGGCGGCGTCCTGCACCTGGGAGAGGGTCGTGCTGAACATGTGCTCCCCCCCCTTCGTGAAGTCGGGGTGGGAGTTGGTGAAGCCGAACTGGACCAGCCCGCCCCGCTCGTAGATCGGGGAGGCGGCCATCGAGGCGGGGCTCGCGAAGTCCCCCAACTCGGCCAGGATGCCGGCGTCGCCGACGAACTTCTGGGCGACCGGGACCGACTGCTTCGGGTCGGACTGGGTGTCCTCGTAGGCGAGCTCCAGCGGCCGCCCGGCGATGCCGCCGGCCGCGTTGATCTCGTCGCGGGCCAGGTCCATCGCCCGCTGCCAGATCCGCCCGTACTCGGCGCTGTTGCCGCTGAGCGGGCCGGAGACGCCGAAGCGGACCGGCTCCCCCTGCGCCGCGACGCCTGCGCGACCCCGCCTCGCGGCCAGCAAGCCCGCCACCGGCAGCGCCGCCGCCCCCTGCACGAACCGTCGTCGGTCGATCGTCCTCGTCGGCTTGGTGTCCACCGGGTGCGCTCCTTACGAGGAAATCTAAGTTCTCGATCAACAATAGTGCAATCAGCGTGCCGGCGCAAGCCGTGGCGGTCGTATCCGCCCTCCGCGGCGCCGTGCACGGCGCCCCGGGCACCGCCCGGCGTCGGCCTCGCGGCCCCGCCGGCGCCGGCCGTCCCGCCCGCCCCACCGTCGAGCGGAGGCGCGGGGTCACTCACCACCGCGACGTGGGCGCGGGAGTGGTCCACCGTGCCCCGGGGATCGCGGACGAACGGCGGCGCACGGAGCGAGTCGGGTGCCCCCGCGGTCGCCGCGGGGGCGTCAGGCGCGCTGTCGGATGCCACGCGTGGCCGCCAACGCTTCGGCCCCGAGCCCGTCGACGAGCGCGTGCTTCGCGGCCGCCGGTAGCGGTGTCGCGCGCAGAAGATCGACGCGGGGACGGAGACTCTGGCGGTCGCGACCAACAGCGAGCGACCGCGCCGCCCGCCGGTCGCCCGCCACAGCCCGAGCTGGTACTCCCGCGCGAACCGCTCGCCGTCGTCGATCCGGTCCTGGTGCTTCACGTCCGGCGGATACGGGCTGCTGTCCCCGTAGCCGGAGCGGGCGATCGCCTCGTTGAGCAGGTACGGCTCGCCCCCGATCTCGAGCCAGACGTAGCGCAGCAGCCGGTCGTAACCGTCGGTGTCGGAGAGGTCGCGCTCGACCCGGATCTCGCCCCCGTCCGCCAGCGACAGGAGCAGCGAGGTGAAGGCGGTCGCCTCGGCGCCGAAGCACTGGACGCCCCGCCGGGGGTCCTTGGTCTCCGGGGTGTCGACGCCAATCAGGCGGACGGTCGCCTCGTCGCCGTCGTCGGTCTCGATCTCGATCGTGTCGCCGTCGACGACGCGCAGCAGGGGCGCCTCGGCGGTCCGGCCGGGGACCTCCTCCGTCCAGAGGGCCGGGGCGGCGCCACCCTGGGGCAGCTCGGGGCAGGCGATGCCGTCGCCGTCCGGGTCGAGGTCGTCGTTTTCGTCCGGGTCCTCGTCCTAGACGCTCTGCGCCCATTCGTAGGAGTCGAAGTCCGCGCACGTCGCCCCCGAACCGTCGGCGGCCACGACCGACGATCCCGGCGGGAGGAGACGGAGGACGGCGACGAGCAACGCGATCGGGCGGCGGGGCATCGGCGTCTCCTCCGACTGGATACGAGGGGCGCCGTCGCTCCCTCTCGCGGGTGTCGCATCTTATCAACACTCCACCAGGATGGCGTCGGAGTATCGTCGGGGTGGTTGGGATCGCTCGCCCGGGCTGGCTTTGCGCGCCCTGTCCGTGCCCGCCCCAACCGCTCTCGTCCGTCCGCCCGGCGTCCGGCCGACGCGTCACTCCGGAGCCAGGGGGACCGGTGGCGGGAGGCCGCTCGCGCGGGGGTGTTTCGTGCCCCTCCTCCCCTGGGGTCGAGCGGTCGTCCCAGCCGAGCAGCGCCTCGCCCGATGCCCCCGACCCCCTGCCAGTGCCCCGCGTCACCGGGCCGGTCCCCGGCGCTCCGCGGACCGCCGGGGCCACGGTGGCCGGCGGTGACCGGGGGTGGCCGCAGCGGACGTGCCATAATGACCAACCGGCAAGCCCAACGCTCGCGCCCCGTCGTTCGTCCGTGATGCGGGAACTTGCCCAGTAGGTGGAGCCCGCGTTCGCGCGGCAAGGGGAGCCATGAAGGCGCTCGTCGTTGCGGGGTGCGGATCGGTGCGCGGCGTGGCGACGCGGGCGCTGGCGGAGCGCGGGCACGAGGTCGAGGCCGTCGGGGACGCCGAGGCGGCCTGGGCGGCCTGCCGGGAGGGCGCCTTCCCGTTGGTCCTCCTCGACCGGGACCTGCCGGGGGCCGACGGACTGGATCTCTTGCGCCGGTTGCGGGCGCGGCCCGGTGGCTACCCCGGAGCGATCCTTGTGCTCGTGGACCGCGCGCGGCCCGAGGACGCGGAGGCGGCCGTCGGGGCGGGCGCCGACGACTGCCTGGGGAAGCCGCTGGACGCGGCCTGGCTCCGGGCCCGGCTGGCGCACGTCGAGCGCCGCGCCGCCGAGGGGGCGGAGCAGCGACGCCGTGAGGAGGGGCCGGGGCACGAGCGCGACCTGCTGCGCGCGCTCATGGACAACCTGCCCGACCCGATCTACGTCAAGGACACGGCCTCCCGCTTCACCCACCTGAATCGGGCCGCGGCGTCCGCGCTGGGCTGCGAGCACCCCGACCAGGTCCTCGGCAAGACCGACGCCGACTTCTACCCCGAGCCGCTGGCCCGCCGCTTCCGGGCCGACGAGGAGCGCATCCTGGCGACCGGGCAACCCCTCCGCGACGAGCTCGAGCCGCAGACGGCCGGTCCCGACGTGGGGCGGTGGCAACTGACGAGCAAGGCGGCTGTCCGGGACGCTGGCGGGCGGACGGTCGGGATCGTCGGCAGCGCCAAGGACGTGAGCGACCGGGAGCGCGCGGCAGCGGCCCTGGCCGGCCAACGCCGCGTGCTGGAGCTGCTCGCGACCGGCGCGCCGCTGGACCGGGTCCCCGCGTGGCTCTGCCGCGCCCTCGGTGCGATGCTTCTC
>CADCWL010000119.1:367-5476 GCA_902806405.1 uncultured Thermomicrobiales bacterium | reverse complement strand
GGGCGAAGGCGGTCGGGGCGCGGCTCACCGGCCGCCACCCGCCGCGGAGGCGTCGCGCCACCTCCACGGGCTGTGCAACACGCGCTAAGTCGGCCTCGGGCCCGTCTCCCCCGAACGGGGTCTCGCGCGGAGCGATGCCCGACGGGCCACCGCCTTGAAGGATCTCGGGCGAGGGCTTCAGCGCGCTGAGCACCGCCGAGACGACGACGCACGTGGCCCGTCCGTCGAGCCCGAGCCGTTGGTGACGGTGCGCCACGGCACCGTGCTCCGGTGGAGCGCAGCCAAGGGGCGCGGGGTGGCCTCAGCGACGGCCACGACGTGGCCGAGGATCTCCTTCCGAGCGGCTTCGACCAGGAGCTCAACGTCCGCCAGGGAGGAGGGAATGTCCCGCCCTCGGACGGCGGACCACGGCGTCCTTCGGTTCCGACCCGCCGGCGTCCCACGGGAGCTTGGCAGCCAGCGTCCGTTCGGGCTCTACCCCTTCGGGCACCCCCAGGCGGGCGCGGACGGACGTTCGCGCCCACGCGTCGAACGGCCGGTCACGCTCGTCGAGCGTGGTGTCGAGGTCGAGGACGCCCTCCACCTTGACCAGGGCCGGCGGTTGTGACGCCTCCGAACCGCCTACGCCGACCATCCGAACAGCGCCGCCGCGCGCGCCGGCACCTCCAGCCGGCGCGCCGCTCCCCGCCCGAGCAGCCCCGCCCGCGCCCCGGTGCCGCCGTAGTGGCGCGCCGTGGTCGAGAGGAGCAGCCGCGCTCCCGCCGCCGGAAGGCCGCCGAGCGCCGGATCGATCGGATCCATGCCGCGGGACGGGCCGAAGTTGGCGACGAGGAGGCGGTGCTCGTCGCCGCGGTGGCGGTGCATCACCAGGGTCTGGGGGCCGACGACCTCGACCCGCGTCGCCACCCGATCCTGCCGGACCAGGACCGGGTCGTCGCGGCGGAGGGCGAGCAGGTCCCGATAGAGGCGGTAGATGCCGGCATTGGCCCGGCGCTCCCGCAGATCGAGGCGAGAGCGGACGAAGGTCGCTTCGGCCTGGGGGTCGGGGATCGTCTCCCGGAGGTGGGGGTCGGCGAAGGCGGGGAAGCCCGCGAACTCCCCGCGGCGGCCCTCCGTCACCCGCTGTCCCAGCTCCGGCTCGTGGTCGGTGAAGTAGAGGAAGGAGGCGGAGGCGGCAAACTCCTGCCCCATGAAGAGGAGCGGCGTCTGCGGCGCCAGCAGCAGCAGGGCGGAGGCGACGGCGTAGCGGCCGGCATCGACGACGTGGTGCAGGCGCTCGCCGTAGGCCCGGTTGCCGACCTGGTCGTGGTTCTGGAGGCAGAAGACGAAGGCGCTCGCCGGCTCGTCGGTGACGCGCGTCCCCCGCGGCGGGCCGCCCCCCCTCCTCGGCTGTCCCTGGTAGACGAAGCCCTCCGTCAGCGCGGTCGCGATCTCGGCCGGCGTCCCCTCGTAGCCGGCGTAGTAGCCCCCCTGCTCGCCCGTCAGGAAGACATGGACGGCGTGGTGGAAATCGTCCGCCCAGACGCCGTCGAGGCCGTACCCCCCCTCCTCCCGGGGCCGGATCGTGCGGACGTCGTTGCGCGCCTCCTCCGCGAAGAGGAGGACGGAGCGCGGGGTGGCGGCCCGCGCCCGCTCGGTCAGCTCCGCCAGCAGGTGCGTCGGGCCGTCGTCGACGATGTGGTCGGTCGCGTCGAGGCGGAGGCCGTCGAGGTGGTACTCCGCCAGCCAGAAGCGGGCGTTGTCGATGGCGAGGTCGCGGACGAAGCGGCTGCCGGGCCCGTCGTAGTTGAGGGCGTCGCCCCACGGGGTCGCGTGGCGGCGCGTGAAGTAGGCGTCGGCGAAGGCGCGCAGGTAGTTGCCGTCCGGCCCGAGGTGGTTGTAGACGACGTCGAGCAGCACGCCGAGGCCGAGGCGGTGCGCGGCGTCGATCAGGCGTTTCAGCTCCTCGGGCCGGCCGTAGGCAGGGAAGGGGGCGAAGAGGTCGACCCCATCGTAGCCCCAGGTGCGGCGCCCGGGGCCCGTGGCGACCGGCATCAACTCCAGCGCCGTGACCCCCAGCCGCTTCAGCTCCGGCAGCTCGCCGATCAGCGCCGCGAAGGTCCCCTCCGGCGTCATCGCCCCGACGTGGCACTCGTAGATCACCAGCCCCTGCGCGGAGAGGCCCGGCCAATCGCCGTCCGTCCAGGCGAACGCGGCCGGGTCGATCACCTCCGACGGCCCGTGCGGCCCCTCCGGCTGGAACCGCGAATAGGGGTCGGGGTAGGCCCCACCCCCGTCGAGCCGGTAGCGGTAGCGCGCGCCGGCGCCGACGCCGGGGACGGTCCCGGCGTGAACGCCGTCCACCCCGGCCGCCAGGGGATGGAACGCGGTCCCGCCGACGTCCTCGATCGCGACCTCGACCCGGGCCGCGTTCGGCGCCCAGACGCGGAAGCGCGTGCCGTCGGCGGCCACGTTGGCCCCCATCTCGGGGTGCCATCCCGTCGCGTCGGTCATCGGTCACGCTCCGTGTGGTCTCCGCGCCGCCCCGATGGTCGGGGCCGAGCCGCGGGTCGGCCCCCGTCGCCGGCCGCAACGGTCGATGTCGGCCGGGCCGTGATCGGCCCGGCCGTTGCCGAGCGGGGGTGGAGGCAGCCGCACGGGGGTGCCGCCAAGGCCCCGGGGCGCCGTGCCCCGTCAGCCATCCCCGACCCGTTCCAGCAGCGCGACCGGGAACGACGCGAAGACCGCCGCCAGCGGCAGCGCGCCGCCACCCGCCGCCGCCATCGCCCCAACCCTTTCGTCGGTGAAGACGTTGCGGTACCTCTCGCCGCCGACGAGGCCGGGCACCGGCAGCGTCGCGTCCCCCCAGATGCCGCCGCCGGTCGGCGGGATCGGCTCGCTCTTGCCATCCCCCCGGGCACCGCAGAGGCCGGCGACCAGGCGGGGCACGGCGACGACGACCTCGGCGGCCGGCTCGTCGGTGCGGCGGGCGAAGGCGCAGACGTGGTCCCCCGCCTCGGCGCCGGTCGCGGTGCCGCCCCGCGCCTCCAGCGGAAGGTAGGCCCCGCGTGCGAAGAGGTCCGGCCGCGCACGACGGCAGTCGAGCGCCCGCTGCGTCAGAAAGAGCTTAACGCGGCCGTCCGCCTTGGCCGCCACCAGGTCCCGCGCAAGGCGGGGGGAGGGGCGGCGCCGGCGCAGCTCCCGCAGCCGCCGCATCCGACCGGCGTAGTCGACCGACCGCCGGTTATCGGGGTCGACCAGGCTCAGGTCCCACAGCTCGGTCCCCTGGTAGAGGTCCGGCACGCCGGGAGAGGTCAGCTTCAGGAGCTGCTGGGAGAGGGCGTTGAAGGCCCCGACGTGGGCGAGCGTCGCCCGCAGGGCGGCCGCGTCCTTCAGGAACGGACCGCCGGTCGCGGGATCGAGCAGGGCGCGGACGAACCCCGTCGTGGCGGCCTCGTACGCCTCGTGGGGGGCGTTCCAGCTCGTGTGGATCTGCGCCTCGCGGGTCGCCTTCGCCATGTAGGCGACGATCCGCTCGGTGAACGCGGGCTCGGGGGGAGATCCCCCGTCCCCGTCGGGGCCCTCCTCCGGCCAGACGCCGAGGAGGGTCTGGTAGAGGAGGCACTCGTCGTTTCGGTCGGGCGCCGGGCGGCCGTCGACCCGGGTCTTGTGCCGGCGGTTGAGGCGCGCCCAGCGGTTGATCGCCGCCCGCCACGCCCCCGGCAGCTCGGAGAGGACGGCAATCCGGGCGCGGACGTCCTCGCTCCGCTTGGTATCGTGGGTGGAGGAGGCGAGCAGGGCGTGCGGCCAGCGCCGGCGGCGCTCGGCGTTCTGGCGGTGGAAGGCGGCGGGCGGGGTGCCGAACCGGGCCGGATCGCCGCCGACCTCGTTCAGGGAGACGAGCCGGTGATAGCGATAGAAGGCGGTGTCCTCCACCCCCTTCGCCATCACCGGCCCGGTGAGCTGCTGGAACCGCATCGCGAAGCGGCAGCGCTCGGCCTGCCGTGCCGGCGTCGGGTCACCGCCGCCGCCGGCGAGCAGCACCGCGCCGACGAAGTCGAGGACCGACGCGTCGATCGCCGGGGCACGCCGCTTCGCGCGGGCGATCGCCGTCTCGACGTAGCGCCGGTCCCGCTCCGAGACCGCCGCCTCGCCGTCCGGCCCGCAGGTCACGTAGGTGCGATAGACGGGGAAGCAGGCGATCGTCTCCCGAAGCGCCCGGCGCAGGGTATCGAGGGTGAAATCGCGCGTGTGCCGATCCTGCTCGGCGATGCGGTTCAGCGCCCGGGCGAGGACGTTGAGCTCGCCGACGAAGGCCGTCCGCAACATCGTCTCCTTCCCGGCGTAGACCTCGTCGGCGAAGGCGACGTTGCCGCCAACGAAGCGGGCATACAGCTCGTCGAAGGCGCGCCGGTTCGCGCCGTCGACGAAGAGCCCGGTCGCCGCCGCGAAGTCGTAGCCGACCGTGCCATCGACCGGCCACCCCTCCGGCAGATCCTCGCCGTGCTCGAGGATCTTCTCGACGATGAGGGAGAACGGGAAGGGCGGGGGCGCCGAGGGGGAGGAAGGGGCGACGAGGCCCGGCTTGTCCGGTTGTTCTCCTCCGTTCTCGGGGCCGGAAGGGGGCCGCTCCGCCCCCTCGACCCCCCAACCCGCCGCCTCGCGCAGCGCCCGGAAGTACCCCGGCGGGTCCCAGAGGCCGTCCGGGTGGTCGACGCGGACGCCGGCGACCTTGCCGTCGGCGAGGAGGCGCAGGAGCAGGGCGTGGGTCGCGGCGAAGACGGCCGGCTCCTCCTGCCGGATGGCGGCCAGCTCGTTGACGGCGAAGAAGCGGCGGTAGTTGATCTCCTCCGCCGCCACCCGCCAGAAGGCGAGCCGGTACGGCTGGGCGTCGAGCAGGCCGTGGAGCAGGTCGAACGAGGCGGGGTCGCCCGGCGTCCCGTTGGCCTCAGCTACCGCGCGGGCGACCGCGGACCGGATCGGCGCCGATGCCCGCAGCAGAGCGGCCAGCCGTCGCTTGGCGACGGTCTGCTCCCGCTGCCGCTCCGCCACCGCCTCCGGGCCGGGCGGGCACGGCCCGGAGAGCCGTTCGAGGGCGGTGACGATGCTCTGCAGCTCCAATCCGGGCGG
>CADCWL010000119.1:0-357 GCA_902806405.1 uncultured Thermomicrobiales bacterium | reverse complement strand
ACGCGCCCTCCGTCAGGCGGAGGCGCAACTCGCCGCGCTCCAGGACCGCGCCGTAGCGATCGCCCAGGATCGGCAGCAACACCTTGCCGTGCAGCGCCCGGTCGGGGGGATGCCAATCGACGTCGAAGAACGCGGCGTAAGGGGACGCTTGGCCGTTCTCGAGGAGATTCTGCCACCAGGCGTTGTGGCCGCGAGCGACCCCCATGTGGTTCGGCACCACGTCGAGCAGCAGCCCCATCCCCCGCGCGCGGAGCGCCGCGACCAGAGCGTCGAACGCCGCCTCGCCGCCGAGCTCCGGATTGATGACCGCGGCGTCGACGACGTCGTAGCCGTGGCGGCTGCCGGGCTGGGCGCGAA
>CADCWL010000118.1 GCA_902806405.1 uncultured Thermomicrobiales bacterium | reverse complement strand
CCTCCTCAGGGGGGCGCGGGCGGCCCCGGCGCAGCACCTCCCCGGGCGGGAGGGCGAAGCGGCCCCGCGCCCCGTGCTCCGCCCAGTCGCGGAGGGCGGCGACGTACGCCTCCGGCTCCGTCCGCAGCTTCCTCACCTCCGCGATCTCGGCCGCCTCCCGGGCCGAGGCACCCGGCGGGGTCGCCCGGTCCCCGTAGTTGGGGTGGGCCGGGTACGCGGTCTCGGGGGGGCGCACGATGGCGCCCTCCTCGTCGATCCAGACCCCGCTCGGCACGTTGGCGATCCCAAGCTGTCCCGGTCGCTCGGCAGGGTTGCCGCGGACGAGCGGAAGGAGGACGAGGCTATCGCTGGAAGAGGCGTCGCCGCCCGCGATGGGTGGCGGGCCGCGGCCGGCGACGCCCGTTGTCCGCTGCCGGGCATCGAGGCGGTCGCACGCATCTCGAAGCCTGCGGGGGCTTGGGCGCGGCGAGCGGCGTCCCTTCGGAACCCGGCGCCGGTTCCCGGAGCCCGGGCGTAGGCCGCTAGCGCGGTTCCGAGGCCGAGGCGCCGATCGCCCGCGCCTCGGCCGCGAGCTCACGGCCCGTCTCGGCCATGGCCCCGCCGGCAACCCGGTCCGATCGGGCGAACTCTTCGAGCTCGTGGCCGAGCTCTTCGAGCTCCTCGCCGCCGGCCATCATGGCGACGACCTCTTCGCGGCTGACGTCGGTCTTGGCGAAGGTGCCGTAGGAGCGGCCGCGGTTGAGGAGGGTGAAGCGGTCGCCGATGGGGTAGGCGTGGTGGACGTTGTGGGTGATGAAGACGACGCCGAGGCCGCGGGCACGAGCCTGGGCGATGTAGCGCAGCACGACGCCGGCCTCCTTGACGCCGAGGGCGGCGGTCGGCTCGTCGAGGATCAGGACCTTGGCACCGAAGTGGACGGCGCGGGCGATGGCGACGGATTGGCGCTCGCCGCCGGAGAGCGTGCCGACCGCCTGGTCGGTGTCGCGGACGCGGATGCCCATCTTCGCCAGCTCGTCGCGGGTGACGCGGTCGGCGCGGCGGTGGTCGAAGCGGCGGAGGGGCCCGACGCCCGTGGTCGGCTCGTTGCCGAGGAAGAAGTTGCGGGAGATGCTCATCAAGGGAATCATCGCCAGGTCCTGGTAGACGGTGGCGATGCCGGCGGCAAGGGCGTCGCGCGGGGAGGCGAAACGGACCTCGCGGCCCTCCACCAGGAAGCGGCCCTCGCTGGGGGGGTGGACGCCGCTGAAGATCTTGATCAGGGTGCTCTTGCCGGCACCGTTGTCGCCGAGGAGGCACATCACCTCGCCGGCGTGGACGGTCATCGAGATGTCCTTAAGGGCGATGACGCCGCCGAAATACTTGGAGACGTTGGCAACCTCGAGGAGGGGGGCGGTGGGGGCGGCCATGGTGGGGGCTCCCGGTCAAACGCTGACGGGTGGACGGACGGAATCTGCCGCAGTGGTCTGAAGACCGACTCCGAATGGTCGGCGTGGCGCTCGCGCCGACCGGGGCTAATCGCCCCGGACCAAGCCCACGAGGCCCCGCCGACGGCTGAGCGCGGTCTTACAAGCATCGGCGATCACCCGCGAACCGGTCTTGCTTGGGCGCGCTGGCGCACCGATCGACGGGGTCGCCATCGCCGCCACGACGGCTACCAGTCGACGGCGGCCACCGCCTGGGCATCCACCACCGACCGAATGAACGCCGCTTTGCCGTTGTTGTAGTCGCCGGCGTCGGCGGCTCCGGCGGCAAGGACGGCTCGCTTTTGCTCGGCGTAGGCGGCCACCAGCGCCGGGTTGGCCCGCAGCGCATCGCGGAAGCGCCGCTGCGCCGCGACCTCCGGATCGGCCACGGGGATGAGGTGAAGGTGGAGGCGGAAGGGGTCGCCGTGCGTCAACGTCCCGACGTAGACGGGCCGCTCCGGGGGAAACGGGTCGCGGCCGAGGTAGAGTTGGAAGCCAAGTCTCCGGACCGCGGAGCAGGTTGCATCGAGGTCGCCAGGGGCGTACGGGAGCATCAGGTCGACGACCCCCTTGCCCGGGCAGCCGGGCACGGCGGTGCTGCCGACGTGCTCGACCCGCGCCCCTGGCAGCTGATCCCGAACGAGCCCGGCCACACGCCGGGCGACCGTAGGGCATCGCGCGTCGTAGGGACGGAAGGCGTCCGTGGGATCCCGGTAGCGGACGTACGCGTACTCCTTGATCGGGCCGCGATCGGTCGTCGTGCTCCCTGTACCGCCCATCGACGGTCCTCCCCACGCCGCTCGAGGAGCCGGCTCGCGAGCGTCGGCATCGGTGGACACGCGCGCCCCGTTTTCGGGGGCCCGGCGCGCGCTCGTCGGTCCAACACCGGAAGCGCACATCGAGGACTTCGGCCCCCGGATCACTTCGTCGCCATGGCGCGGGCGCGGATGGCGCGGTTGACGAGGACGGCGACGACGAGCATGCCGCCTAGGACGGCGTCTTCCCAGCCGGGGTCGACGCCGAGGAAGACGATCCCCTGGCGGACCATGCCGTAGATGAGAGCGCCGAAGACGGCGCCGACGGCGGAGCCGTAGCCACCGGTAAGCAGGGTGCCGCCGATGACGACGGCGATGATGGCGGTGAACTCGAAGCCGACGCCGCGGACGACGTCGGCGGAGCGGGCGCCGAGGATCTGGATGGCGGAGACGAGCCAGGCGGCGGCGGCGGTGCCGACGAAGAGGAGGACCTTGACGCGGGAGATCGGGACGCCGACGTTGCGCGCCGCTTGCAGGTTGCCGCCGACGCCGAAGATCCAGTTGCCGAAGGCGGTCCGGAGCAGGAGCCAGGTGGCGAGGGCGGCGATGCCGAGCCACCAGAGGATGGCGACCGAGAAACCGGTGCCGGCGAGGGAGAGGTCGGACGCGAAGAGGGCGCGGGCGCCGGCGTAGGCGGGGGCGTCGTCGATGCCGCCGACGACGGTGCGGCCGGTGACCTGGCGGGTGATGCCGACGGTGACGCCGCGGACCATGAGGAGGGTGCCGAGGGTGACGATGAAGGAGGGGAGGCCGGTGCGGAGGACGAGGTAGCCGTTGAGGACGCCGATGCCGACGGCGACGAGGAGGGAGACGAGGAGGGCCGGCCAGAGGCTCCAACCGAACTCGACGGCGAGGAGGGCCGTGACGATGCCGCAGGCGCCGACGACGGAGCCGATCGAGAGGTCGAACTCGCCGCCGATCATGAGGAGGGCGACGGCGACGGCGAGGATACCGAGCTGGGCGGCGACCTCGAGGTAGTTGGCGGTGCCGCGGAGAGAGAGGAAGCCGCGGTCGCCGGCGGCGAGGGCGAAGAAGAGCCAGACGCCGATCGCGCCGGCGACGGCGCCGAGCTCCGGTCGTGCCAGGAGGCGGCGGAGGAGGCCGGTCTGGGCGACGCGCTCGTCGGCGACGGGGCGGGCGGCGGCGGGTTGGGTGGCGGCCATCGCGTCTCCTCCGGGGAGTCGTCAGAAGCCAGAAGCCGGTACCCCCGGGGTGACGGGGGCGGCGGGCCGTCCCCGCCCCCGTCGGGGATCGCGGGGAGGGGCAGGGCAAGCCCTGCCCCTCCATCCACGATGGTTCTCCTGACTCCTGACGACTCCGCTACCGGGTGCCGGCGTCGGAGAGCTCGATGACGCGCTCGGCGTTCTCCTGGGTGACGAAGCCGGGGCCGGTCTGGAGGACGGGGTTGGCGATGGTGTTGAGGTTCTCGGCGTTGAGGGTGAGGAGGACGATCGGGAGGTAGCCCTGGAGGTACTGCTGCTGGTCGATGGCGAAGAGGACGTCGCCGGCGACGATCGCCTCGAGGACCTCGGGCGAGAGGTCGAAGGTGGCGAGCTGGACGCGGTCGCCGACGCCGGCGGCCTCGACCGCGGCGAGGGCGGGGGCGGCGCCGGTCGGACCGAGGGTGAAGACGCCGTCGATCTCCTCGTTGGCGGAGAGCGCGGACTCGATCCGGGCCTGGGAGCCGTCCGGGTCGTTGAGGTCGATCTCGAGGACCTCGACGGTGCCGCCGGCCTCCTCCATCGCCTGGGTGAAGCCGTCGCAGCGGGCGTCGAGGGACGCGTTGCCGACCTCCTGGTTGGCGCAGATGGCGGTGGTGACGCCCGCCTCGGCCATCCGCTCGCCGCCGCCGACGCCGGCCTCGAACTCGGTCTGGCCGACGTGGGTCAGAACGCCGAGCTCCTCGGCGACGTCGTTGCCGGCGTTCATCGAGACGACGGGGATGCCGGCCTCAACCGCGGCCTGGATCGACTCGCCGAGGGCGTCGGCGTCGGGGATGGAGACGACGAGGCCGTCCGGTTCGGAGGCGACGGCGCCGTCGATCAACTGGGCCATCTGGACCATGTCGAAGGTGTCGGGGGCCTGATACTCGACCTCGACGCCGAGATCCTGGCCGGCCTGGGCGACGCCGTTCTGGACGACGGACCAGAAGGGGTCGGAGGCCTGGCCGTGGCTGACGACGACGAAGCGAAGGTCGCCGCGGTTCTGTCCGCCGCCCCCTCCGGCCTCCGGCGTCCCGTCCTGGCCGAGGGCGCGGGAACCGAAACCGAGCATGGCGACGAGGGCCATGCTGAGCAGGGCGACCAATCTGGCGGTGCGGTGCATCGTCTCCTCCGTCTGCGACGTCGACAAACGGCGGGTCGGCGTCGACCCGCGCCGTGGGCGGTTTCCCGGCAGCGGGCCGGACCCGCTGCGCGGGGCATCATCGCGGACGGGCGGGGTTCGGTCAACCGTCGGGGGATCAGCGTCTGGGCCCGAGGCATCGTGTCGCCGCTAGTGCGGCAGATGGCGCTCGACGGAGATTCGGCGATTCGGCCCGTCGCCTGCAACCCGGGGGCTCCGCCTGCGCCCGCTCCCTAAGTCCCGCGATCGCCGAGCACGCCAGCGATCTCATCTACCCGCGCCGCGTGTGAACAGGTTGGGCGACACCGTCTGCTCGCCATCGCGCTGTGCGTCTTCAACTGCGGCGCCGACAGCCGTTCGGTATCTACGTGGGACTCGAGCGAGGCCTTCGGCAACGCCCCATGTGCTCGGGAAGATCGGGGCCGATCGCGTCCACGATGAGGGGCTGTGCGCGAACGGCTGGCCGCCATCCACCGCCGTTTCGGGCTACCGTCCGCCGGTCGCCCGAAGGGTGTCGCCCTGGGCCGCCACGTAGCGCTCGGCCATCCTCGACGTACGCTCCGCCTCGGCCCTGTCGAACGGGTCGCGGGCACGCCCGCCCAACGCCTGGGCCGCGAAGCGCACGCCCCGCATGTAGACGCCCAGTTCGGCCAGCTTCGTGGCACGGGGGCCGGGCACCGCCGGCAGGCGCGCCACGGGGCCGATTGGCACGTCGATAGGCGGGAGCCCGAGTCCGTCCAGCGCCGTGAGCACCGCCTCGTCCCCCGGTCGGTCCATGAAGTCGACCCCGGCGTAGCGGTATGCCTCCCGCCCGTCCGGCCCGAAGACGACGATGGACGGCGTCGCCATGTTGCCCCGCTCGTCCCAGAGACCGAGGGGTTTGATCGCCCG
>CADCWL010000117.1 GCA_902806405.1 uncultured Thermomicrobiales bacterium | reverse complement strand
CCCACCTCCTGGGAGGACCCGAAACGGGACCGCATCCGGACGCTTCTCGGGGAGGGGCAGAGCGTCTGGCAGGACGACCTCAGCCGGTAGATGCTGCGGAACGGCGAGCTCGGGCGGAGCATCGACGAGGTCGACATCCGGGGGCTCACCTCCAACCCGACCATCTTCCAGAAGGCGATCGCCTCCGGCACCGTGTACGACGAGGACGTCCTGCGCCTGCTCCGCGCGGGCCGCGCCGCGCACGAGATCTTCGAGTCGGTGGCGGTCGCGGACATCCGGGACGCCTGCGACCTCTTCCGGCCGACCTACGAGGCGAGCGGCGGGCGTGACGGCTTCGTTTCCATCGAGGTCTCGCCCGGGGCGGCACGGAATCCCCGGGTGACACGGGTCGAGACGCTGCGGCTCTGGGTCGCGGTCGACCGCCCGAACGCGATGATCAAGATTCCCGGCACCGCCGAGGGGGCGGCCGCCATCGAGGAGATGCTGGAAGCCGGCATCAACATCAACGTCACCCTTCTCTTCGCCGTCGAGAGCTACGAGCGGGCCGCCCTCGCCTACGTCGCTGCCCTCGAAAAGCGCCTTGTCGCCAACCGGCCGATCGACCGCGTCGCCTCCGTCGCCTCCTTCTTTGTCGGCCGCGTCGACACCCTGGTCGACACGCTCCTCGAGGAGAGGATCGCGGCAGCCGGCGACGAGTCGGAGCGGGAGCGCCTACGCCGGCTGATGGGCAGGGCGGCCGTGGCCAACGCCAAACTGGCCTACGCCAAGTTCCGGAGGATCTTCGGGGGTGCGCGCTTCGCGCCGCTGCGCGCGGCCGGCGCCTCCGTCCAACGGACGCTCTGGGCGCGCACGTCGGTCAAGAACCCTGCGTACCGCGACGTCCGCTACGTTGAGGAGCTCATCGGCCCCGACACGGTGAACACGATGCCGCGCCCGACGATCCAGGCCTTCCTTGACCACGGCGTGGCCCGCCGCACCGTCGACCAGGGTCTGGAGGAAACGCGCCGGGTGATGGCCGACCTGCAGGAGGCGGGCATCGACATGGGCGCGGTGACGGCCCGGCTGGAGGACGAAGGGCTCGACGCCTTCAGCGCGTCGTACGACGCGCTGATCACCGGCGTCGAGGCGAAGCGCGAGCAGGTGGCGGACGCGGTCACGACGGCCTGAGACCGCCGGTCCAACCGACGGCACCGACGAAGACGGCGGCGACAGAAGGAACTAGGATCTCATGGAGAGCGGAGCGAAGCTGGTCGGTCACCCGATCCACCCGATGCTCATCCCGTCCCCGCTCGGGCTGCTGGGAATGGCCGTCGACTTCGACCTGATCGCGCTCTCCACCGCCCGCGACGACCTCGCTCCCGTCGCTCACGTCATGATCGCCGCCGGCATCATCACGGGTCTCCTGGCCGCCGTCTTCGGCGCGAGCGACCGGTTCGCGATCCCGAGCGGGACGCGCGCCAAGCGCAGCGGCGCGGCGCACGGGCTGGGCAACGCTGGCATCGTCGTCCTGTTCGCCGGCGCCTAGCTACCCCGACGGGGCGAGCCGGAGAACCCCTCCGGACGGGCGGTCCCGCTCGAGGTGATCGGGGTGCCGTCCTGTGGCCGCGCTCAGCACGGGCAGGAGTAGCGTCCCTCACCGAAGACCGATCGGAGCGCGCGGTAGAACGGCTCCGGATCGGCGGGGTCGAGGATGGCGTCGACGACGCCGTCGCCGACCCGGCCGGCGATCAGGTCGAGCCAGCGCTCCTTCCCGAGCGGGTCGACGGCCTGCATCGCGTCCCCGCGGGCGCGGAGCGGCACGTAGTCCTTGACCGAGACCCAGAGCACGTCGTCCCGCCGCTCCAAGGGGGCGATCGGCTCCCCGGTGGCCTCGGCGTAGGCCAGCCAGGGCAGATCGACGCCAGCGGCAACGGGGAGCCCGATCCATTTCCATGGTCGGGTGTTGACGTCGAGCAGCTTGAAGACGCCGTCGCGCGGGTCCCGCAGGAACTCCACCTCGGCGATGCCGTGGTAGCCGAGGCGCCGCAGGATCGCGACCGCCCGCTCCTCGAGCTCCGGCTCAACGACCCCCCGCGCCAAGCACGTGGTGCCGAACCCGGGGGGAAAGATCTCCAGGCGCTGCCCGACGAAGGTGCCGAGCACCCGCCCGCCGCGGCCGAGGGCCGCCGCCACCGTGACGTAGCCGTCACCGGCTGCCGGGACGATCTCCTGGGCGAGCATCCCGAACGCTTCCCCTTCGCGGCGACGGGTCGCGAACGCCTCCGCGTCCTCCACGACGAAGAGGTTGGCCTCGAAGGCGTCGTAGAACGGCCGCTTGGCCGCGGGCTTGAGGATGCACGGCACGCCGATCTCGGCTAGCACCCGGTCATCGTCCGCCTCGCGCGTGTCGAGCGTCCTCGGGAACGGGACGCCGGCCGCGGCCGCGGCCCGGTAGAGCACGGATTTGTCAAGGAGACCCCGCACGACGGCATCCTCGGCGAAGGGGAACAGGAAGGACCGCTCCAAGCGCTCCCGATGAGCGCTGAGGGCGAGGACCCACTCGTCCATGCACCCGAAGAGCACCGCCGGGCGCTCCAGGTGCTCCCCGATCGCCAGCACGTCGGCGACGAACTCCTGCTCCTCGGCGATGGGATCATGGCAGACCGCCGCGGCGACAAGGGCGTTGGATGCGAGAGCGACGCCGTCCGGCTCGCGGTCGAGACCGATCACCGGCACCCCTCGTCGAGCCAGGGAGCGGGCGACGGCGAGCCCGGTGATGTGGGCGTTGCAGACGATCGCGGCCGGCCGGGAGTGCCCGTTCGCCGCGTGGGCGACTTCGCGGGCGTCGAGCCGGGCGTTGCGCAGCGGGTGGGCCATGGCGCGCGACCTTTCTCCGTCGAACCGATGCCGTCGGGAACCGTGGTTGTCCTGCCCGGCCCCCCAATTGCGCACCGGCCGCTCGGCCGGCCCATCGGGATGGCGCGGGGGCCGGTGCCTCGCCCGGCCCGAATTGAATTGTCGGATACGCGGGCGCGGCGACCTCGGCGCGGGTGGCGCGCCAGGGGCGGACCACCTCCGGTCCGAGGCGTCGGTCTTTGTGCCGCACCGCCTCGTCGGCCGATCGACCGTCCCGGAAGTGCCCGTTCTGAGCGCGAGCTGCCCCGGTCTCCTTTCCACCCCTGACTCGTGCCACAATCGGTGGTCAAAGCCGCGGCTAGTGACATCCCCCGTTGGGCTTCGGCGGCGCCTGCAGCAAGAAGCCCGGTTACCGGGAGTAGGGTGCCGTAACCGCCTGGGCGAGCGGCGCGCCGGTGAGCCAGTGAGCGAGCCCGCACTGGCTTGCCCGGTGACCGACGACGAGCACGCGCCGACCAACACACGCCGCTCGCCGGTCGCCCAGGAAAGCCTTCATCCGGGTACCGGCCGGCGTAGACCTGCTCCCCGGTTCCGCGAGGCGTGGCTGGCCGGCACACGTGGTCCGTTCGGAAGCGCGCCGGGGAGCGACCCACCGCTCGATCCTCCTCAGGTCGCCCGCGGGGACCGGCGCGACCCCGTCCCCCGCTTACCCCGCCCGGGGCAGCTCGCCGGGGACCCGCAGGGCCGACACGTCCTCCCCGCGGGCGTCCCGCTCCTTCAGGTCGCGGAGGAAGTCCAGGAACCCGACGGACGGTCGCCAGCTCAGGACGCGCGCCGCCTCCGTAAGGTCGTGCTGCTCCACCCGCTCCGGGAGCGCGAGCGCGTACTTCTCGATCAGGCCCCGCGCCCCAGGCACGTGCTCCTCGCACCACCCGGGTCCGAGCCGGCGGAAGTCGGCGACCACCTCCGGCGGCATGCCGTGGTCCGTGTGCACGATCGTGCAGAAAAGACCCGCGCTGCGATCGAGCGTCGCGCGCAGGGCGGCCAGCGTCGCCGCCGCCACGTCCGCACGGTCGACGCCGTTGCGCAGCAGACGGGGGCCGAACTCCAGGTACGGCGCCGGGATGAACTCGTGGTAGCGCAGCATCGCGACCGAGGCGTCGGTCATCTCGTGGTAGGCGCGGCACAGCTCCTCGCCCAGGACCTTCGTCACGGCGTAGACGCCGCTCCACCCGTACGCCATCGAGGACGCGAACACCAGCGACCCGATGCCTTCGTCGCGGCACGCCTCCAGCAGGTTGAAGGTGCCGTCGACGTTGACGGCGAAGATGGTGGCGTCGCTCACTGGCGGACGGTGCGCGCTGTGCCAGGCCGCGAGGTGGACGACGGCGTCCGCTCCCGCCACGGCGCGCCGGACGTCCGTCGGGGTGCGCGTGTCGCAGCGCACGAACTCCCCGAGCGAGGCGAGGTCGGGCGCCGGCGCGACCATATCCGCCATCCGGACCTCGAAGCCCGCCTCGGCGACGAGCCGGCCGACGGCCTGCCCCGCGTTGCCGGCCGCGCCCGTGATCGTCACCTTCGTCGCCATCGCCTCGCCCCCAATCCGCTCCCGCGCCCGCCATCGTCGGTGGCCAACCGGCGCAGCCCGCGTGCCACCCGCCGCCGATCCTCGACGGCGCCACCAACCAGCAGATCACGGCCGTGCTTCGCCCCGGCAACGCCCGCGCCAGCCGCGGCGTGGAACCAGTGCTCAACCGGAGCGCGGCAGCGTGGCGGGCACAGAGACCCTATGTCGCGATCACGCAGTGCACCGACAGCGGCTGCGCCGTGCCGGCCATCTACGAATTCTGTGGGGCGGAGGCTCTCGGTTACGCCATCGAATTGATCCCAGATACGTGGCTGGCCGATGCGGAGCGGCAGCGGCGCGAGACGGGGGAACAGGCGGCAGACATGCGACTCTCTCCTGTCGGATCGGGGAGTCGTAGCGCTGTTCGACGCAGGGGATGCTTCCAAGCGGGACAACGCAGGAGTATCCCGCCGACCCGGGGGGCGTCGGTCCAGGGTTAACGGGGCACCCTCGCAGACCAAGACCTGGGTCTGGCCGCCGACCCCGCATTCTCCGACGTTGCCGATCGGCGTCTTGACCGACTTCGGCCGTGAAGCTACCCGCCCGCCTCGTCCCGTTTCTGGATCGCCGCGTCGACCCTTGCCACGCTTACGGGGTCGGCGATCTGTCCGGACGCAAACACCCGGACGCCGACCACCGGGGACGAACGGGTCGCCCCCCCCTACGCGACGACCACGGTCGCCTTCATGAACGGGTGGAAGCCGCAGTGGTAGGGGAAGCTGCCGGCCTCCTCGAAGGTGTACGAGAACGCATCCCCCTCGTTCAACGCGTCGGAGGCGAAGGCACCGCCGTCGTCGACCACGGTGTGGCCAGCCGAGTCGCCGTTGGTCCAGGTCACCGTCGTCCCGACCGGGATCTCCAGCGTGGGGGGCCCGAAGACGAAGTCTCGGATGTCGATCACCCCCTCATCGCCAACCTCGGCGCTTCCGTAGGCCGGCGTGGCCTCGTCGCCCGCCGGCCCGGCCCCGGTCAGGTCCTCGGCCAGGTAGACGACCACCTCGGTCTGGTCCTCCATCCCCGTCAGCGTCGCCACCCCGGAGATCCCCGACCCGTTCAGCGAGCGCAGCCCGATC
>CADCWL010000116.1 GCA_902806405.1 uncultured Thermomicrobiales bacterium | reverse complement strand
GAAGAGATCCTTCCCCGTCAACGCGTGATCCCGAATAGCGCGGTTGCCGCGTTCGAACTTCATGTTCCCGACCTGACCTTGACCGCTGTACTGGAATACCCCGTCTCCAACCCATCCGTCTTCGTAGCCGTGCCCCTCACCGGCTTCGCCCGTGAACAGACGCACAATGGGATGGCGCTGAGGAGTACTGATTCCTCCCCGGTGCTGGCCACCGTACCGTGCATGGAGGTCGCGCCGGTTGTAAACCTGAGTGATTCCGAACATGTCTGCTCCTTCGCCATTTGGTCGAGCCGATTGCCAGAAATCATGGAAGGAATGCACCATGCCCTTACTGGAGGATCCCTGGGTCAGTGCCCTCCGCCCACCAGGCGGAGGCCGACGACGCCGGCGACGATCAGGGCGATGCAGAGGAGGCGGAGCGGGTCGCGCGACTCGCCGAAGAGGAGGATGCCGAGGAGGACGGTGCCGACCGCGCCGATACCGGTCCAGACGGTGTAGGCCGTGCCGAGGGGGAGCGTCTTCACCGCCTGGGACAGCAAGGCGAGGCTGGCGACGATCGCGGCGCCGGTGCCGACGCTCGGCCAGAGGCGGCGGAAGCCGTCGGTGTACTTCAGGCCGACGGCCCAGCCGACCTCGAGCAACCCGGCCAGGAGCAGATAGAGCCATGCCATGCGGGGCAGTCTACCGGACGGCCGGGGGAACGGCCGGTCGTAGGGGAAGACCCCGTGCCCTCCCGCGGTCGGCGCAGTGGGCCTCACGCGGCAAACCGGCCCTTCGCGGTGTCCCGCGCGTGGCGGCCCCCAAGGTTTCCCCCGTCGTCGCGGGAGGGCAGCACCCCGCCTACGGCGACGCGTCGGCCCCGCTCGGCCCCACCGATTTCCTTGACCGATCGGCACGTTTCCCCTATAATAAGAACAAATGATCGACAGGTCGTCCCCCGCACTGCCGGGCGACCAAGGAGCCCCGCGATGAGCATCGTGACCAACAAAGACGCCGCCGACGTCCTCTTCAACGTCGCCACCATCCTCGAGCTGGCCGAGGACAACCCGTACCGAATCCGCGCCTACCGCCGCGCCGCTCGGCTCCTGCTCGGGAACCGGCAGGACGCCCGCGTCAAACTGGTCGACGGTAAGGAGGGGAAGGAGCTCGACCTGCCGGGGCTGGGGCCGCGCCTCCGCCGCAAGCTCGGCGAGCTGCTGGCGACCGGCCGGATGCGCTTCTACGTCGAGATCTGCGCCGAGCTTCCGGACGACGTCGCCGGCCTGATGGCGCTGCCGAACGTCGGCCCGAAGACCGCGCTGCGACTGCACGAGGAGCTCGGCCTCTCGACCCCGGCCGATGTCTACGCCGCCGCCCAGGCCGGCAAGATCCGCGCCCTCTACGGCTTCGGCCCGAAGCGGGAGCAGCTCTTGCTCCACGGCGCCGAGGCGGTGCTGGGCGGCAACGTCCGCACCTTTGTCCCCCGAGCGCCGGAGCCGGACCCAGCGCCGACCCCGATCGCGCCGGCGGTAGCCCTGCCGCTCCCCCTCCTGGAGGCGGCGTAGGTGGGCCGGCCCCCGCAAGGCGGTCGCTTGGGCCGGCGCCCCGGCTTCGTGGCCGCCCGCCGCGCTCCCGCCGCCGAGGCGGGGGCCAATGCGCCCGCGGAGACGGTCGGCGACGCCGCGGAAGAGGTGGAGGGGGACGACCTTTTCGCCGTCCTTGAGGTCGCGGGGGAGGATACCGAGGGGCTGCCCGACGGCGAGACCGACGATCCGACCGCAGCCATCCAGCCCGACGCGTCCCCCGCGCTCCTCACCCCCGGCATCCGCGCCGCCTACGGCCTGGCCCGGGCGCCGCGCTTCGACCTGACACCGCGCCCGTATCAGGAGGAGGCGGTCGCGGCCTGGCTGCGGCATGAGGGCCGGGGCGTCGTCGTCCTCCCGACGGGGGCCGGCAAGACGGTCGTCGCCTTGATGGCGGCGGCTCGGCTCGGCGTGCGGACGCTGGTCGTGGCGCCGACGATCGAGCTTCTCCACCAGTGGCGGAGCGGCCTCGCCGAGCGGCTCGGCTACCCCTTGGAGGAGGTCGGCATCGTCGGCGGCGGCAAGCGGACCGTCCGCGACCTGACGGTGATCACCTACGACTCGGCGGCGATGCCCCACCGCCGCCTCGACGGCTTCGGCCTGCTGATCGTCGACGAGGTCCACCACCTGCCGGCCGGTGCCTACCGCGCGATCGCCGGCAAGGTCAACGCCCCGTTCCGGATGGGCCTGAGCGCCACCCCGGAGCGTTCGGACAACGGCCACGAGGCGCTCGACCGCCTGATCGGCCCGATCGTCTTTCGGAAGGGGACGGCGGAATTGGCGCGGGAGCGCCACATCGCCGAGTACACGGAGAAGCGCTGCTTCGTCGATCTCTCCGTCGAGGAGCAGATGCGGTACGACCAGCTCATGGCGGAGTACAAGTGGTACATCGCCTCCCGCCGAAGCAGCCTCGGTCGGCCGGAGGGAATGTTCGTCGAGATGATCCGCCGCTCCGGCCACGACCCCGCCGCCCGCTCTGCGCTACGCGCCCACCACCAGGCGCGGATGATCGCCCTCAACGCCGACGCCAAGATCGCGAAGGTCGTCGAGCTGCTCGGCAAGCATCGCGACGACAAGGTGATCGTCTTTTCCGAGTACAACGCGATGGTCGACGTGCTGAGCGAACGGCTGCTGCTGCCCGCGATCACCTACCGGACGTGTTTACCGGAGCGGCGCCAGATCCTGGACCGCTTCCGGAGCGGGGAGTACGCCAAGCTGGTGACCGGCCGCGTCCTGAACGAGGGGGTCGACGTACCGGACGCCAACGTCGCGATCGTCGTCAGCGGCTCCTCCGCCACCCGAGAGTACATCCAGCGCCTCGGCCGCATCCTCCGTCCGAAGCGGGAGCGGGCGATGCTCTACGAGCTGGTCACCCGCCGCACCACCGAGGGCCGGAGCGCCCGCAAGCGCCGCCCCAAAGAGGAGATCGACTCAGCCCGCCGGGAAGACCGGCTCGCCGAAGCGCGGGCCGAGGCGGCGGAGGTTGCGTAGACGGCGGGTGGCGCGGTGATCGGGAGGGGCACAGTTAGCAGCGCCCCCCCGACCGCCGCGCGGTCCCTGACACGTCGCCCAACGCCCACGCCCCGTCCCCGCAACCCCGCGCCCAGGAGCAATCGCCGATGGCCTTCCGCCGGCAGGACATCCCGAAGACGACGCGCAAGGGGGAAGAGGGGGAGCTGCGCAAGCTCTACCCCCGCTTCGCCAAGGACCGGACGCTGCTGCCGAAGGTCGAGCTGGCGATCGGCTACCTCGACGGGATGGTGGGCCGGCGCCGCGGCGACCTCTCGCCCGACGTCGTGCTGGAGCTGTTCGGCGACCCGAAGCTGGCCCGCTGCGTCCTCACCTGCCTGGCCGACAGCTACCGCTACCGGACGCCGGAGATCGCCGAGGTCGTCGGCGAGGCGGCGGCCGAGGCGCTCTCGGGGTGGGATCTGCTCTCCGCGGCCGACCTCCGCGGCCACGCCTACCGGGCGGCGAACCTGGACCACCACGGCTTCGTCGCCGACGCGGAGCGGGTCCGCTTTCTGGCGGAGGTGGCCGCGCCGCTCGGGCTGGAGGCAGGGCAGTTGGAGGAACTGTTGCACCTCGACGCCGAACGGAACGCGCTCCTGATCCGGGTCGGGCCGCGGCCGAGGGCGGAGGACGTGCTGGCGCGCTACAACGCGACGCTCGCCCTCTCCGTCCTCCGCCACGCCTCGGAGGTGACGCTGGAGCTGCCGGGGCTCGACGCGTCGACGGTCGAGACGGTGGCCTCCCGGCACGAGGTCGCCTGCCGCCGGCTCGGCCCGGAGACGGTCCGCCTCGCCGGGCGGCGGAGCAGCCTTGGCTCATGGGGCCAGTTCGGGGCGCGGGTGGCGCGCTGCGCCGCCCAGTTGATCCTCCTCGCGCCGGGGACACCGAGTGGGCGGGCGACGGTTCAACTCAACGACCAGACCCTCGCCTTTGCGCTCGACGCTTTCGCGATCGGCGCGCTGCGGCCGAAGCTGCGGGCCGTGGCCGGCCCGGACGGGCTGATCCGCGGCGCGGTGCTGGCCGATGAGGTCGGAGCGCTGCGGCGCAAGGCGGGCGGCACAACCAATGGGTGGACGATGCGCCGAGCGCCCGACCCGATCGTGGTCGAAGGGGGCCTCGTGCTGCCGGAGTTGGTCTTTACCCGCGACCGGGAGTCGGTCGCGGTCGTGCCGGTGCCACCCCCGGGCGCCGCCGGGCGGGCGGACTCCCTGGCGGCCCTGGTGCGAGCGGCGACGGCGCGGCCGGTGATCGCCCTCGGTGCGGGGTTGGAGGCCGGGGCGGAAACGGCCGAGGTGCCGGCGTTGGCGACCGCGGACGCGGCGGCACTGGTCGCGCTGCTGGAGGAGGTCGCGGCGGCGGACGGCGCGGTGGGGAGCGCGACGCCGCTCGGCGTGGTCGCCGACGAGGTCCTCGCCGTCGGCTGGGTCGGCGCGGGCCGGCTCTCCGAGGTCCTGGGCGACCGGGGTGACCTGGCAAGCCGCGTCCGGCCGCTGACGGCCGAAGGGGAGAGCGCCTTCGTCCCTGGCTTCGGGCTCTGCCGGCTCTCGCTGCTGGAGGACCTCCTCGACCGCCTCGCCGGCGGGCCGCTCGGGGTGGCGGCGCTGCGGGCGGAGATCGCGACGCGGGTCGGCGAAGGACCGGGGGCGGACGCGCTGACGCTCCACCTGCTGAGCCGGCACGCGGTGGTGACCCAGGCCTCGGCGTCGTCCCCCGGAGCCACCGAGCGGGCCGCGTAACTCGGGCTCCGGGGAGACGCCGTGGCGGCCGCGAGCGTGGTGCCGACAACCGCGTGCCACGGAAAACCGAGCCCGCGATGAGAGCACGCCCCCCTTGGGCCGAGCATGACCTCCGCCCCTCGACGTCCAGCCTGAACCCGCACGGAGAGCATTGGTCGCCACGGCCTCGTAGCGCGGAGGCCGCTGCCATGCCCGTCGACACCTTCTCGGCACGAAGGTTGCTTGTCGATCGTCGGTGGCGCCGCTGGGCGCGGCCAGAGCGCGGTCAGCGCTCGATGCCCGCAGTCGCTCGGCGACGGGCGCCGAGGCGTGCGAGCACGGTTGGCGGGCCAGAAGGCCGAGGGAGAACGCCGGTGAAACAGGTCACATCACCCGCTCGTGGAGTAGGCCGAGGCGGGGCGGCTGTTGCCCTGCTGATCGCCATCCTGCTCGCGGCGCTGGTCCCGGGTCTGCGCGTCGCTGCCCAGGACCCGACCGCCCCGGCCGGGGGGCCGACGACCACCGACGCGACGGTCCGCATCGTTCACGGCTCGCCGGACGCGCCGGCGGTCGATGTCCTCGTCGATGGGCAACCCGCAGCGCCGGGATTGGCGTTCGGCACCGCGACGGAGTACCTGCCGTTGCCGGCCGGCGACCACCAGGTCCAGGTCGTGCCGGCTGGCGGCGGCCAGCCGCTGCTCGAGGGATCGGTCACGGCCGAGAGCGGCCACGCGTACATCCTTGCCGTGGTCGGCATGGCGAACGCGCTCCAGCTTCAGGCCTACGACGTCAACATCGACGCGATCGAGAACCCGGGGCAGTCCCGGCTTCGCGTCATCCACGCCGTGCCGGACGCGCCGGCGGTGGACGTTGCCATTGCCGGCGGCGACCCGATCGTCGAGGGCGTGGAGTTCCCGAACGGTTCGGACTACGTTGAGCACGAAGCCGGCACGTTCGACCTTGAGGTCCGCAACGGCGAGACCGATCAGGCGCTGATGACCGCCCCGCAGCAGCGCTTCGAGGCGGGTCAGGTCTACGACCTCGTTGCCCTCGGACAGGGGCCGAACCTGCAACTCCTGCCGCTGGTGACGCCGGTCTCCATCCCTTGCTCGCAGACCCTTGGCATCGGTCAGCCGGCTAACGCCTGCCTGAGGGTAGTCCATGCCTCGCCGGACGCCGGGCCGGTCGACGTCTACCTGGGCGAGACGGTCTTGATTCCGGGGCTGCAGTTCGGCCTCGCCAGCAGCTTCGCCGCTGCCCCGAACGGCGAGCAGCACATCCGGGTCGTCCCCGCCGGCGCGCCGCTCGACCAGGCCGCCATCGACACCAACCAGACGCTTGAGAGCGGCCAGGCCTACCAGATCACGGCGACCGGGCTTGTGGCGGAGATCGAGGCGACCGTAAACCAGGTCGACCTGACGCCGCTGCCGGAGGGCCAGGCGAGGCTCCGCGTCATCCACGCCTCCCCGGACACCGCGGCTATCGACGTCGCGCTCGCAGGCGGTGCGACCCTCGCCGAGGGGGTCGAATTCCGCGGCTCCTCCGACTACGCGGTCATCGACGCCGGCAACTATGGCCTCCAGGTCCGCGAGGCCGACGGCGATACGCTGCTGCTCGAGGCGCCACAGACGATGCTGCAAGCCGGCATGGTCTACGACGTCTACGCGATCGGCCAGACCGAGAACGGGACGGCGCAGCTGACCGTCTTCACCGCCCCCGCCTCGACGCGGACCGGTCAGATGGCGACGCCGATCGCCGGCGCGCCGGCAGCCACGCCCGCCCCGGCGGCGATCGCGACCCCGGCGGTTGTGGTCGGCGCCAGCCCGGTCGTCGAGGCCCCGGGCGCGGCGACGCCGGCGGCGACGCCGACGTCGTAAGACCGCAGCTGTCGGTCGACAATCTGGAATAGCGGAGAGGCGGCCGCCCCCGGTGGATTACACCGGGGGCGGCCGCTTTCGTTCCGACAATGGCGGAGCAAGGCGACGACGGGGGCGCCGGGGACTGCGGGGGAACGAGCGGAGGGATGATGACGATCGCGGCGGTCCGATGGATTGCGGTGACGGGATGGGCCGATGTCGCTCCCTAGGAGGAGCGCCAAGTCGGAACGCTCGATGCCTACCCGGAGTTCGCCGCACGGCTGCCGCCTCCATCGCCGCGGACGGACGCCTCTCCGCTGTCCACGTCCAAGTCGGGACCGACGACGAGTTGGCCGGGCTGTTCGGAGCGAACTTCGCCGAGACGGTTCTGTTCATCCCGGCAAAGGTGACGCCCTACCTCCTCAACCAGGACCTGCTAACTGGGGAGTGCCTCCGGGATGTGCTCTACTGCCACGCCCGCATGGTGAAGCAAAGGCTTGCGATCAGCGCCGTCGACTGCACCCTCCGGGACCTCCGGGGCAAGGCGCTCGGTCTGATGGTTTACCGCCTCCTCGGCGGCCCAACTCGGCAGTGGATCGACTGCTACGCCTCGATGCTCGGCGACTCACTCGACCCCGACTCGGTCCGCGATCGCGCCCGTTGGGCCGCCACGTAACGCTTCAGGGCCCCAGAGTGGTTTTTTCGGTACAGGCCGGGCGACGGTCTGGAGAGGATCGACCGCAACGTCGCCCTCGTGCGCAGCGTCGGTGAAGCGGTCGGCCCCCACCTCTCGAGTTCATGGTCGAAGCCTGGACGGGCTGGGACGCGACCTACGCCGTCCGCCTCCTGGAGCGGATCGCGGAGTACCGGCAACGCTGACTGAAGGAGCCGGTACCTCCCGACCGGCCTGGCGACCTGGTGGCGATCCACCGCTCCAACCGCGTGCCGATCGCCACCGCCGAGCACGAGCACACCCGCTGAGACTTGCTCCCGCTGCTGCCGGCGGAGGAGGCCGACGTGCCCCAGATCGACCCCGACGCGTGCGGTGGGATCAGCGAGCCAACCAAGATTTGCACCCTCGCCTCCGCCTTCGGTCGCCAGGTCGCTTCCCGCCGCCACGCGCTGCCGGCCGGCCTCCAGGTCATCGCCGCCCAGTCGCCCGCGCTCTACGCGATGGCGGAGCACCTCGTCCGGATGCAGCCGATCGCCGAGGGTTCCCACCGCGCACCCCTCCAGCCGGAGGGGGACGCTTTACCCTTGCCAACCAAGCCAGGGGCGGGCATCGAGCTGGGCGAGGCGAAGATCGAGGAGAAGGTAGAACCGGTGTGGGCGACCCGACCGGGTGATGCATGCGGACCACGCCTTGGGCGACGCCGGGGCGTGATCCGGCCCGGGCGATCACGGTATCGGCCGAGGTCGAAGGACCGACCCACCAAGCCCACGAAGCCGCGGCCGGGGTTGAGCACGGCCGCGGACGCCGGTTTTCGCCTGGGGTCCCAATCAGTTCCGACGCGAGACGACCCGGATCGTGACTCTGCCGACGTCGCTCCGGCCCGCGGCGTCCTTCACCCGGTAGGTGAACGAGACGCTGCCGCTGAAGTCGCGCTCCGGCTCGTAGGCGAACGAACCGTTGGGGTTGAGGGTCAGCCTCCCGGTGCGCGGCCGGTTCTCGACGCGCACGGTGAGCGGCCCGGCGTCGCCGCTGTCGTTGGCGAGGACGCCCGGCGCGGCGCGGCGGAGCACCCGGTCCTCGTCCACCCGATAGGCGTCGTCGCCGGCGCGCGGCGCGGCGGCCGCGACGGCGCCGTCGTCGAGGGTTCCGGTGGCGTTCGCGTCGGTGTCCCCCTCGCAGCGGGTGTCCCCGTTCGGCAGGATCGCGATCGGCTCGCGGAACCCGCTCGCCTCCTTGGCGTAACCGCCGAGCGCGACGAGCGCGGCGACGTGGGGCGCCGCCATGCTGGTCCCGTTCAGCGTCCGGTAGCCGCCGCCGAGCCAGGTCGAGGCGATGCCGACCCCCGGCGCCGCGACATCGACGGCGGTGCCGCGGTTGCTGAAGGTGGCGCGGGTGTCGTCCGGACCAGCGCCGGTGGCGCCGCCCCGGCCGCCGCGGCAGCCGTCCGCGTCAGCGAGGGCCGAGACGGTCGTCACCTGGTCGTACTTCGCCGGCGCGTACCCGGCCGTGTTCCCCCCGTCGTTGCCGGCGGCGACCACGAGCCGGAGCCCACTGGCCGCTGCCTTGCAGACCGCCCGGTGCAGCGAGCTGCTCTCGCAGGCGGTGGGGTCCTCGGACGAAGCCCCCACCAGGCTTAAGTTGGCGACCGTGATCCCCTGCCCGGGGGCCCAGTCGAGGCCGCAGATGACCCACGACAACCGGCCGATGCCGTCGTCGCCGAGCACCTTGACGGCGTAGAGAGGTGTGCCGGGGGCGACGCCGAGGCTGCCGCCGCTGGCGCCGACCGTGCCGGCGACGTGGGTGCCGTGGCCGTGGACGTCGTCGTAGGCGGTCCGGTCGTCCGAGGTGCAGTTGTAGCCGCCGGCGATCGTCAGGTCGGGATGCTCGGCGATGCCGGAGTCGAGGATCGCCACCGGGACGCCGGGGCCGGCCCCCGCGCCGCCGGCGTCCTCGGCGCCGACCCGGTCGACCCCGGTCGGCAGCGCCGCCGTCGCGGCGACCGTGCGGTCTTCCTCGACGGCGGCGACCCGCGGGTTGCGCCGGAGCCCGTCGAGCGCCTGCGCCGGCACCCGGGCGGCGAAACCGTTCAAGACGGTGTCGTAGACATGGCTGACGGAGAGGCCGAGGTCGCGGCCGAGACCGGCGGCGACGCCGCGCGGGTCGGCCACGTCGTCCCGCAGGACAACGATGTAGCGCCCCTCGACCGGGCGACCCGTCGACTGACGGTCCCGGGGCTCGCTCGACTCAACCGCCGCGACATCCGGCGCGATCCCGGCGGCGACGGAGCCGGTCGACACCGCCACCAGTAGCGTCAACCGCGCGAGCATCAACGACCTTCGCATCGAAACCTTTCCCCATCCCGCAGCCGCCGACATCGGGGCGCGGAACAGCGCAAACGCGCCGTGTCGTCTTCTATCGGCACATTTTAGCACACGGCGGTTCCCGACGATCGTCCGACGACTGGAGTCGCCGTGCCCGCGCTCCGACCTCGGCCGCGGACCGGGCTCCGCCGCCGGCGCCGCTACGGCACCAGCACCGCCCCCGCGCCGGCGGCGGCGACCTTGGCGTTGAAGCCCGGCACCTCCGCGGCGACCAGCGCGTCGAAGCGGGCGATCTGCTCCTCGATTCGTCCCGTGACGTCGGCGAAGACCGCCTCGGCGGCGTCGGTCGGGCGGTAGTCGCCGAGGGCGACGACGGGGGTGAGGTCGGTCAGCTTCTGGAGCAGGCGGGTGCCCTGGTTCAGGTTGTCGGCCCAGCCGGGGCGAAGGTCCGGGACGAGGATTGTCTTCTCGATCTCGAGGACCTGCTCTTTCAGCGCGTCGGCGGCGATCGCCACCTCGGCCCGACCGTTCGCGTCGCGGGTGCGCTTCGCCCAGCCATCGAGCTGGGCGCGGAGGTCGCGCATTCGGTTGATCGCCGTCGTCGTCCGGTCGACCTGACGGTGGATACGGTGGAGGAGGTCGGCCTGGGCGTCGAGGTCCTCCTGGGTCGCGGGGATGGCGCCCGGCTTGACGATCTTGACGAGTTGGGTCAGCTCCGTCTCACCGACCTTCAGCGTCACGGTGTAGTCGCCGGGGGCGACGAGGGGCCCCTCGATCGGCTTTTCGGCGGCGGGGTCCTCCCCCTCGATCTTGGTGGCGGGGGACCGGCGCATGTCCCAGACGAAGCGGTTCCAGCCGACCTTTGCCGGAACGCGGCGCTCCTTCGCCGTCGGCTCGTCGTCCTCGGTGCGGCTGGTGAACGTCCGGACCTCCTCCCCTGCGGCGTCCGTGAACGTCAGGGAGATGGGCGCCTCCGGCATCGCCGTCAGCCGGTAGGCGATGACCGGGCCGACCGGCGGGTTTTCGCCGGCGTCGAGGTAGTGGCGGATCGTCTCGCCGTCGGGGGTCGTCTCGACGGTGAAGCCGCCGGGGCGACCGGAGAGGTAGTTCGTCGTGCCGGGGACCGCGGCGCTCCAGTCGATGCCGGGCAGCACCCGCGGCGTGGGGCGGGGGGCGAAGAGGTGCGGCTCGCCGTCGGGGATCCCCTCGCACAGGGCGCGCAGCGGCGAGAGGTCGTCGAGGATCCAGATCGAGCGGCCGTGGGTACCGGCGATCAGATCGCTCCCCTTGACGAGCAACTCGTGGACCGGGGCGACGGGCAGGTTCGAGCCGAAGCGACGCCAGGTCGCGCCGTCATCGAAGGAGACGTAGACGCCGGTCTCGGAGCCGGCGTAGAGGAGCCCTTGGCAATCGGGGTCGGCGCGGACGACGCGGACGAAGTCGTGGGCAGGGATCCCGGCGTCGATCCGGGACCAGTGCGCACCATAGTCGCGGGTGACGTAAAGGAAGGGCCGGGGGTCGTCCAGCTTGTAGCGGTAGGCGGCGAGGTAGACCGTTCCGGGGTCGAAGGGCGAGGGCTCGATACTCGAGATCGTCGCCCACTCCGGCAGGTCCGGCGGGGTGACGGGTTGCCAGCTGGCGCCGCCGTCTCGGCTGAGGTGGGCGAGGCCGTCGTCGGAGCCGGCCCAGAGGACGCCCGCCTCGTGCGGCGACTCGATCAGGGAGAAGACGGTGGCGTAGACCTCAGCTCCGACATCGTCCTTGTTGATCGGGCCACCGGTCGGCTCCAGCGTCTTGGGGTCGGCGCGGGAGAGGTCGGGGCTGATCGCCTCCCAGCTCTGGCCCTCGTTCGTCGTCTTGAAAACGCGGCTACCGCCGATGTAGAGGGTGTTCGGGTCGTGCGGCGAGATCACGATCGGGTAGGTCCAGGCGAAGCGGTCGCGGTGGGCCTTGGCACCGAGGCCGTTCGTCTCCTCCGGCCAGGTCGAAATGAGGCGGATCTGGTCCGTCTTCCGGTCGTAGCGCTGGAGGGCGTTGCCGCCGCCGGGGGAGGAGCCGATGGCGCCGACGTAGAGGATATCGGGGTTCTCGGGGTGGACGGCGAGGTAGCCGCTCTCGCCGGTACCGGCGATGAAGCCGTCGCCCCAGGTGATGCCGGCGCGGCCGGCGCGGGAGGGGACGGAGAGGCTGGAGTTGTCCTGCTGGGTGCCGTAGACAAAGTATGGGTCCCGGCTGTCGGTCGTCAGGTGGTAGAACTGGGCGGTTGGCTGGTTGTAGATCGAGGAGAAGGTGCGGCCGCCGTCGACGGAGACGTTGGCGCCGCCGTCGTTGCCCTGGATCATGCGGCGGGTGTCACGGGGGTCGATCCAGAGGTCGTGGTTGTCGCCGTGGGGGGTGGCAATCTCCTCGAACGTCTTGCCGCCGTCGCTGCTCTTGTAGAAATCGAGGTTGTTGACGTAGACGGTGTCGGCGTCCTGCGGGTCGGCGGTGACGTGGGTGTAGTACCAGGCGCGGGAGATCAGGTTCTGGTTGTCGCTGACCCGCTGCCAATGGTCGCCGTGGTCGTCCGACCGGTAGAGCCCACCCTCCGGCTGGTGCTCCATCAGCGCCCAGACGCGGCCGGCCCTGGCCGGGGAGGCGGCGACGCCGATCTTGCCGAAGATGCCCTGGGGCAGGCCCGGCTTCGTGGTGACGTTCTCCCAGCTCTCGCCGCCGTCGACCGACCGCCAGAGGCCGCTCTCCGGGCCGCCGGAGCTGATCTGCCAGGGGGAGCGGGACGCCTCCCAGATCGCGGCATAGAGGATCCGCGGGTTCGTCTCGTCGAGGGAGAGGTCGATCGCGCCCGCCGTGTCGGAGACGCGGAGGACGTGGCGCCAGCTCGCGCCGCCGTCGTCGCTGGTGAAGACGCCGCGCTCCGGGTGCGGTCCGAAGGCGTGGCCGAAGGCGGCGACCCACAGCTTGTCCGGGTTCTGGGGGTGGACGCGGATCTTGGCGATGTGGCGGGTGTCGCGAAGGCCGATGTTTGCCCACGAGCGGCCGGCGTCGGTGCTCTTGTAGACGCCGTCGCCGTGGGAGACGTCGATCCGGATCGTCGTCTCGCCGGTGCCGGCGTAGAGCACGTTCGGGTCGGAGGGGGCAACGGCCAGGGCGCCCACCGACGAGGTCGTGAAGAAGCCGTCGGAGACGCACCGCCAGTACGTCCCGGCGTCGGTCGTCTTCCAGACGCCGCCGGCCACCGCGCCGAAGTAGAAGGTGTTCTCGTCCCGGGGATCGCCGGCGACGGCGACGACGCGGCCGCCGCGGAAGGGGCCGATGCAGCGCCAGCGGAGCAGGCCGTCGACGTCGAGGGTGGGGGTCTGGGGGTCGGTGGCGGGAGCGGTCGCGGACACGGGGGCTCCTTTGGCGCGGGGGCGCGGCGGGGCGCCCCGATCAAGTCCGAGTGGAGGAGAGGCAGGATAGCAAACGGGACGGGGACGCGGAGCGGCGGAGACCGGGCGAAGTGGCTCTGGGTCCGGGGTCGTGAACCTTAGGCCGCGCGGACGAAAGCATCCGAAAGGGACTAAAGAACGGGCCTCCCGGGGAACGACGCATCCGGGACTTGGTCGGGAGCGAGTGACGAACCTCGGCGGCGCGGCCAGAGGAGCCAAGCGGTAAGGAGGGCGGCGACGACCGAGCCGGAGAGGCCGAAAGCGAGGTCGCCGAGGGTGTCGGTGTAGGCGGTCTGGCGCTCGGGGGAATCGCGCAGGAAGGCGACGAACTCGGCGAGCTCCCAGAGGATGGCGGTGACACCGCCGAAGCCGACGGCGAGGGCGGCGAGGGTAAGCCGTCCGACCGGCAGCCGGAGGAGGAACTGGCCGAAGGCGGCGGTCAGGATCGCCCAGTTGACGAGGTGGTTGGCGTCGTCCCACCACTCGACCGTGTCGTAGAGGTTGAGGGCGTTGCCGCCGGTGTCGATCAGGAACGGCAGGACGAGGAGGACGTCGAGCGCGTACGGGTAGGCGGGGAAGCGGTCGCGGCGGCGCCCAACGAGCCACCAGGCAACGGGGACGAGGAGCGCGGCGAGGGGGTAGGTCAGCGCACGGGTCGCCATCCCCTTCCCCGCGAACTGGGGGAGATCGGGTCGAGAGACGGAGAAGACCAGGAGGCCCACGAGGGCCGCCTTGACGGCGAGGTTGAGCCAAAAGGCGGGGGAGCGGGCGGGCACGGCAACGACGCTCATCCGTGATCCGGGCCGCGTTCGCGCAACCCTCGGACAAAGTCGGGGGCGGGGACGAGGAGGTCCCGGGCGCCGGTGGCGAGATAGTGGGCGCGGTCACGGCGAGCGTCGGCGAGCAAGGGGTTGTCCTTGGGATCGCGGGTCAGGGGCGGGAACGGGAGGGGGATCGCCCGCTCCACAAGCCGGGCGAGGAACGTTCCGGCACGCCGAGGGATCGCTCGCGTGACCATGTACGGGCCGGTGACGAGCCTCCCCGTCGGCTCGGTCGCCGGCTCGGACGGCAGGAGCAACTCGAAGGCGCCGCCAAGAGCGGCGGAGACGATCACGTCGACGGCACCGGCCGGGTGCGGGGACGGGATCGTGAAGCGGAGCAAGAGGCTGCCGTCGCCGAGGGAGCGCACGGGTACCTGCGCTAGACGTCGCCGCGGATTCCGCGGACATTTCGCCGGAGGCCCTCGTTGACCTTGTGCGTCAGATTCTCGACGAGCGCCCCGTGCTCCTTCCCGGTCAGATCCATGGCAGCCTCGGCGATCTCGGCGCGGAGCCGATAAGACTCGGCGATCGTCTCCTCCCAGGTCGGCATCGACTTCTCGCTCGTGAGCGGGCCGACCCTCGCAGCACCCCTGAGGGCGACGGAGTGGTAAATCCACACTCCCGGGCACCGGACAAAGCGTAGCAGACGTTCGCCTCCGCTTTCCTCTGGGCCGTCGAAAGCTAGCCAGCCGATGCGCCGTCGTTTCGCCCCGACGCGACGCGAGCTGGAAGCAGCGCGCGCACGCCGATCGGGTCACGGAGGATGGTCGGGGGCACCCGCGAGACGGCCGACGCCCGGCCAGCCGGCGCGCGCCAGCACCTCCCGGGCCACGTCGAGCGGCGACCGCCCGTCCGTCTCCAACAGCAGGTCCTCGACCCGGTTCCGCTCCATGATCCCGATCAGCTCCGCGGCGCGCCGGCGGTGCCAGTCGAGACCGTCGCCGTTCTCACGACAGGCCAGGCGACGCTCGATCGTCGGCAAGGGCGCCGCCAGGCGGACGACGAGGAGCGTCGCGTCGGGGACGGCCGCGCGGTAACCCGCCAGGTCGTCGCGCGACTCGACGACGTCGGCGAGGACGAGGCGCTCGGCGCCGGCCGCGCGGTAGTTGGCCCAGACCGCGGCCAGGTTGCGCAGACCGAGCGCTGCCCGGAACGGGTCGTCGGGAGGGGTCGGGTAGCACCACCGGAGGTGATCGGCGTCGACCATCGCGTGCGCGACGGCGGCGCGGTCGAGCAGGTCGGAGACGGCGGCGGCGACCGTCGTCTTGCCGACGCCGACGGGGCCGGTGACGACCAGCACGGGCACGTTCGCGGACACGTGTTCCGCTCCTGTCCCCGTCCTTCGGGCGTCCCCCGCGCTACCGCCGATCCCCGTCCCTGGCCGCCTCCTCCTTGCCCAGCGTCTGGGTGCGCTGGTAGGCGGCGTAGACGGCCCGGGAGAAGACGGTGCGGAGGCCGCCCTTCTCCATCTGGTAGATCGCCTCGGCCGAGGTGCCGCCGGGTGAGGTAACCATGTTCCGCAGCTCCGCCATGTGCTTGCCCGAGTCCCGCGCGAAGGCGACCGAGCCGGCGACGGTCTGGAGGACGATCTGCTCGGCGATGCGCCGCGGAAAGCCCATGTGGACGCCGGCATCGATCAGCGCCTCCATCATCAGGAAGACGTAGGTCGGTCCGGTGCCCGAGAGGGCCGTCGCCATGTCGACGTACTTCTCTTCCTCGACCCAAAGCTCCTCACCGAGCGCGCTGAGGACGGCCCGGACCCGTGCCCGCTGCCCGTCGTCGACGTCCGCGGTCGAGGTCCAGACGCTCATCCCGGCCCCGACCTGGGCGGGAGTGTTCGGCATGACGCGGACAATAGCGTCGTGGCCGAGGCCGCGGGAGAGGCTTGCGATGCCGGCCCCGGCAATGACCGAGACGGCGACCTGGCGCGGCTCCAGCCGACCGTGGAGCTGGCGCATCACCGAGGAGAGGACCTGCGGCTTGACGGTGAGCAGGACGAGGTCGACCCCGGCCGCCGCCTCCCGATTCCCCTCAACGGCGGCGATCCCGAAGCGCTCGGTGAGCCGCCGCCGCCGGTCGGGGCGGGGGTGGCTGGCGACGATCCGGTCCGGCTCGATCATCCCCCGGCCGAGCAGGCCGGCGATCATCGACTCCGCCATCACCCCGGCGCCGACGAAGGCAAGGCGGGCGTCGGCCAGCGCGACCCTGCCGCCGTCGCCGCCCCGGCTGTGGGCCTGGTCCCGGTCCCGCTCGATCTGGCCCGCCACCGGTCCTCCTTCTCCTGATCCCGCAAAGGGTTGGCGCATTGTACCGAGGACGGTCGTTCACCCCCCAACCGCTGGAGGAACACCCCGGCCGGTCCCGTGCGGGATGTCCGTCGGCTGGGGGACGAGGTGTTCTGACCGAGGCGTCTCGACCCCCACGTCTCGTCGGCCAACGGGCTGACGGGCGCGGCAAGCAGCGCCCCTACCAACGTCGGCGCCGGTCGACGATTCCGCAGCCCCGTGGAGTAGGGGCGCGGAGCGCGTCGACCATCGCCTCCCCGGCGTTGTGGCCCCGACCTAGGGACCGGGGGCCTCCCCACCTAGGCGACGAGCTCGCGCCCGGCCTCGCCCCGCAGGTGCTCACCACCGGCGACGACCTCGCGCAGGGCGCGGACCGCCTGCCAGACGTCGTGGAACGAGGTGTAGAGGGGGACCGGGGCGAGGCGGATGACGTTCGGGGCGCGGAAGTCTGGCACGACGCCGCGGACCTTGAGGGCGCGGGCGATGCGGGGGCCCTCCGGGTGCTCGACGGCGACGTGACCGCCGCGACGCGCGGCTTCCCGCGGCGTGCCGATCCCGTACCCAAAGGGGGGCGCGAGGAGGCCGTCCATCTCCAGCAGGTCGATCAGGTAGCCGGTTTGGGCGAGGGACTTGGCGCGGAGGGCCCCGATCCCCGCCTCGGCGAAGAGACGCAGCGAGCCGCGGAGCGGGGCCGAGGCGAGGAGCGACGGGGTGCCGATCTGCCAGGCACCGGCCCCCTCGGCGCTCCGCCAGTCGAAGGCCATGTCGAACTGGCGCGCCTTCTCGTAGCCCCACCAGCCGGGCAGCGCCGGGGCGGTCCCCCAGTGGCGGCGGTTGACGTAGAGCCCGCCGATCGCGCCGGGGCCGGCGTTGAGGTACTTGTAGGAGCACCAGAAGGCCCAATCAACGTCCCACGCGTCGAAGTCGTGGGGAACCGCACCGATCGAGTGGGCGCAGTCGAAGCCCAGGCTCACGCCGCGCTCTCGGGCAGCGGCGGCGAGGCGGGGGATGTCGAGCAGCTGGCCGGAGCGGTAGAGGACGCTCGGCAGCAGCGCCAGCGCGACCTCGTCGGTGAGGGCGGCAATGATGCCGGCCTCGTCGATCGTGCGGCCGTCGTCGGAGGGGATGAGGACGAGGTCGGTCGCCGGGTCGCCGCCGTGGAGGTGGACCTGGGCGGCCAGGGCGTAGACGTCCGACGGGAAGTCGAGCGCGGTGGCAACGATCTTCCGCCGCCTCCCCTCCGGCCGGTAGAAGGTCGCGACGAGGGCGTGCAGGTTGACGGTGGTGCCGCCGGCGACGACGACACTCCCCGGCTCCGCCCCGACCAACGGTGCGGTCATGGCGCCCAGGTCCTCCCCGAGGGTGAACCAGGGCGGGTCGGCCTCCAGCCAGCCGCCGACGGCGAGCGTCTTCCACTGCTCCAAAGCGGTCAGCGTCTCGCGCTCGGCGTCGCGGGAGAGGAGGCCGAGGGAGTTGCCGTCGAGATAGACGCGGCCGGGCGGGAGGTGGAAACGGTCCCGGAAGGGGGCGAGGGGGTCGGCGGCGTCGAGGGCCAAGGCGTAGGCCTCTGCGGTGACGGGAGTGACGATAGCGGTGTCGATTGCCACGCTTAAGGCTCCTTGCTCGATGCCCATCCCTCGGGATTCCGTCCCCGTAGCTTAACGGAGTTCCGTCGGTCGTCGCCGCCCAAGCGGCGCCGGACGAATCTCCGCTATCCTCCGTAACAGGGATGCGGCGTGGCAACGGAGACGGAGGCGGGTGTGCGCATCGGGGTCACCTTTCCGCAGACCGAGTTCGGGAACGACCCGGGGGCGATCCGGGACTACGCGCAGGCGGTCGAGGGGATGGGCTACCGTCACTTCCTCGTCTACGATCACGTCCTCAGCGCCGACACCGCCAACCGGCCCGACTGGCGCGGGGCCTACAGCCTGGAGCACCCGTTCCACGAGGTCTTTGTCCTCCTTGGCTACGTCGCCGGGCTGACGACCCGCCTGGAGCTGGTGACCGGCGTCCTGATCCTGCCGCAGCGGCAGACGGCGCTCGTCGCCAAGCAGGCGGCGGAGGTCGACATCCTCTCCGGCGGCCGGCTGCGGCTGGGGGTCGGCGTCGGCTGGAACGCGGTCGAGTACGAGGGGCTGGGCAAGGAGTTCGGCGACCGCGGGGCGCGGAGCGAGGAGCAGATCGCGCTACTGCGCGCCCTCTGGTCGGCGCCGTCGATCACCTTCGAGGGAACGTGGGAGCGGATCCCGGAGGCGGGGCTGGTGCCGCAACCGCCCCGGCCGGACATCCCGATCTGGATCGGCGGCTACGCCGAGGCGACGCTGCGCCGGATCGGCCGGATGGGCGACGGCTGGTTTCCCTGGCGGGACCCGAACGATGAGATGCGCGCCGCCGTCCAGCGCCTCCGCGGCTATGCGACGGAAGCGGGCCGCAATCCGGACGCGATCGGCCTGGAGCCGCAGCTGAACGTCGGCCGCGGCGACCCGGACGGGTGGCGCGCCTTCGTCGAGGGCTGGCGGGGCCTCGGCGCGACGCATCTCTGCCTGAGCACGATGGGGAACGGGTTCGCCACCCCGGGGGAGCACCTGGCGGCGCTGGAGCGGGCGGCGGGGGCGCTGGGGGTGCGTGTGTAGGGCGGGTTGGAGAGGAGTTGTCCCGACCGAGGCGTCGGAGTGGCGCGTACCCCGTCGGCCTGTGGGCCGACGGGCGCAGCAAGCAGCGCCCCTACCGCCGCTGATGCCTCATCCCTTGAGGGGACGTGTGAGGGGACGTGGCCGCGCGGTCGGCACGTTCACCGGGAGATGTGGGGCCATCGTGCTTGTCCGCCAACGGCTCGGTCCGGCGGCGGGCGTCGGGAACACGGGGCCCATCTTCGGCTGGAGAGGGAGGATCGTCGGTGGACGGATCGCGGGTGGCGACGACGGCCGCGAGCGCGGCCCTGGTGGGGCTGGCGGGGTTGCACGCGGCCTGGGGGCTGGGCTCAACCTGGCCCTTGCCCGACCGTGCCGCCCTCGCGGACGCGGCGGTCGGCACCGCCGACGTGCCGCCGCCGGCGGCCTGCTTCGCGGTCGCCGCCGCGCTCGGGCTCGCCGCCGCGTTGGTCGATGGACGTCCGCGGCGAAGGCCGTTGCTTCGCCGGGTCGGCGCGGGCGGGGTCGTCGCCGTTCTCGCCAGCCGGGGCGTCGTCGGCCTGGTCGGGTCGACGGGCTTGGTGTCACCCGGCTCGAGCTCGCCCCGGTACCGCCGCCTTAACCGCCGCTACTACTCCCCGCTCTGCCTCTCCCTGGCGGCCCTGGCGTCGCCTGCGGTCCGGCGGCGGTAGCGCCGCCGCCACGGCACCGACCTTGCGCGCCCCGGCGGCGGCGACGGCCCCTCCGGCCCCTTAATCCTGGGGGGCCGGGGGGGCACTCCTTCGAGACACAAGAAAGTGATTCCGCCATGCCTAACCGCCTCGCCCAAGAGACGAGTCCATACCTGTTGCAGCACCAGGACAACCCCGTCGACTGGTTCCCCTGGGGGCCGGAGGCGCTGGCCAAGGCGCGGGAGGAGGACAAGCCGATCCTGGTCAGCATCGGCTACTCCGCCTGCCACTGGTGCCACGTCATGGAGCACGAGTCGTTCGAGGACCCCGCCATCGCCGAGCGGATGAACGAGCTCTTCGTCAACGTCAAGGTCGACCGCGAAGAGCGGCCCGACCTCGACGCGATCTACATGAGCGCCGTCCAGGCGATGACCGGCCACGGCGGCTGGCCGCTGAACGCCTTTCTGACGCCCGAGGGCGTCCCCTTCTACGCCGGCACCTACTTCCCGCCCCAGGACCGGCAGGGGATGCCCGGCTTCCCGAAGATCCTGGATGCCGTCGCCGCCGCCTACCGAGACCGCCGCGGGGAGGTCGACGAGAACGCCGAGCAGATGCGGGCCTACCTCGACCAGGCGACCCGCGCCACCCCCCAGCCGGGCGAGCTGAGCCCGACGCTGGCGGAGCGGGCGCTGCGCGGCATGCACCGGAGCTTCGACGGCGAGAACGGCGGCTTCGGCGGCGCCCCGAAATTCCCGCAGCCGGCGAACCTGGAGTTCCTGCTCCGGCACTGGAAGCGGACCGGGGACGACCGCGCCGCCGCGATGGTCCACCTGACGCTCGACGCGATGGCGAACGGCGGGATCTACGACCAGGTCGGCGGCGGCTTCCACCGCTATGCGGTCGACGCGATCTGGCTGGTCCCCCACTTCGAGAAGATGCTCTACGACAACGCCCAGCTGGCGCGGGTCTACCTCGATGCCGCCCGCGCCTTCGACGAGCCGGAGTACCGCCGGGTGGCGACGGAGACGCTGGAGTACGTGGCGCGGGAGATGACCGGGCCGGAGGGGGGCTTTTACGCGACGCAGGACGCCGACAGCGAGGGGGAGGAGGGGAAGTTCTACGTCTGGACCCCCGCCGAGCTGGCGGCGGTACTCGGCGAGGAGGACGCGGCCGTCGTCGGCGCCTACTACGGCGCGACGCCGCGGGGGAACTTCGAGGGGGCGACCATCCTCAACGTGCCCCGCCCGGCCGAGGAGGTCGCCGCTGAGCTCGGCGTCTCACCGGAGGCGCTGCTGGCGACGACCGCGGCGGCCCGGCCGAAGCTGTACGAGGCGAGGGAGGAGCGCGTCCACCCCGGCCGCGACGACAAGGTGATCACGAGCTGGAACGGGCTGATGCTGCGCGCCTTCGCCGAGGGGTCGCGGGTTCTTGAACGGCCCGACTTCCGGGAGATCGCGGAGCGCAACGCCGCTTTTCTGCTGGAGACGCTGCGCCGGGACGGTCGCCTCCTGCGGACGTACAAGGACGGCCAGGCGAAGCTCGACGGCTACCTGGAGGACTACGCGTTCCTGATCGACGGCCTGATCTCGCTCTACCAGGCGACCTTCGAGCGACGCTGGATCGACGAGGCGCTGGCGCTGACGGAGACGATGGTCGCCGAGTTCGCCGACGAGAACGGCGCCGGCTTCTACGACACCGGCGCCCACCACGAGGCGCTCGTCGCCCGTCCCCGCGATCTGCAGGACGGCGCTACCCCGGCCGGCACCTCCGTCGCCGCCGACGTCCTCCTCCGCCTCGGGGCGATGACCGGCAACGAGGAGTACACCCGCCGCGGCGAACGCGTCCTGGCGATGCTGGCGGAGCCGATGGCGGAGCAGCCGGTCGGCTTCGGCCGGGTGCTGTCGGCGCTGGAGTTCGCCCTCGGCACGCCGAAGGAGGTCGCCCTCGCCGGCGAGCGCGGCGACCCGGCCTTCGAGGTGCTGGCGGACGCCGTCTGGACCCGCTACGAGCCGAACGTGGTACTGGGCTACGCCGACCAGGTCGACCCGTCGTTGGCGGAACGCTTGCCCTTCCTTGCCGAGCGCCCGCCGCGCGACGGCCAGGCGACCGCCTACGTCTGCGAGCGCTACGCCTGCCTGCCGCCGGTGACCGATCCGGAGGGGCTGCTGGCGCAGCTAGCGTCGGGGACGGGGGTGAGCTGGCAGGAGCTGTAGATCCCCGCGATCCGGTGTCGGGGAGAGACGAGCCGGACGCCGGGGATTACGGGAGGTCGCCCGAGGGCGAGCCGGGTTCATGGCGGGTCGAGTCGGGACCGGGTGTCGAGGCCGGAGAGCAGGACCGCGACCGCCTTCTCCAGCTGGGTTTGCATGTCCGGTTTAAGCGACCTGAACTCTTCCTCCGCCAAGACGTGCGCCGCCGCCGCTCCGGGGTGGGCCCTCGGCCAGAGCCCGGCAAAGAGGATCGCGACCGTCTCCGACGCCCAGACACACTCGGCCTGCGGCAGGGTCGGCACCGCGATGGACGACCACCGGTCGCTTGTCAAGCATTGGGGGACAGCGAACTTCGTTCGTCAGCTCCGGCAGCCCCGCGATGACGGAGGGATGGCGTCCCGGTCGGGGTGAACGGGTAGGAGATTTGAGGGATTTGCCGTGGCGGTGATGGCCGTGGAGGGATAGACTCGCCGCGATTTGATCCACCCGCCGCCGTGAGGAGAACGAGGCATGCCCGGCGCCGCCGTTCCGGTCCTGGCACTTCTGCTCCTGGTCGCCGCGCCGCTCGCGCCCGCGCCCGCGCCGGTCGGCGCCGCGACGGTCGGTCAGTCCTACGACGAGGTGACCCAAACCGTCATCGCCGAGGTCGATGCGTTCTGGGGCCGCGCCTTTGCCGCCGCCGACCTCGCCTACGCCTCGCCAACCGCCGTCGCCGTCGATGGGCCGCTGACCACCGCCTGCGGTCCGGCGGACTCCTCCACCGTCGCCGCTTCGTACTGCGGGGCCGACCAGACGATCTACTACACCCCCTCGTTCTTCCTCCAGGCCGAGCGGGAGATCGGCAATTTCGCCTGGATCACCGTCCTGGCCCACGAGTGGGGCCACCACGTCCAGAACCTGCTCGGCGTCGAGCGCCTGCCCGGCAACCGGTTCGAGCTGCAGGCCGACTGCCTCGCCGGCGCCTACGCCCGGGACGCGGAAGCACGGGGCCTGCTTGAACCGGGCGACATCACCGAAGCCACCGGCATGTCCGCGGCCGGTGGCGACCCGATCTGGCTGCCGCAGGACGAACTGGGAGCGCACGGGACCAACGACGACCGGATCAAGGCGTTCATGCGCGGCAATCTCGACGGCGTCGTCGGCTGCGCCCTACCGGTAGCGCTCGCCGCGCCGTCCGACGTGATTGTCGGCGGGACGACGCCGTCCGTCGCGGCGGGCTTGTTCGGCCTGCTGCCGACCGGCGACGACGTCGTCGCGGGGTCGACACCGATCGAGGAGGGGGGTCGGACCCTGGAGGAGATCGCGGCGACCTTTCCCGACCCGGTAGACGCCGCTCACCGCTTGGCGACGTGGGGCTTCCAGGAGAACGCCTACCGCACCTTCGTCCCGGCCGACGGCGTCGGCTTGTTCCAGGTCAGCCTTCACCGCTTCGGCAGCGCGGCGGCGGCGGCCCAGGCGCTGCCGTACTACGCCGACGGGCGGGCGGCGGTGCTCGGTCTGGTCGAACTGCCGACGCGGCGGCTCGGTGATCAAACGATCGCCGTCGGCGGGCCGGTCGCGGAGGGGAGCGAGGTCACGCTCTACGTGCGGCGCAGCGACGTCTTGATCCGGGTCTCGGCGACCGTGCCGACCGGCGACCCGGCGGCGGTCGCGCGGGACGCGGCGCGCGCCGTCCTCGCCAAGCCGCTGGTCGAGCTGCCGGCGCCGCGGCTCGCCCTGGCCGATCTCCTCCCGACCGCGGCCCAGCTTCCCCCGGGGCTTCTGCCGACCGAGGAGGGGGCGCGGAGCGAAGCGGAGATCACGGCCAGCTTCCCCGACCCCGTCGACGCGGCCCAACGCTTCGTCACCTGGGGCTGGCGGGAGAACGCCTATCGCTCCTTCGCGGCCCCAGACGGCGATTCGACCGCCTCGGGTACGACATCCCTCGAGGTTAGCCTTCACCGCTTCGCGTCCGCCGCCGGCGCCGCCGAGGCGCTCCCCTACTACGCCGATGGGCGGGCGGTCTCGTTGGGTCTGCGGGAGATCCCGTTCGCGCCGATCGGCGACGGGGCGCGGGCGGTCGGCGGCACGGTGGCCGCCGGCGAGGAGGTCACGATCTACGCGTGGCGGGGCGACCTGCTGGTCCGGGTCAGCGCCGTGGCGGCGGCGGGGGACCCGACGGCGGACGCGCTCGCCGTGGCGGAGGCGGTAGTGGCGAACGCCGCGTAGAATGCTCGTCCCCCCGGCGCCGCGGAAACCGACCCGCGCGGACGGTGCGGACGCGGGCGGGTCTTTGCCAGAGCCGCCGCAAGGAGAAGAGACCGTGACCCGCGTCCTCGTCCGAGCCCTGGTGCTTGCGGTCGCCTTCGTGCCGTCGCTTGCCGTCGTGCCGGGATCGGCGAACGCTCAAGCCGGGGTCGGCGCCGCCGACGAGGCCGCACGGGTCGCGCGCGAATTGTCGGTGCTGGAGGCCGCCGGGGACTTCAACGCGCTCTACGACCGCATCCACCCCGATGCCCACGCGATCATCCCGCGGTCGGTTGTGACGGGCTGGTTCCGGGACTACTACACCGGGAAGGAGACGGCCGAAGTAACCGTCACGGACGCTCGGATCGTGACGTGGACGTGGGCCGTGACGGGGGTGACGTACCCGGAGACGATGGAGGTTTCGTTTGTCCAGCCGCTGTGGGAGGACGGCGCCTACGCGGAGATCGAGGACGTCGTGCGGCTGGTTCGGGACGGCCGGGGCGAGTGGCGCTGGTTCTTCGGCCGCAGTCGGGCGTTCGTCGACGAGCAGATTGCCCGGTACGTGACCCCCGTCTTCGCGGCGGCGACCGGGGATCTCGTCGAGACCGTAAGCGCCGACCTGGACGCCTTCTGGATCGAGACCTTCGCGACCGGACCGTACCGCTACGCCAGCCCCCGCGTGAGCCGTTTCGACCAGGCAGCGCTCACCGGCTGCGGCGCGACCCAGCCGGGCACGACCGGCCCGTTTTACTGCCGCTCAGACGGCGGCGTCTACCTGGACGGTCCGTTCTTGGAGGCGCTGTCGACGCGAGGAGATTTCGCCGTCGCCGTCGTGATCGCCCACGAGTGGGCGCACCACGTGCAGGGGCAGCTTGGCCTCGTCGGCAGTTTGGCCCCGGACCAGATCGGTGAGTTTTACCCGATCCAGCTTGAGCTGATGGCCGACTGCCTGGCCGGCGTCTGGATGCTGGACGCCGACACCCGCGGGCTGCTCGCGCCGGGCGACGTCGAAGAGGCCATGGTCGTGACCCTCGCCGCCGGCGATGTGCCCGGCACGTCGCCGTTCGATCCCCGAGCGCACGGCAGCAGCGCCGAGCGGGTCGACGCGTTCCTGACCGGATACCTGTCCGGGATCACGGGTTGCCTCCCGGCCGCGTAGCGTGCACGTGGACGAGCTACTGTGGACGAGCCGAACTGCTCGCGTGCCGCGCCGAGTCATCCAACTCCCGCGCCGCCCACCGGCGGGGACGCGACCCGAGCGGAGCGCGATGACGGACCCCATGAGCGCCATCTACACCATCGGCCACAACAACGTCTCGGGCGAGGCATTCGTCGCCGCCTTGCAGCGGCACGGCATCGCGGCGGTGGTCGACGTCCGGAGCGTGCCGTTTAGCCGCTACACGCCGCAGTTCAACCGCGGGGTGCTGGAGCGGGCGCTGGCGGGCGGGGCGATCGCTTACCACTTCGCGGGCGACTACCTCGGCGGCCGACCGACCGACCCGACCTGCTACCTCTCCGGCGAGCTCCCGGAAGGCAAGGCCGACTACCTCTCGCTGGTTGACTACGACGAGGTCCCCACTCGGCCCTGGTTCCGGCGCGGGCTCGACCGCCTGCTGGAGATCGTGCGGGAGCGGCCGACCGCGATCATGTGCAGCGAGGAGGACCCGCTCCGCTGCCACCGCCACCACCTGATCGCCCAGGCGCTGCTGACGCGGGGGGTGACGGTCCGGCACCTCCGCAAGGAGGGCGTGGTCGAGGCGGCCGAGGCCGAGCCGAAGCAGATGACCCTCCTCCCGTAGACCGAGCCGGCAACCAAGCGGCAAGGAGACCGCGGTGGCCCGCACCACCACGACGATCGACACCATCTACACCATCGGCTTCACCAAGAAACCGGCCGCGCGCTTCTTCGGGCTGCTGCGGGAGCACGACGTCCGGTGCCTGGTCGACGTCCGGCTCAACCCCGGCGGCCAGCTCTCCGGCTTCGCCAAGCGCGACGACCTCCGCTGGTTCTTGGCCGAGCTGGCCGGCTGCGACTACCGCCACCTCCCTGCCTTGGCACCGACCGACGCGATCCTCGGCGACTACCGCGCGGACGGCGACTGGGCGCGCTACGTCCGCCGCTTCGAGGCGCTGATGGACGAGCGGGAGGTGCCGGCAGCGCTCGACCGCGCCCTCTTCGCCGAGCGGGCCTGCTGCCTCCTCTGCAGCGAGGCGACGCCGGAGCGTTGCCACCGGCGCCTCGTCGGCGAGCGGCTGGCCCGGAGCTGGGCCGGCACGGAGGTCGTCCACCTGGTCTGAAGGATCCGTTCGGCCGTCCCGACCGTCTTCCCGACGGAGGCTTGGCGATGCGGGGACAGATCGTCGTCACCGACGTGACCCGGATGCGGGAAGGGCGGGTCTGCGTCGCCGGCGTCCTCGCGGACGGGGAGGGGGCGGGCCGCTGCGTCCGCCCCACCCTCCGCTCGGGCGCGATGGTCGGGGCGAGGCTCGGCGCGGGGGACGCGACCGTCGTCCAGCCCTTCGCGCAGGTCGAGCTCGACCTGCAGGAACCGCGACCCCACCCCCGCACACCGAGGACTGGGCCGTCGACGGCCGCCACCGGCTGCGGTGCGGGCTGCTGAAGCCGGCCGAGCGGCTCGCGCTCCTGGCCGAGTTGGACGACGGGAGCGTCGAGGGAATCTTCGGCACCACGGTCCACGAGGGGCGGGGCTAGTTCGCGATGGACGGCGAGGGGACGCGCTCGTTGGGGACGATCGAGCCGGCCTGCATCGCGGGCGTGACGTTTGCGCCGAAGCCCTGGTGGGGCAAATGGGAGTACCGGCTCGCCTTCGCCGACGCGACCGGGCGCGCCTACAACCTGGCCGTGACCGACCTCGCCTACCGCTCTTTTCTCGACTACCTGCGCGACGTCGAGGAGCTCGAGCCGTTCCGCGTCGCCCGCCACCTGCTGGCGACGTTGCGCGAGGCGGAGCACGTCTTCCTCCAGGTCGGCTTGGCCCGCGGCTGGCACGACGACGAGCCGCGCCGCTGCCACCTCCAGATCAACGGCGTCTACGCCTTCCCCGACTACCTCGAAGGCCGCTGCTTCGCCGACATCGCGCCGGAGCCGCCCGTCCGCTACGACCCGCGCGAGGTGCCTTTCTGGCGGGGCCAGGGAACGCCCCTTGCGTCCCCCGCCCCGCGCAGCGGCTCGGCGGCGCACCGGATCGGTGCGTCCGAGCGGGGGGGGTGACCAACGGTGCACGCGATCGCGGCGGTGTTCCTGACGGCGATGCTGGCCTTCGGCGGCCAGATCATCGGCCAAACCGACCCCATGCCCGGCCCTCCCGATGTCCAATCGGACGAGCAGGCGGCGGCCGACGCGCAGGCGGCGGCGGAGGCGGTCGTCGATCTAGCGGCGGCGGGGGAGTTCAACGCCCTCTACGACCGGATTCATCCGGATGCCAAGGCGGTCGTGCCGCGGGAGTCGGCCGTCC
>CADCWL010000115.1 GCA_902806405.1 uncultured Thermomicrobiales bacterium | reverse complement strand
ACCGGGCGCGGGGTGACCAATCTCAAGAAGGGCGAGCGGGTCGTCGTCCCGTTCACGATCTCCTGCGGCAACTGCTTCTTCTGCCAGAAGGGCTTATGGTCGCTCTGCGACAACTCCAACCCGAACGCCTGGATGGTCGAGAAGCTCTACGGCGCGTCGCCGTCGGGGCTGTTCGCCGAACAGCCTCCCGACACTGAGGTGTTCGTGTGGCGGAAGCCCGGGCGGTAGACCGTCGCCCACTCCACCCCCGGCACACGCTCGGCCACGGACACCACCGCCCGCACGATCGGCGGTGTTGGCGGGGAGGACGGGCGGTGGTTCGCGGGGCCGGGTCCGCGGCGTGCGGGGCCCGGGAGCGATCGGGCTCAGGCGTCGGGCGCGGCCTTGGCGATCGGTCCCGGTGAGGCGCGAAGGCGGCGGAGGAGGGCGAGGGGGCGGCCGTCGATGGCCGCGAGGCCGACGAAGACGAGGACCATGCCGAGGAGGTGGCGCGGTTCGAGGCGTTCGTCGAGGAGGCCCGTGCCGAGGAGGAGGGCGCTGACCGGGATCAGGAAGGTGACGAGGAGGAGGTTGGTGGCGCCGGCGGCGGCGAGGATACGGAAGTAGATGACGTAGGCGAGGGCGGTGCAGAGGAAGGCGAGTCCGAGGACAGCTCCCCAGACGGCGGGGGGTGGCGGGGCGAGGGTCCAGGGGCGGTCGACGAGGAGAGCGGCCGGCAGGATGAGCAGGGTCGAGCCGGTAACCTGGCCGGCGGCGGGGAGGAGGGGCGGCTGGCCGCGGAACTGGCGCCCGAACACCCCGGCGACGGCGTAGGAGAGCGCGGCGCCGAGTACGGCGAGTTGGGCGGCGACGTTCCCGTCGAGACCGCCGAGCGCCTCCGGGCCGATCACGACGGCGACCCCGCCGAGGCCAAAGAGGACGCCGCCGAGGCGGTTGGGGCTCAGGCGGTCGTCCCGGGTCAGGGCGTGGGCGACGACGATCGTGAAGAGGGGTGTCGTGGCGTTCAGGATCGCGGCGAGGCCGCTCCCGATCCGGGTCTGCCCCCAGACGATGAGGGCGAACGGGATCGCGTTGTTGAGGGCGCCCATCGCCAGGAAGGGGAGCCACTCGGTGCCGGGTCGCGGTAGCCGCCGCCCGGTCAGGACGACCAGGAGGTTCAAGGCGACGGCGGCGAGGCCGACGCGGCCCAGGACGACGGTGAGGGGCGGCAGCGCGGCGACCGCCACCTTGCCGAAGGCAAAGGAGCCGCCCCAGAGGACGGAGAGGGTGATCAAGAGCGCCCACTCGGTGGCGCCCATGCGCGGCCGCCTCGGCGTGGACACGGAGCGGCCCTCCCGGCGAACGGACGATCAGCGGGTGGCGACGAGGGCGTTGATCTCGGCGTAGGGCATGGCGCCGTCGGAGAGGGGGTCGGAGGCGCCGTCGCGGAGAAAGGCGGCGGCGAGGGCGGCGGCGCGGCCGTAGACGGCCTCGGCGATGCCGGGGCCGGCGCTGAGGCGACGGACGCCGAGGGCGGCGAGGTCGACGGCGGGCGGCAAGCCGGGCTGGGCCAGGACGTTCAGGGGGAGCGGAACGGCGGCGGCGATGGCGCGGATGGCGGCGGGCTCCGCGAGGCCGGGAACAAAGAGGCCGTCGGCCCCGGCGGCTCGGTAGCGGGCGGCGCGCTCCAGTGTCTCGTCGAGGCGGCGGTCCGGGGGGACGAGGCCGCGCAGGTAGACATCGGTACGGGCGTTGACGAAGAGATCGACGCCGTGCCGGGCGGCGGCTCCCTTGGCGGCCTCGATCTTGGCGGCGAGGAGGCCCGGGGTGCCGGTGCCGTCCTCGATGTTGATGCCGACGGCGCCGGCCTCGACCGCGGCGGCGACCGTCTCGGCGACGGCCGCGGGGTCGTCGCCGTAGCCGCCTTCGAGGTCGATGCTCAGCGGGACGGAGATCGCGCGGGTGATCTCGGAAACCGTCGCCACCAGGCACGGTACCGGCAACAGGTTGCCGTCGGCGTAGCCGTGGGACCAGGCGACGGCGGCGCTGGTGGTGGCGACGGCCCTGGCCCCGAGGCTCTCGATGAGGCGGGCGGTGCCGGCGTCCCAGGCGTTCGGGAGAACGAGGAGGCCGTCGCGGTGGAGGCGGTGGAAGGTTCGGGCGGCCGTTGGGTCTTGGGCGGACATCGGGCATCCCATTCCGCCTCGGCGCCGAGCGTGGCGCGACGAGGCCGTTTCGCAAACGATTCGATCGATGCCAGGTCTCGAAGCTGCCGATACAGCCCCGGCCTTCGGTGGCGACCGGGGCAGACGCGTCTGCCCCGGTCGCCACCGATCGCGGTCTCCGCCGGGGACGGGGCTATTCGGCGGTTGCCGCCAGAGCGTCCGTCTCGTGGGCGAGGAGACGCGCCTTGATCGCGGTGCCGCCGGCGAAGCCGTGCAGCGAGCCGGTCGCGCCGACGACGCGGTGGCAGGGGACGACGAGCGGGACGCGGTTGGTGGCGTTGGCGCGGCCGACGGCGCGGGCCGCTTTCGGCCGGCCGACCATCGCCGCAACCTCTCCGTAGGTGCGGGTCTCACCGTAGGGGATGCGGGTCAGCGCCTCCCAGACGGCGAGCTGCCAGGGGGTGCCGGCGAGGGCGAGGGGGAGGGTGAAGCGGCGGCGGTGGCCCGCCGCGTACTCTTGGAGCTCGCGTCGTCCAGGGGCGGTGCGGTCGCGGTCGGTGGCTAGGTCGTAGCCGCGACGGGTCAGCTCCTGCTCCATCGTCTCGGCGTAGGCGCCGTCGCGAAACGAGAGCGCGAGCAGCGCCCCCGCCTCGTCGACGGCGAAGGCGAGCGGGCCGGCGGGCGAGTCGACGGTGTCGAGGTAAGCGTTCACGCGGCGTCTCCTTTCGGGAGTCCGGTCGTCGGTCGGGCCGCCGTCCCGAGACGGTGCCACAGGTGGAAGGTGGCGAGGCTGCGGTACGGGCTGAAGCGCCGCATGAGGGTGATCGTCTCCTCCTTGCCGGGCCGCGCGGGGAGCACGAAGAAGCCTTCGAGGGCGGCGGCGAGGCCGCTGTCGCCGAGGGGAAGGCAGTCGAGGAAGCCGTAGGCGCGCATCATCATGTAGTTGGCCGACCAGGGGCCGATGCCGCGGACGGCAAGGAGGGTGCGCTCGATCCGGGTGGCGGAAGCGGCGCCGAACGCGGTGAGAGGCAGCCTCCCGTCGGCCACCGAGCGTGCCGCGCCGACGAGGTAGCCGGCCTTGGCCCGGGAGAAGCCGAGCGCGGACAGGTCGGAGGGTTCGAGCTCGGCCACGGCGTCGGCGGTCGGTGGGGCGAAGAGGCCGCCGCCGAGGGGGGTGCCGACCCGCTCGACGAGGCGGCGGCGGAGGGTGGCGGCGAAGCCGAGGGTGATCTGCTGGCCGACGACGGCCCGAGCCAGGCCGTCGAAGGGGTCGGCGACGAGGGGCACGCGGAGGCCGCGTTGGCCGTCGATCAAGGGCGCGAGCTCCGGCGAGGCCGCGACGTGAGCCTCGAAGCGGGCGGGGTCGGCTCGGAGGCCCAGCGCGGCGGTCAGACCATCGTGCAGCAGTTCGGCGGTGGCCGGGTTCGCCGGCGCGCCGGTGAGGAGGCGGCAGCGGGCGGCGCCGGCCCCGATATCGACGCGGACGACCGCCGGCGGGGCGCCCGTGGCGTCGAGCCGGATGGCGGCGAGGTAGGTCCGGCCCTCGACCCGCTCGGTAAGGCTGGCGCGGTCACGGCCGAGGTAGCGGAGGACGTGCTCGGCCGGGTAATCCGCCGGCAGGGAGAGGGCGAACTCGGGGCGTTCGGGCAAGCGGCGGTAGCCGAGCGGGCTGAGCGCCGTCTGCCTGCGGAAGTTGTCGTTGAAGGCGGAGAGGCTGTCGAAACCGACGGCGAAGGCGATCTCGGCGACCGGTTGGCGGCTGTGGAGGAGCGCCCTCTTCGCCGCCGCCACGCGGGCGCGGCTTAGCAGGTCGGTCGGGGAGGCGTGGTAGTGGGTGCGGACGAGCGCGTGGAGCTTGCTGGCGCCGACGGACGCGGCGGACGCGAGGTCGCCGACGCAGCGGAAGGCGCCGGGGTCGCGGCCGATCGCGCCGACCAACCCCTCGACCAGCGCCTCGTCGTGGCGGCGGGCGGCGAGACCATCGTCCGGGCGGCAGAGCTTGCAGGCGCGGAAGCCGGCGGCCCGGGCCGCCTCCGCCGTGGCGTAGAAGGCGACGTTCTCGGGGTTCGGTCGTCGAGGCGGCCGGCACGACGGCAGGCAGTAGATGCCCGTCGTCTTGACGGCGACGACGAAGCGGCCGTCGGCGTCGGCGTCGTCGGCGAGCATCAGGGCGACCATCCGGTCGCGGGTGAGCGGTGCCCGGGTCGGGCTCTGGGTCTGCATCTGCATCGTCCTACTCTACCGGGGCGCGGACGGGTGTTCTACCGGAATCGTTCGCGGTAATTCGGTTGCCCGCGGGATCGGGCGAAGCGGGAGAACCGGATCGGTCATCGCTTCCACGGGCACGGGGCCGAGGACTCGGCACCGAACCGCCGACGGGAGCAAGCCCACCGAGGCTGAACACGGTCTCCGGCAAACCGCGTAAAGCCGGAGATTCCGTCAGGTGGGGACGGCCGCGGTCGACGACGGTGGTGCCCCGGCCCGATTGGGGGTGGGGCCACCCGACTCGAGGCCGATGGCGCGTGCTTCGCGGGCCAGCAGGGCGCGTTTGCGCCAGGGACCCCAGCGGTACCGCCGGGGGTGCCGTCGCGGCGGACGACGCGGTGGCAGGGGACGACGAGGGCGATCGGGTTCGCGGCGCAGGCCTCGCCCACCTCGCGCACCATCTCCGGCTCACCGATGGCACGGGCGATGTCGCCGTAGCTGCGGGTGGCGCCGCAGGGGATCTGGCGCAGGGCAGCCCAGACGCGCTCCTCGAAGGGGGTGCCCGCGATGTCGGCCGGGAGGCCGAGCCGGGGCTGTCCCCGTCGAGATGGCGGCGGAGGGTGTCGTCCCGGGTCGGCCGGGCGATCGGATGGCGCCGGGCGAGTGCCACCGTGAGGGCGGCGGGAGACGCCCCGAAGTCGACGGCGCGGATGTCGCGCCCCGTTGCGGTGACGAGCATGGAACCGAGCGAGGTCGAATCCGTGTTGTAGATGAGGGTCGGCGCGTCCGCGTCCGCGTCCGCGGGATCGGTCGGACGCCGGCGGCGCGTAATCGGCGGCGGGGTGGTCAAGGGCAGGGCCTTGCGAGGGTCGGGAAACGGGGCAGGCACAGTGGCGCGCGGCCGACGGACGATGGGTCCCACGATCCGGCCGGTCTCCGTCCCGTCGACCCTCCTTGGCGCGGAGGCCGCCGAGGTGCGGCCCGTACTGGGAGAAACACGGGTCGGCCTGAACCGGTTGCAACCGGCGGGGCGCCGCCCGTGTTCTGGAGGGTATGGACCACCGAGGCGGGAAGGGACGGCGGCGCGGAAGCGGCGGGAGGGTGAGCGTGAGCGGGGCGAGGCCGTTTCGATTCGGGGTGATCGGCGAGGGGGTGCGGACGCGCGAGGGGCTGCTGGCGGCGGCGCGGGCGGCGGAGGCGGCGGGCTGCGACA
>CADCWL010000114.1 GCA_902806405.1 uncultured Thermomicrobiales bacterium | reverse complement strand
GACGGTCGCGCTGATCGAGCGCCGGCGTGACAGTTGCCGTTACCTCGTCTTTCCCGGGGGCGGTGTCGAGGCGAACGAGACGCCGGGCGAGGCCGCTGCACGGGAGGTGATGGAAGAGCTCGGCCTCCGGATCGAGGTCGGCCCGGCGATCGCGGAGGTGATGTTCGGCGGCGACGTCCATCTCTATTTCCTGGCGACGATCGTCGGCGGGAAGTTCGGCACCGGTCGCGGGCCGGAGATGACCGGTCGGGGAGAGCGTCGCTCGGGGACGTACGCCCCGGTTTGGGTTCCCGTGGACGACCTGCCCCGGCAGCCGGTCCGACCGGGGGCCGTTGCCGATCTCGTCGTCGCCGCCCTTAAGGACGGATGGCCGGCGGAGGGGGTTAAGCTCCATGACGGATGAGGGGCCGATCGCCGCACGCCGTCTCGCCGGCTGCCTCCCCATCCTCTGCACACCCTTCGCCGACGACGGTGCCCTCGACCTCCGGAGCCTCTCCCGTGAGGTCGACTGGGTCCTCGCCGAGGGCGCCCAGGGCGTCGCCTGCCTCGCGATCGCGAGCGAGGGGTACAAGCTGACCGAGGGGGAGCGCGACGACGTCGCCCGCGCGGTCGTCGCCGCCGTCGCCGGCCGGGTGCCGGTCGTCGTCTCCGCCGACGGGGCGGGGGTCGAGCCGGCGATGGATCGGGCGCGGCGGGCGGCGGCGCTCGGGGCGGACGCGGTGATGGTGCTGCCCCCGTCGTTCGTCAAGCCGGACGCGGACGGGCTGCTCGACTACTACGCCCGGGTCGGTGAGGCCGCCGGGGTGCCGTTGATCCTCCAGGACGCCCCGCAGCTGACCGGGGTGGCGATGGCACCCCCCCTCTGGGCGCGGATGGCGAAGGCGATCCCAACTCTCGCCGCGGTCAAGGTCGAGGGGACGCCCCAGGGCGCGACGATCTCCGAGACGCGCCACCTGGCCGTCGCCCCGGCCGGTAGCCGGGGCGACGGCCGCCTCGCGGTCTTCTGCGGCTGGGGCGGCCTCGGCATCCTCGACGCCCTGGAGCGCGGGGCCGCCGGCAGCATGCCCGCGCCGAACTTCACCCGCCTCTTCGCCGAGATCCAGACGCGCTGGGAGGCGGCGGACGAGGCCGGCGCGGCGGCCCGTTTTCAAGCCGAGCTCCCCTTCCTCCTCTGGACGATGCAATCGGTCGACCACTCCGTCGCCGCCGCCAAGGAGGAGCTGCGCCGCCGCGGCGTCGTCGCCTCCGCCCACCAGCGCCGCCCCGCCGTCGCCCTCGACGAGATCGCGCGGGGGCAACTCGCCCGCTTCCTCGACGCCCGCCTCGCCCCGTAGGGCATCCTCCCCGGCGCTGTCGAGCCGACCCGATCGCCGAGCGGCCGCGGTCGCCGCGGGGAGCGGGTCGCCGGGAGCGGACCGTACCGGCGTGCCCCATCCGGCCCCAGCGGCTTCCCGCGTCCCCCCGAACCCGGTCAGCCTTCGGGGTGATCGCTCTCGCGCGAGCGGGGGGCGCGCGCAACGGCCGCGCTCGCCCGGACGGCGGCGTAGGACGGGTAGACGATGAGGCGCGCGGCGCCGATGGTGATCTCGCGCGGGGGAGCGTCGTCGGTCGGTCGGGCGAGGGGGACGTCGCTCGTCAGGCGGGTGAAGAGGGAGGCGAGGGGGTTGGCGTCGGTCGCGCGGAACGGCTGCTCATCGAGCAGGCGCAGGAGCCGTGGCCAGGTACCCCAGGCGGCACGACGGTCCGGCTCCGGGCCGTCGCCGAAGTGGGCGAGGTAGCGCCCGAGCACGAAGGGGTAGACCTTCTGGACCCGAAAGGTCTTGGCGGTCCGGGCGTCGACGCGGCCGAGGAGCGCGTCGGCGCCGTGCCGCTTCAGCCAGGCGAGCACGCCGGAGACCTGGCGGTTGGCGTAGAGGACGTTGTCGCGCTGTCGCGCCAGCTCGGCGGTCGACCGGGCGAAGGGGTCCTGCGACTTCAGCTCGAAGAGGCCGAGGGTGCCGGTCCTCCGATCGAAGACGACGGCGTCGACGTCGGTGCGGACGTCGCCCCCGTCTCGCCGGAGCTCGATCCGGCCGGCAGCGGTCACGAACCGCTTGTCCCCGAAGAGCGCGTAGAGATCCCGACGGAAGACGCCTTCCCGGAGGTGGGCGGCGTTGTGGTACTCCTCGCCGGCGCGTCGCCTGAGGTCGCGGGCCAGGAAGAGGAGCGGCTCCGCCGTCAGCCCGTGGACCGACCAGGCGAGCCGGCTCGGGCCGACCCGAACGAGCGGTGCGGCCGCGACGCCGGGCACGGCGGCGTGGTAGGGCGCGCCCTCCCCGTCGAGCGTGAAGGCGGCAATGGCCCGGCCGACGACGGCGGGGTCGGCGGCGAGGTCCTCGGCGATCGCGGCGACCAGGGAGAGCTCGGACCGCGGTGCCGCCGATTCCCCACGGTCCCGCGCCCGGAGCGCCCGCCCGATCAGCCGACCCAGGACCTCGCGGTAGGTCCGGACGGTGCAGCCGCCGATTGCGGCGTCGGGCGGATAGCCGAGTTGGTACGCCATCATCTTCAGGTGGACGTCGGCCAACCGGCGGTAGTACGCGTCGGATGCGGGATCGCTGCGCTCCGCGTCCGGCCGCTCGGACCGCAGGGCGCGCAGCTCGGGCTCGTGGCGCTTGGCGAGCCACGAGGCCCACCAGTCGATGTCCGCGCGCTCCCGCCAGCCCGGCGGCGCCCGCTTCGTCGCGATCCAGGCGTCGAACCTCCCGTTGCCGTCGTCGACCATCCGCATGAAGCCGGTCTCGCAGTGCGCCAAGACCAGCTCGGCCTCGGCCAGCTGTCCGCACTCCCGAAGAAAGCGCTCCGCCCAGCCGTCCAGCCCATCGTCGGACGAAGCCGGTGCGGCGTTCGCGTCGTCGCCGGCGGATTCGAAGCAGAGCCGCAGCGCCGCGTTCCCGCCCGGGTCGGCGAGGCGACGACCGGTGACGAGGTCGGGCGGGGGCTCGATGCCGGCCGGGTGCGGCAGCCGGTCCCGGGTGCGGAGGAGCGCGAGGATGGCCGCCTGGCGGTCGGGTGGAACGCCCGCGCGGAGGCGGCTCTGCCGCTGGTCGATCATCTGGCGGAGTCGTTCTTGGGCGTTCATGCGGCGGGACCGTTCCACGTCCGGGTATCGACGGAGGACCATCGTGGCGGCGCGAGGTGGGCCCAGGACGGTGCCACGCTGCCAACCGCGTTGCAACTCGCCCTCGTGCTGCCGCGCCCGTCCCCGGGCCTCCGCTTGCGGCCGGAGGGGTCGGCGCAAGAAACGCTACGCCCCACGTGGGGCGTGTGCGGGCTCGTCCTCGCGGCGGTCGTCGGGAGGCGAATCGTCACGACCGGCTCCCAGCCCTGGGGGCGTGGGCCTCGCCCCGCCCGACCGGCCCCGAGCCTTCCGGTCGCGGCGGTCCCCAGGATGCGTTCCGCCTCGAACCGGCGAAGCCGCTCGGGCTGCGCTCGCCCCCGCGCCAACGCGACCGGGGCGGCGTCCTGTATGATCCGGCGTCCACCGACCGCCGACCGAGGAGGTCCCGATGAGCAAGCGCCGCGTCGCCGCCGACGTCGCCCCCACGACCGACCCTGTCCGCTCCGCGGCCGCGGCGCCGGACGCCACCCCCCACGCCGCGGCGGTCGCCGCGCCGGAGACGGTCGCGGCCGACCCGCCACCCGACCCGAACTACCCGCGCTACCGCATCGCACCGGGGACCGGCTTCCGGATCGCCGACGTCGACCCCGACGAGTCGGAGCACTACCGCGGCAAAAAGGACGTCAAGGCCGACCTCGATATCCAGCGGGAGCGGATCCGCGACCTGCAGTCCCGCCTCTACGCCGAGCGGAAGCAGAGCCTGCTGATCGTCCTCCAGGCGATGGACACCGGCGGCAAGGACGGCACGATCCGCGGCGTCTTCGAGGGGGTCAACCCCCAGGGCTGCCAGGTCTGGTCGTTCAAGGCTCCCAGCGCCGAGGAGCTGGAGCACGACTTCCTCTGGCGCTACCACGAGAAGACGCCGCCGCGCGGCATGATCACGATCTTCAACCGCTCCCACTACGAGGAGGTCCTGATCGTCCGCGTCAAGGAGCTGATGCCGGAGCCGGTCTGGCGGCGACGTTACGAGATGATCAACGAGTGGGAGCACATGCTCACGCTCAACCAGACCACCGTCGTCAAGTTCTACCTCCACATCTCGAGGGCGGAGCAGAAGGCGCGGCTGCAGAGCCGCCTCGACGACCCGAGCAAGCACTGGAAGTTCTCCAGCGGCGACCTCAAGGAGCGCGCCTACTGGGACGACTACATGGCCGCCTTCGAGGACGCGATCGGCAACTGCGCCACCGACCACGCCCCCTGGTACGTCGTCCCCGCCAACAAGAAGTGGTACCGCAACCTGGTCATCGCCCGCACCATCGCCGACACCCTCGAGGCGATGGCCCCGCGCGTCCCCGACGCCGAGCCGGGGCTGGAGAAGGTGGTGATCCCGGACTGATCTGATCCGGCGTGGGGGTCTCTACCCGCGCCGCGGTGGCTGCCCGGGCCGAAGACCGCGGGCAGACACTACGAAACCCCTCGGGGACCGAACCCGGTACGGGGATGAGGGAGGCTCGTCCGGGTCCGCCCGGCGCTCCGCCCGGCCGTCGACGGTCGGCTCCCCCTCTCCCCTGGGCGGAGGTTGGGGGGTGACGGCGAACGGAGGAGTGGTCGATGCTGACCGCCACGCTCTACGGCCTGCTCGCCAGCGCCGGCTTCCTGGTCGGTGTCACCATCGGCTGCGTCACCTCGCCGCCCCGACGCCTCGTCGCCGCCGTCGTCGCCTTCGGCAGCGGCGTCCTCGTCGTGGCCCTTACCTTCGAGCTGATGGAGGAGGCCTTCGCCGAAGGGAGCGCCGCCTTCACCATTGGCGGCTTCCTGCTCGGCGCCGCGATCTACGTCGCCGCCGACCTCCTCCTGGAGCGGCTGGCCGCCCGCTCCCCGAAGCGGGAGGGGCGCGACCCACGGGACGTGGTGCCCGGGGCGGCGCAGGTGCCCGAGACGGGCCAGCAGGCGGCGGTCAGCGGTACGGCGATGCTGGTCGGCGCGGTGCTCGACGGCGTCCCGGAGAACGCCGCGATCGGGATCGGCCTCGGCGCCGAGGGGCAGGGCCTCGGTCTGGTCCTGCTCGGCGCCGTCTTTCTCGGCAACGTGCCGGAGGCGATCAGCAGCTCGGTCGGGATGCGCCAGGAAGGGCGCTCGCGGACCTACGTCTTCGCCGTCTGGGGGGCGGTCGCCGTCGCCTGCACCCTGGCCACCGTCGCCGGTTACGCGCTCCTCGGCGACCTCTCGCCCCGCTGGGTCGGTGCCCTCCTCGCCCTCGCCGCCGGCGCCATCCTGGCGATGCTCGCCGACACGATGATGCCCGAAGCCTTCGAGAACGGCGGCCCCCTCGTCGCGATGGCGACCGCCGTCGGCTTCGCCTGCGCTTTCCTGCTCTCGCACCTCGGCTGAGGCTGGAGGGGGGCAATGGGCGGAGGGGGCGGACGACGAGAGGGGACGGCCCCCTTCGTCGACCAACGGGCCGGCGACGCTTTCCCTTCTCCTGTCACCTCCCGGGGCACGAGTGACCCCTTCGATCCAGGATGCGGTCGGGGGATCGCTCGTGCCCCGGACAGACGGCGTCCGATCGTGGTGCTGCATTGGCGGCGCGGCTCCGCTCCTCCTCCGGACCTCCCACCCGCTCTCCGCCCTACTCTCCCGCCCGCACCTCCGCCAGGTCGAGATCCCGCTCCACCCGGCGCAGCGCCTCGTCGCCGATCGCGCCGCGGTCGCGCAGCGCGATCAGGGCGCTGCGCTCGGCGTCCAGCAACTCGCCGCGCAGCCGCTCGTGGGTATCGACGTGGTCGCCGTCGACGTCGGCCGGGTCGAGCGACGCGGGGTAGTGCTCCAGGCGGTGCTCGTACGATTGGCGGAGCGCCTGGGCCAGATCGTCCGGCACCCATGGCTCCGGGCCGACCCGGTCCAGGTAGGCGAGCCCGCTCAGGATCGCCTCCCGCCGCGCCAGCGTCTCCTCCCGCTCGACCGACCCGTCGTCGCCCAGGCCGAGCCGCTCGATCAACCAGGGCAACGTTAGCCCCTGGCCGACCAGCGTCGCCAAGATCACGCAGAAGGTCAGGAAGAGGATCAGGTCCCGTGCCGGGAACGGCGTGCCGTTCCCGGCCTCCAGCGGCAGCGCCAGCGCCGCCGCGAGCGAGACGACGCCCCGCAGCCCCGCCCAGGAGAGGACCGCGATCGGCCGCCACGATGGGCTCGGGTCGCGCGCGGCGAGGCCCGGCACGATCCAGCGCGGCACGTACGTCGCCGGGAAGACCCAGGCGATCCGGACCAGGATCGTCGTCAGGCAGACCGCCGCCGCGGCCCGCGCCAGCTCCCCCGCCGGCCGCTCGGCGAGCGCCTCCAGCACCTCCGGCAGCTGGAGGCCGATCAGGACGAAGACGAGGCCGTTGATGACGAAGATGACGAACGCCCAGACCGCCCGCCCCTCCAGCCGGTTGTAGGCGGGCATCGTCGCCGACGCCTTCCGCCCCAGATAGAGGCCGGCGACGACGGCGGCGATCACCCCGGAGACCCCCAGCTCCTCGGCCGGCAGGTAGGCGGCGATCGGCGCCAGCAGCGTCGCCGCGATCGCGGTCTCCGTCTCCTTGATCCGTTGCACCGCCCAGACGATCGCCCAGCCGACCAGGGCCCCGATCACCGCCCCGCCGGCGGCGACGAGCGCGAACTGGAGCACCGCCCGCCAGGGGGAGAAGGCGCCGGTCACCGCCGCCGCCGTCGCCACCCGCAGCGCCACCAGCGCCGTCGCGTCGTTGACCAGGCTCTCCCCTTCCAGCACGGTCACGATCCGGCGCGGCACCCCCAGCCGCTGGGTGATCGCCGTCGTCGCCACCGCGTCGGGCGGCGAGACGATCGCCCCCAGCACGAACGCCTCCGGCCAGCCAAGCCCCGGCACCGCCCAGCGGGCGACGAGCGCGACGGCGACGGTGGTGAAGAGGACGAGGCCGATCGAGAGGAGTCCGATCGGCCGCAGGTTGGCCTTGAAATCCCGCCAGGAGGTGAAGTAGGCGGCGGAGAAGAGGATCGGCGGCAGGAAGAGGAGGAAGACGATCTCCGGCTCCAGCTCGACGTGGGGCAGGCCTGGCACGAAGGCGAGCGCCAGCCCGCCGAGCACGAGGAGGATGGGGTAGGGGACATTGATCCGGTCGGCGAGGGCGCTCAGCCCGATCACCACCACCATCAGGCCCAGGATCAGCTCGAATGCGTGCATCGGGGAGGCGGGCTCCTGGAGGCGGGACCGGTGGAACGACGGCGTGGGAGGGTCGTTATCGTACCCCGGCCGGGGCAGGCGGTCGACGCTGGGGTGACGGGGGAGCACCGGCCCCCTTCCCTCGTCCCAGGCTCGGACGAGCCGAGTCGGGCCTCGAAGCCCGCTTCGGGCTCCCTCCCCGCAGCGGACCCGGTCGGATCATGGTCGACCCTGCCCTCGATTCATTGGCATTGCCGTACCGATCGGAGATACGCGCGGGCGTGGTCATTCCGGCGAGCCGTGGTCGTCGGTCTCGTGCCAAAGGGCGCGCATTTCGTCGCTGGTCGCCAGGAGAACGTCGAGCGGGCCGCGGGCTGCCACGCGCCCGTCTTTGAGCACCACGATCTGATCCGCCTGGATCAGCGCCGCGCGGCGGTGCGAGACCGCGAGATAGGTCGCCTCCGGTCGTTCGCGCAGGCGGCGCCACAGGTCGCGCTCCGTCTCTCCGTCCAGCGCGCTCGAAACATCGTCGATCACCATCAGATCGGCCTCGCGGGCCAGCATGCGGGCGGCGGCGGTGCGTTGCACCTGCCCCCCGGACAGCGTCACCCCGCGCGTGCCGACCATGGTGTCCAGTCCGTTCGCGAGGGCGCCGATATCCCGCTCCAGCATCGCGCCGCGGATCGCGCCCGACAGGAGCGCGGGATTGTCGGGCAGGCCGAGGAGCACGTTCCGGCGGAGCGTGTCGCTGAAAAGGCGCGGGGTTTGTGCCGTGTACGCCGCTCGGGGCGGCGTGAAGAAGGACGCCGGATCCTCGACGGGCGCTCCGTTCCAGCGGATCTCGCCCGATTCCCGGGGGAGCAATCCGAGGAGGGTCCGCAAGAGGGTTGTTTTCCCGGCGCCGACGCGGCCGGTGACGACGGTGAGCGTGCCGCGTGGCAGGCGCAGGTCGACGTCGACGATCCCCTGCCCGGTCTCCGGGTGGCGATAGGTGAGGCCGGTGGCCGCGACGAACCGGAGGGGCTGGGACCGCATCGCACCCGACGGCGCGGCGGTCGGTAGAGGGCCGCGGAGATAGAGCGGCGCGGGCGCGGCGAGCGCGGGTGCCGGTGCCTCGCCGATCAGGGTGTGCAGGCGCCGAAAGGCGACGGTGGTCTGACCGAACTGGGCCAGATACCGGCCCAACTCGGAGGTGAAACCGGTGACGAAGGCGAGATAGGAGACGAAGAGGACAAAGTCGCCCACCGTCAGGCCGCCATCGCGTAGCCGGCTCGCGGCGAGCAGCATGATCAAACCGGTGCCGATCCCGGTCAGGTTGACGGTGAGGGCCTCCAACCCCTGGGTTGCCAGTCGGTCTTTGATGGTCAGCGTTTGGCGCCGCCGGTTGAGTCGGCGGATGTGGGCGATGGCGCGCTCCTCGGCCCCGGCGGCGCGCACGGTTTCGACCGCCGTCAGCATGTCCCCGATCGCGCCCGCAACCTGGCCGGCGGCCTGGCTGCTTGCCGTGCGGTAGCGACCAAGGGCGGCACCGAACCGTTGGGCGACGGCGATGACCAGGATGAGCGGCACAAAGACCGCCAGCGTGATGCCGACGTCGGCGGAGAGGAGGATGACGAAGGCGACGAGGGTGATCAGCCCCCGGCCGATGATCTCGTCGGTCCAGTCGAGACTGTCTTCCGCCACATCGACGTCGTCGCGAAAGCGGCTGATGGTCTCGCCGATCGACCATGGCAGAGCCAGGGCGCCCGGGCGATCGAGCATGTGCCACAGAAGATTCCGCCGCAGCAGGGCGCTGACGAGGAAACGGAACATGATCTCGACGTACCCCGCGATCAACCACAGACCTGCCTGAGCGAGTGCCAGCACGACGAGCAGCAGGACGATCCCCGACGTTCCTGGGGAGATCGTCGCCGACCCGGTCAGGGCATCGAAGAAAGCCCGGGCGAGGAGCCCCGGCAGCAGCGAAGAGAGGTTCATCAGGGCCCACAGGATGGCGTGCGCCACGCTGTAGCCGCGGGCGAAGCGCGACATCTGGAGGAGGTATCGCCAGGTTGGTTGCGGTGTCACGCGATGTCGTCTCCGGCGGCGAGGCGCAGCATGGCCGCATAGTGCGAGGCCGGATCGGCGGCGAGCGTGAGGCGAGGGCCGTACTCGAGCACCTCGCCCTGCTCCAGGATGAGGATGTCGTCGGCGAGGGCAAAGGTCGAAAGGTGATGCGCCACGATGATGCCGGTGCGGTCGGCGAGGAGCCGGCCGAAGGCCCGCTGGACCAGGCGCTCCGTGGCCGGATCGAGCTTCGACGACGGTTCGTCCAGGATCACCACATCCGGGTCGCGCAGGAGGAGGCGGGCGCAGGCGAGCACCTGTGTCTGGCCGGCAGAGAGCCCGTTGCCGCCGGCGCCGAGAAGGGTGTGGAGGCCGGCCGGCAGCTCGTGCAGCCAGGCACCCATGCCCAGCGACTCGAGGATATCGGTCAGGCGTTCGTCGGGCACGCCGTCGTCGAACAGGGTCAGGTTGTCCCGAACGCTGGCCGTGAAGAGGTGCGCCTCCTGCGTCACCAGGCCGACGCGGGCGCGGACTGCGGCGACGGAGACCGTCCGCAGGTCGACCCCGCCCAGGCGCACGACCCCGGCATCCGGATCGTAGAAGCGCGGAACGAGGCGCGTGAGCGTGGTCTTCCCGCTGCCGGTGCGGCCGAGGATCCCGAGCACCCGCTGCGGTGACAGTCGCAGCGTGACGCCGCGCAGAATGGGTGTGCCCGGCTCGTACGCGAACCAGACTCGGTCGATCTCCAGGGCGAGCGGGCCCGATGGCAGGCGATTGCCCGGCCCATCGGTGAGGCGGGATTGTTGGTCGAGCAGCCGTTCGATACGGCCGAGGCTGGCTCCCGCCTGCTGCAGATCCTGCACCTCGTTGCGGATCTGCTCGGTCGGCTGCTGGAGCATCTCCGTGTAGCGGAAGACGAGGAAGACCGCCCCAATGGTTAGCGAGCCGTCGCGGTAGAGCATGGCGCTGAGCGCGAGGGCGAAGGCCATCCCCATCCCGAAGAGCCCCTGGCTGGCCGCGACCATGCCGTAGCCGCGCATCTGGGCCCGCATTCTGGCGGCAAGCCATCCTCGCGTCAGCTCGACGCCGCGGCGGAGCACGAACGCCCGCGCGCCGCTGGCCCGGATGTCTTCGAGCCCCGCCAGATACTCGCCGAGGAACCCGTAGAAATCGGCCGACGCCTGACGCTCGGCGGCCGAGAACGGTGTGGCGACGACCCGCAGCCGGAGCACCGTCGCGAGGGCGATGACCACGAAGAGGGTCAGACCAAGCCCGATCCGCCAGTCCAACGCGAAGAGCAGGCCCAAGACGCCCACAATCAGCACGGCGCTGCCGATGACGTAGACGGTGAAGCGGGAGAAGAACCGCGCCAGCGTGCCGACGTCGCCATCAACCCGCTCGATCAGCTCGCCCGGGGTATGGGCCTGGTGGAACGCGGCGTCCAGGTGGAGCAGGTGCGCGGCGAGATCTTCGCGCAGGGCGTTCGTCGCTCCCCAGCTGATCCGCTCCGCAACCCACGTCTCCGCGATGGCAACGCATTGCCCGAGCAGCGCCAGGGCCGTGGCGAAGCCCGCCAGGACCACCAACTCATCGATCGAGGCATCGCCGAGGGCGGCGTCGACGAACCAGCTCGCGACCAGCGGCGTCGCGAGCTGGATGGCGATAGTCGCGGCGAGGATGCCCGCCAGGAGGAGCAGTTGCCGCCGGTAGGGCCGAACGTAGCGAACGAGCAAATGCCGATTCGGACGGTGGAGAGGGATCGCGGACGACACGGAGGCGGAACTCCTGGGTGCGCGCGGCAAGGCAAACGCCCCGCGGGAGAGCCCGCAGGGTTGCGTCTGGTTGCGCACACGGAAGGAGTTGGCCGGCTCGTCGGATTGCGGACGAAGCGACGCCGCGTGATGACGGGCATCAGGCGGGCGTTCGCCGCGAGGGGCTTACGCGAAGCGGGCGGACCCCATCGGGTGTGCGCGGCGGGTCGTGGTGGCGGTCATGGAAGCGCACCTCCGGCAGGGCTCTGGCACACGTTGGGGTTGCCACGCGGCAACGATCCAATCCGACGTTAGCAGGCGCGAGGCCGCAGCGTCAATGGCGGCGGCACTCCGTGCCATAGTCGGCGATGCAACCGTCCCCCGATCGTTTGGACGCGCGCTGCCTCGTTGATCGTCCCGGCGACGGCCTTTGGCGAGGCCACCGGTCGATCCGATGGACGCCCGCGTTGCCGGCAGGGGGCGTCCTGGAACCTGAGAGGGAGCGTGCTGGCACCCGGACGCGGCCATGGCGCGTCCGCAATCGGGGGTGCTCGTGGTTGCACGGGACGGCATGCGTCGACCGACCGGAGGCGGGTGCGGCTACCGCCGGCGTCGTGACCCCGGAAGTCGCCTTTGGCTATTCGTCCCCGAGCACCTGGCAAGAGCCTCGTAACGTTGACGATGGAAGCGCGTGCGTTGCACGCCACCCCGTTGGCACCTCGTTGGTGATCCCGCATCGAATCGTGCGGTCGTCCTCGTGGAGGGCGGACGACGCCTCCGGCCGATCTGCCCCCACTCTTCTCACCCGCCAGAAAGACGCCGAGATCGGGCTTCTCTATCCGGTGACGACAAAGCCGATGGCGCTGTTCGCCCGGTTCACGCCGGGCGCCGATCGCGGCCGCAATGCTTCCCGGCCCAGCCGGCGGTCGTCGCTGAGGGAGCCGGTGATACGATTCGGGTGGGTCGCGCGTCTCTGCTGGTGACGGTCGCGCGCCGGACGGGCGCCCGCCCGTCGGTCACCGTCGACCTCGCCGGCGCCCGATTGGAGCTGCCCCATGCCGACCCGTTCCCCGATCGTCCGTTTCGGCCGTGCGCGGCGCGCGGCCTCTGCGCTGGCCGTCTTGCTCGCCCTGCCCCTCCTCCTCCCGGTCGCCGGCCGTGCCCAGGAGGGCGGGGAGGAGGAAGTGGCGGCGACCTCCGTCCCGATCGTCTCGACCCGCCTCGGCGAGGTGCCGAGCTTTGGGGGGCGCCGCGCCGCGCCGGTCGGCGCGGCGGCGCCGGCGGAGGTCCGGCCCGAGGGTGCCCAACCGGTCGCGCTCCGAATCGAGCGGGCGGCCGTGGAGGCCGAGATCGAGCCGCTGGCGATCGTCGACGGCGCGATGCAGGACCCGACCGGCCCCTGGGTCGTCGCCTGGTACGAGGACCTGGCGGCGCTCGGCGAGGGGGGCAACGTGGTGATGGCCGGCCACATCGACTACTGGAACGTCGGCCCGGCCGTCTTCTACACCATCGACGACCTGGCCGAAGGCGACCCGATCGCCGTCACCGGCGCCGACGGCGAGGTCTACGACTACGCCGTCGAGTGGGTCCGCGAGTACGACGCCGCCGACGCCCCGTTGGAGGAGATCGTCGGCCGCGAGGCCGGCGACGCCCTGACCCTGATCACCTGCGGCGGCGCCTTCGACTACGCCACCGGCGAGTACCTCCAGCGCACCGTCGTCCGTGCCTCCCGCCGGGACGCCGCCGCCTGACCGCGTCCACGGAACCTTAATGCGCGCCCTGCCGGCGGGCGCCGCGAACGGCCGGCCTGCCTGCCCGCCGCATCGGGCGGCAGCGCCGCCGTCCGCGCCCACTAGGCTCACCGCGGCGGACGGTTCGATCCGCGACGACGATCGGGGACCGTCCCGCCGCCTCGTCGCCCGCCCGCGCCTCCTCGGCTAGGCGTCGCTGCCGGCCAGGTTCGCACCGCCGCACGAGGCGCGGACGACCAAGCGGCACGGCAGGCGGATCGTGCCCGCCGCCACCTCCCCGGCCACCGCCGCCAGGAGCCGCCGGGCGGCCTCCTGGCCGAGGTCGTGCAGGTTCATGTCGACCGTCGTCAGCGGCGGGCGCGCCGCCGCGGCGATGATCTCCCAGTTGTCGAAGCCGACGACGGCGACGTCGTCCGGGACGAGTCGGCCCTGCTCGCGCAGGGCATCGAGCGCGCCACGGGCGATCAGGTCGCTGCCGCAGAAGAGGGCGTCGACCGCCGGGTCTCGTTCGAGCAGGCGGCCGACCGCCGCGTACCCCCAGGCTTCCGTCCATGCCCCGCAGAGCACCCGCTCCTCGGGCAGGGTAAGGCCGTGTGCGGCCAGTGCCGCTGCCATGCCGTCACGGCGATGCTGGACGGCCTCCCAGTGGGCGGGGCCGGTGACATGGGCGAGGTGGCGACGGCCGGCGCGGAGCAGATGCTCGGTCGCGAGGCGGCCTCCCTGCACGTCGTCCGGGAGGAGGCTCAGCGCGGTGGGGTCGGTGACGCGGGAGTTGGCGTAGACGATCGGGAGCCGGGAACGACCGACCGGGAGCGGAGGCCGGGGGTCGCTACGGCGACCCATCACGATCAGACCATCGACCTGCTTGGCGAGGAGTGAGGTGATGACGGTCGCCTCGCGTTCCGGGTCGTCGCGGAGATTGGAGAGAAAGACCAGGATCTCGGCCGCCCCGAGCGCGTCCTCGATGCCGCCCAGCAGTGGCATCGTGAAGCGGCCGAACGAGTCGTTCGTGAGGAGCCCGACCGTGAACGTGCGGCCGCGCTGCAGGCTGCGGACCAGGTCGTTCGGGCGGAACTCGAGCCGGTCGGCGGCGGCCCGTACCCGCTCCCGCGTTTCCGCACGCAACTGACCACGGCCGTTGAGCGCCTTGGAGGCGGTACCGACGGTGACGCCGGCGGCAAGGGCGACGTCCCGGATCGTCGCCGGGGTGCGGCGCGACGGCGCGGCGTCGTCGGCGATGAGCATGGGCGTGTCCTTGCCTCCAGGCTTTGTCGTCATCGCCTCAATTGTCCAGCCGGTGGGTTCGCATGGAACGTAAGGTGATCGTCCAACGGGGAGGCTTGACAGCCTCTGCGCCCCACTGTAGCATCGGCCGCACGATTGGAAAACAAGTTTCCGTGCCACTCTGATCGGTCCGGCATGCTGGGACGGCTCGGCGGAAAGGGGGCAACCGGGAGCACGCCGGACCGTTCCGGCATCTCCCTGACGGTGGCCCGGCAAGGGGGCCGCCGAAGCACAACGATGTGCGCCGCGCGGCGGCGACGCCGGCCGCGACCGACCCGGAGACGGATCACCATCTCGTCCAAATCCGGGGGCTGCGGTTCGAGCCAATGGAGGCTGACATGACCGAGCGCGTCCGATCCCTCCTCTCCCGACGGGACCTCCTTCGCGTGACCGGGGCCGCCGCTGGCCTCGCCGCGGCCGGCTCCCTCGGGCTGCCGTCCGCGGCCCGGGCCGGACGGCGGGCTCAAGGGGAGCCGGTTGCCTTCTGGAACCGGGACGACGGCCAGGTGCTGGTCGAGCCGATCGTCGCCGCCTGGAACGAGACGCACGACGTCCAGATCGAAGCGACCTTCATCCCTTCGGAACAATTCGTTCAAAAGTTTGCCGCCGCCGTCGCCGGCGGCGAGGCGCCGGATCTGATCGCCGTTGACCTCGTCTACATGCCAGCCTTCGCGGCGGCGGGGCAGATGACCGACATCTCGGAGCAGGCGCGGGCGCTCCCCTTCTTCGGGCAGCTCAGCCCGTCCCACATGCGTCTCGGCACCTATCAGGACAAGGTCTTCTCGCTGCCGTTCAATGCCGACGGCTCGTTCCTGCTCTACAACAAGAACCTGTTCCGCCAGGCGGGTCTCGACCCCGAGGCGCCTCCCACCACCTGGGTGGCGATCCAGGAAGCCGCCCAGAAGATCACCGCCGCCGGCGGCGGCGCTTCGGGCTTCTATTTCTCCGGCTCCTGCCCCGGCTGCAACGCCTTCACCCTGCTGCCGTACGTCTGGGCAAGCGGCGGCGACGTCCTTACCGAGGACGGGACGCAGGCGACGCTGACCGATCCAAGCGTGAAAGCGATGCTGGAGTTCGTCCGCGGCCTCTGGGACGGCGGGCAGGTGCCGCAGGCGGCTCAGGTCGATACCGGTGAGGACTTCTTCAACGCCTTCACCAGCGGCACGGTCGGGATGGCGGGGACGGGCGCCTTCTCGATCGCGGAGCTGAAGGGGGAGTACCCGGACATCGACTTCGGGGTGACCCCGCTGCCCGGCCGGGAGGGTGGGCAGTCCTCCTTCGCCGGAGGCGACACGATCGCGATTCCTGCCGGGTCGGAGCGGGTCGAGGACGCCTTCGCCTTCATGGCATGGTACCTCTCCGACGAGGTCCAGATCGAGCAGCTCGCCAAGAACAACGGCCTGCCGCTGCGGACCGACTTGATCGAGAACAAGTACAGCGCCGAGGACCCTCGCTATATCGTCGCCGGCCGGGCAATGTCGGAAGGCCGGACCCCTTACACCGAGAAGTACAACCAGCTCTTCAACGACAGCGGCTCCCCGTGGCTGGCGATGCTTCAGCGCGCGATCTTCGACGGCGAGGTCGATGAGGCGATCGCCGAGGCGCAGCAGAGCTTCACCGATATCCTTGCGGGGTAACGAGCCCGGTTCGGGGGACCGGAACGGGCGGCGGGGGCGGACCTGAGGGGCCGTCCCCGCCGCCCACCGGCTCGCGAGCCGGTGGGCGGCAGCCCGGCGCCGAGGTCGCTGCCGAAGCCTGCTCGATCGTTCGTGCGGACATGGTCAGGGCCGGGAGCACAACAAAGGAGGGCGCATGGCCGTCGCCGTCGATCGCGTGCTCACGCAGCCGGGGCGTCGACCGCGGATCGTGCGGGCGCAGCGGCGCGCCGCGGGGTTCCTTTTCGTGCTGCCGGCGGCGGCGTTCATCGGGGTCTTCTTTCTGGTGCCGCTCGGGTTGGCGGCGTGGGTCTCGCTCCACGACTGGCCACTCTTTGGGGCAACCAGCTTCACGGGCTTCGACAACTTCATGGCGCTGGTTCGTGACGGCGCCTTCTGGCGGAGCCTCTGGTTCACGACCCGCTACGCGCTCCTCGTTACTCCACCGATCTTTCTGCTCGGGTTCGCACTGGCGATGCTGGCCAACGCCAGGGCGCCCGGGGTTGGGCTTTTCCGCACCCTTTTCTTCCTCCCGAACGTGGTCGGGTTCGGTGCCGCTTGCCTCCTCTGGTACTTCATGCTCAACGACCAGTACGGCGTGATCAACGCCGCGTTGCGCCGTGTCGGCGTGCTCGAGGGATCGCTCCTTTGGTTGGCGAAGGCCGACACGGCGCTGGCGATCATCATCGCCATGGTGGTCTGGAAGACGGCCGGTGGGACGATGCTGCTGCTCCTGATCGGGATGCAGGCGATCCCCGAGGACCTCTACCAGGCGGCGGCGGTCGACGGAGCCGGGCCGTGGGAGCGGCTCCGCTCGATCACCCTGCCGCTGCTGAAGCGGACCTTCGCCCTGGCGCTCGTGCTGTCGATCACCGGTTCTTACCTGGCATTCGACCAGTTTTTCATCCTGACCCAGGGCGGGCCGCGCAACGCCACGACGAGCATCGTTCAACTGATCACGAACACGGCCTTCAGTTCCTTCGAGGTTGGCTACGCGACGACCATGGCGTTCGCGCTGCTCGGGGTGCTGATCGTCCTCAGTTCCATGCAGCTCTTTCTGCTGCGCGACTCGACACAGTACTAGCGCCGATATGAACGCGATCGAGACCACCCTGGGAGCCCTCGGGACGCGCGACAGGGGGGAGCAGGGCGACGAGCCGCGGTAGGGCAGAAAGGGGCAAGGGATGGCCAGCGCGGCGGGGACGATCGGGGCGCCGCCGAGGCGGGGGCGGTGGTCGCCGGGATTGATCGCGTTCTACGCGGCGTGCGTGACGCTGGCGGCGGTCTTCCTCTTTCCGCTGGCGTGGACGTTCGTCACGTCCCTGAAACCGACGGCAGAGATCGTGGCAACGCCGCCGAGCTGGTTGCCGCGGCGGCTGACGCTGGAGCACTACCGGGGGCTGGACGAGGTCGGGCAGGGCATCGTTCGCTACATCTCGAATAGCGTCGTGACGGTGCTGTACACGATCGTCGGCACGCTCATCCTCAGCACCCTGGCCGGGTACGGATTCGCTCGGTTCGGGTTCTGGGGCAAGAACGCCCTCTTCGTGATGATGCTGGCGCCGCTGATGATCCCGTTCCAGGCGATCATGATCCCGCTTTTCCTGGTCCTGCGGGAGCTGAATCTGAACAACAGCTTGCTCGGACTGTCGATGATCTACATCACGGCCCAGCTCCCCTTCGGCACGTTTGTCATGCGCAATGCCTTCGCCAGCGTGCCGCGTGAGATCGAGGAGGCGGCGCTGCTCGACGGCTGCGGCCAGATCCGGCTCCTCTTCCAGATGATGCTGCCGCTGGTGATCCCGGGAATCGTCACGATCGGGCTCTTCGCCTTCTTCGCGTCCTGGAACGAGCTCTACGCGGCGCTGATCTACCTGACGGACGAGGAGAAGTACACCCTCCCGCTGCTGCTGGCGGCGGCGCGCTCCAACCCCGGCCTCTTCGGCGGCACAAACTGGGGCGGCCTCCAGGCGAGCGTCGCGATCACGATGCTGCCGTGCCTGCTCCTCTTCGTGGCGCTCCAGCGGTACTACGTCAGCGGGCTATCGAGCGGGGCGGTCAAGTAATGCCCCGAGTCCCCTGCCCCCTGCTCCCTCGCGAAGGAGCAGGGGAAGGAGCGCTTGATCCCCTGGTCGCCGTTCGGCGACCACACGGCGTTCTCAAGGAGGACCAATCAATGGCGGTGGCAAGCGGAACCGTCCCGGTCGTGGTCGACACGGCGCGGAGCGAGCATGCCCGGCTGCGGCCGGTGGCGGTCGACGCGGTGCGGCTGGATGACGCCTTCTGGGCGCCGCGGCTGCGCGCGAACCGGGAGGTGACGCTGTCGGCGCAGTACCGGCTCTGCGAGGAGACGGGGCGGATCGACAATTTCCGCCGGTTGGCGGGGACGGTCGACGCGCCGTTCCAGGGGAAGTACTTCAACGACTCGGACGTCTACAAGTGGCTGGAGGCGGCGGCCTGGGCGCTGGCCACCGAGCCGGACGCTGAGCTCCGGAAGACGGTCGACGAACTGGTCGAGACGATCGCGGCGGCGCAGCGGCCGGACGGCTACCTCAACACCTACTTCGCACGGGAACGGGCGGAGGAGCGCTGGACGGATCTCGACCTGCACGAGCTCTACTGCGCCGGGCACCTCTTCCAGGCGGCGGTCGCCCACCACCGGGCGACCGGATTGCGCCGGCTGCTCGACGTTGCGACGCGCTTCGCCGACCACATCTGCGACACCTTCGGTCCGGAGGCGGCGGGGAAACGGACGTGGTCGGATGGGCACCCGGAGGTGGAGCTGGCGCTGGTCGAGCTGGCGCGGGCGACGGGGAATCGGCGCTACCTGGAGCAGGCGGCGTATTTCGTGGGCGTCCGCGGTCACGGCCGCCTGGGAGCACCGTACGGGAGGTGGGGCTCGGAGTACCACCAGGACGACACGCCGTTCCGGGCGGCCGAGGAGGTCGTCGGCCACGCCGTGCGGGCCGTCTACTTCGCCTGCGGCGCGGCCGACCTGCTGCTGGAGACCGGCGAGCCGGCGCTGCGGGAGGCGTCGCACCGTCTCTGGGCGAACGCGACCGGCCGGAAGATGTACGCGCACGGCGGCCTCGGCGCCCGCTACGAGGGGGAGGCGTTCGGGGAGGACTGGGAGCTTCCCAACGCGCGGGCCTACGCCGAGACGTGTGCCGCGATCGCGAACGCGATGTGGAACTGGCGGCTGCTGCTGGCGGAGGGGGAGGCCCGCTACGCGGACGTGATGGAGCTGGCGCTCTTCAACAACGTCCTCTCCGGCTTGTCACTCGACGGGGAGACGTACTTCTACCAGAACCCGCTTGCCGACGCGGGCCGGCACCGCCGACAGCCCTGGTTCGGGACGGCGTGCTGCCCGCCCAACATTGCCCGAATGCTGGCTTCCCTTCCCGGTTATCTGTACGGCGTCGCGGAGGGCGAGGTCTGGGTCCACCTCTACGCGGCGTCGACGGCGACGCTGCGGCTGCCGGACGGGAGGGAGATCGGACTGCGGCAGCGGACGCGCTATCCCTGGGACGGCGAGATCGAGATCGAAGTGGAGGGCGAGGGGGAGTTTGCCCTCCGGCTCCGCGTCCCCGGCTGGTGCGGGACGGGGGCGACGCTGGAGGTCAACGGTCGGCAAGCGGAGACGGCGCTCGTGCCCGGCAGCTACGCGGAGGTGCGCCGAACCTGGGCGGCGGGCGACGCGGTCCGCTTGCGGCTGCCGATGCCGGTCCGCCGCCTGGAGAGCCACCCGAACGTGGCCGAGAACGTGGGGCGGGTCGCGGTGACGCGGGGGCCGCTCCTCTACTGCGCGGAGGCGGTCGACAATCCGGGCGTCGACCCACGCCGGGTGCGGCTCGGGGATGGACCCGTTCGGGAGGAGTTCCGACCGGACCTGCTCGGAGGTGTCGTGGTGCTGGCGGCCGATGCGATCGTGCCACCGGAGGCAGGGTGGAACGGTGCGCTCTATCGGGCAGTGTCCGCCGCCGCGGACGGAGCGGACGGAAAGCGGGTCACGCTGACGGCGATCCCCTACTACGCCTGGGCGAACCGGGAGGCGGGGCCGATGGCGGTCTGGCTTCAGACGCAGGTCTAAGGCGGTGTCGGAACGGGTCGTTCCACCGCGGCGGTCTCCCGGGGCGGGGAACCCGGCGTCGAGTTCGCCGATCCCCTCCGGGACCGAGGATCGAACGATCCATCGAGGCGGCAACGAGGCGCACGACCGGCGATCGATCGCGACGCGATAAGCCCCCCCGGGCTATCACTGGCGCCCTGCTCCCGGCCCCAACGGGCGTCACGGGATCGGTCCGAAGGTAGACGGCCGGGACGTTCCCGCCAGGTGGGGCCCCGCCGAAGGAGAGGAGGGCAGCGTGGGGTCGACCGAGACGGGGCCGGGGCTGGTCGAGCGGGTGTTCGCGCCGCTGCCGCTGGGGAAGGTGCGCCCCGCTGGCTGGCTGGCCGACCAGCTCCGGATCCAGGCGGACGGGCTGCACGGCCACCTCGACGAGTTCTGGCCGGACGTCGCCGAGAGCCGCTGGATCGGCGGCGAGGCCGAGGGGTGGGAGCGAGGACCCTACTGGCTCGACGGCATGATCCCCCTCGCCCACCTGCTCGACGACGAGCGGCTCAAGGCCAAGGCCGGGCATTGGGTCGACGAGATCCTCGCCCGCCAGCACCCGGACGGCTGGTTCGGCCCGCTCCGCCCCGGCAGCCACCATGGCTACGACCGCGACCCCTGGCCCGTCTTCGTCGTCCTCAAGGCGCTGATCCAGCACCACGACGCGACGGGCGACGCGCGGGTGCCCCCCGCCGTCGAACGCTTCCTCCGCCGCCTCGACGGCCTGCTCGACGAGCGCCCCCTCCGCTCCTGGGCGCGCTTCCGCTGGGGCGACCTCGCCCTCTCCGTCCACTGGCTCTTCGAGCGGACGGGCGAGCCGTGGCTTCTTGCCCTTGCCGCCAAGCTGGCCGGCCAGGGGTTCGACTGGCGGGGCCACGTCGCCCGCTTCCCCTACCCGGAGCGCTGCCTGCCGGAGGAGTGCGACCTCGCCAGCCACGGCCCGAACAACGCGATGGGCCTCAAGACGACCGGGGTCTGGTACCGCCAGACCGCCGACCCCGCCGACCGCGCCGGCGCCGCCGAGATGATCGCGGTCCTCGACCGCTTCCACGGCCAGGCGACCGGGATGTTCTCCGGCGACGAGCACCTCGCCGGCCGCTCCCCCTCCCAGGGGACCGAGCTCTGCACCGTCGTCGAGTACCTGTACAGCCTGGAGGTCCTGCTCGCGATCCTCGGCGACCCCGCCTGCGGCGACCGCCTGGAGCAGATCGCCTACAACGCCCTGCCGGCGTCGCTCTCGCCCGACATGTGGGCCCGCCAGTACGACGACCAGGTCAACCAGGTCGTCTGCCGCGTCGCCCCCAGCCGAGCCGAGAGCGTCTACACCTCGAACGGTCCCGACGCCAACATCTACGGGCTGGAGCCGCACTTCGGCTGCTGCACGCCGAACCACGGCCAGGGCTGGCCCAAGCTCGCCGCCTCCCTCTGGATGCGCTCCCCCGAGGGCGGGCTGGCGGCGGTTGCCTGGGCGCCCTGCACCGTCGAGACCGAGGTCGGCGGCGTCCCCGTCCGGATCGCCGTCGAGACCGCCTACCCCTTCGCCGGCGAGCTGCGCCTGACGGTCCGGATGGAGCGGCCGGCGCGCTTCCCGCTCCATCTCCGGATCCCGGCCTGGGCGGACGGGGCCGAGCTCCGCCTCGAGGACGAGGTGCCGGTCGCGGCAGCTGCCGGCACGTTCCACCACCTGGAGCGGGAGTGGGCCGGCGAGACGACGCTGGTCCTCGACCTGCCGCTGCGGCCCCGCGTCGCGCCGCGCGACAACGGCGCCGCCGCGATCCTGCGCGGCCCCCTCCTCTTCGCCCTGCCGATCGGCGAAGACTGGCGCCAAATCGGCGGCGAGCTCCCCCACGCCGACTGGGAGGTGCACCCGACCACCCCCTGGGCCTACGCGCTCGACCTCGACCCGGAGCGTCCCGAGGCGTCCGTGACGTTCACCTCGAGCGCGCTGGCCCCGGTCCCCTTCTCCCGCGACGGCGTCCCCGTCACCGCCCGCGCCACCGGCCGCCGCCTCCCCGCCTGGGGCCTGGAGCGCAACGCCGCCGCCCCGCCGCCCCCCTCCCCGGTGACGTCGGACGAACCTCTTGAGGAGCTGACCCTGGTCCCCTTCGGCGCCACCCGCCTCCGCGTCGCCGAGTTTCCCCTCCTCGCCCGCTGAGGCCGGCACCGGCGACCTCCAGCGTTCCGTCTCGGCGGCGGCTCGCGATGGGGACGATGCTCGACGCTCGCAGTCGGCAAGCGAGCCGCGCCATCGTCCGTCGTCTCTCCCTCTCCCTCGCGAGGGAGAGGGGGCCGGGGGTGAGGTCCTCCGGCGCCACCTCCGCCGATTCCGTCCATACTGGGTGCCTCGACGCGGCCAACCACGGAGGGCACGATGACGAAGAGCGGACTCCTGGGCCTGGCAGGTTCGGTGGCTTTCTTGGCCTTCTTCCTGATCGCCGACCGCCTCGTGGCGGCAATCGGTGGCCGCAAGCGGGGGTAGGCGGACGGGTGCGATGGGCGCGCCAGCGGAACCAGCGATGGACCCGGAGCTGGCGGCCTTCCTCGATCCCCACCCGCCCCTCGTCACCGACGAGGTCGACTGGGGCAACGGCTTCCGTTTCCTCGTCGCCGCCGCGTTGACCGACCAGCCCCCGCCGCTCGCCTTCGTCACGTCCGCCCGCGCCGTCGTCCTGCGCGGCGGCGGCGCCGAGGTGGCGGTCCTGGTCCAGACCGACCGGGGCTCCCGCCACGTTCTTCCCGGCGGCCGGCGCGAACCGGGCGAACTGCCGGCGGCGACGCTCCGGCGCGAGGTGCGCGAGGAGACCGGCTGGGAGCTCGGCGCGACGGCCCCGCTCGGCTTCTTGCATTTCCACCACCTCTCGTCGAAACCGACGGGCTATCCCTACCCGTACCCCGATTTTCTGAACGTTGTCTCCGTCGCCTGGGCGTCGACCTTCTCGCCCGGCGCCCGGTTGAACGATGGCTACGAGCTCGACTCCGCCTTTCTCCCGGTGGACCGGGCGCGGGCGTTGGGGCTTACCCGGCGGGAGCCGGTCTTCCTAGACGTCGCCGCGGGCCGGAACGGGTGACGCCACTCCCGGTCGCCTCCCGCCCCGTGGTATCCTCGGCTCCCTGGACGGGAGCGGGGTGGGTACGGGCTGTTCCTGCCCCGTGAGACGCTAAGGCACGCCCGGTAGGGAGGTAGGTACGGCCCTTTGTGTCCGCCCCCTCGCTACCACCCCACCGGCTTTCGATCGACCGTGATGAGAACCGCCGGAGCGAGGCGGAAGGGAAGCGGGGGCATGGGCGCGGTCCGGGACGCGGTGATGGCGACGCTCGGCTCGGCAGAACCGGCGTCGCTCCCGGCCCTGGTCGTCCGCTGCATGGCCTGCGGCGCCGCCTTCGCCGGCGACCGCCCCCTCACCCGCTGCGAGACCTGCGGCGGCCTCCTCGACGTCGACCTCGCCCTCGACCGCCCCGTCCGCGCCGACGCATTCGGCGTCGGCCTCCCCCCCACCCTTCGGCACTCCGGCGTCTGGCGCTACCGACCGCTCCTGCCGGCCCTCCCCGATGACGCGATCGTCAGCCGCTGGGAGGGGAACACCCCCCTCTACGAGGACGGGCGGCTGGGGGAATACGCGGGTCTCGGCGCCGGGGAGCTGCGGCTTAAGCACGAGGGGCACAACCCGACCGCCTCCTTCAAGGACCGCGGCATGACCGTTGGCGTCAGCCACGCCCGCGCCGTCGGCGCCCGGATCGTCGCCTGCGCCAGCACCGGCAACACCTCCGCCTCCCTCGCCTCGTACGCGGCGGCGGCCGGGCTGCCGGCCCTCGTCCTGATCCCGGAGGGGAAGATCAGCGGGGGCAAGCTCGCCCAGACGATCGCCTACGGCGCCCGCGTCGTCCAGATCGCCGGCGACTTCGACCAGGCGCTGACCCTTCTCCGCGAGCTGACCGACGCCTACGACGTCTACCTGGTCAACTCCGTCAACCCCTTCCGCCTCGAAGGCCAGAAGACGATCGTCTTCGAGATGCTGGAGCAATTGGACTGGCAGGTCCCGGACGTGATCGCCCTCCCCGGCGGCAACCTCGGCAACACCGCCGCCTTCGGCAAGGCGCTCGCCGAGCTGCTGGCCGTCGGCCTGATCGACCGCCTGCCGAAGCTCGCCGTGGTCCAGGCCGCCGGCGCCGCCCCCTTCGCCGCCTACCACGCCGGGGGGTACGCCCGCTTCGAGGCGGTCGTCGCCGAGACGATCGCGACCGCGATCAAGATCGGCAACCCCGCCAGCACCGCCCGCGCCCGCCGCTCGATCGAGGGCACGATCGGCCTCGTCACGACCGTCACGGACGGTGAGATCATGGACGCCAAGGCCGCGATCGACCGCGTTGGGATCGGCTGCGAGCCGGCCTCCGCCGCGTCGCTGGCCGGTCTCCGCCGCCTCGTCGCCGAGGGGCGGATCGCACCAGACGCCCGCGCTGTCGGCGTCCTCACCGGTCACGTCCTCAAGGACGCGGACGCCGTCGTCGCCTACCACCTTGCCGACCACGATGGCGCCGCGCGGGAAGGCGCGAACCGCCCCGTCAGCATCGCGGCGACCCTCCCCGCCCTGGAGCGGACCCTGCACGATGCGCTTCACGGTTAGGGCGCCCGCGTCGTCGGCCAACCTCGGCCCCGGCTTCGACGCCCTCGGCCTCGCCCTCGACCTCTGGAACGAGATCCTGGTCGACACCGACGGCCCCCCCGGCGCGGTCGCCCTCGAAGGCCCGGATGCGCACCTGCTCGACGGCCGCGAGAACCTCTCCCTGACCGCCATGCGCCGCCTCGCCGAGGATCACGGGCGGGAGTTGCCCCCCTTTGCCCTGACCGCCCGCACCGTCGTCCCGGTCGCCCGCGGCCTCGGCTCGTCCGCCGCGGCGCTGGCCGCCGGCCTCGTCGCCGCCGACCGCCTCCTCGGCCTGGGGCTGCCACCGGTCGAGCTGTTCGCCCTCGCCTGGCGGATGGAGGGGCACGGCGACAACGTCGGCGCCGCCCTCTACGGTGGCGCCGTCCTCGCCGTGCCCGGCGTCCACGAGGCGGTCCGCCTCTGCGCATGCGACGACCTCGGCCTCGTCGCCGTCCTCTTCGTCCCCCGGGTCACCGGCGCCACCTGGGCCGCCCGCGCCGCCCTGCCGGCCCTGGTGCCCCACCCCGACGCCGCCTTCAACGTCGCCGCCGCCGCCGGCCTCGCCCTCGGCCTCCGATCGGGGGACCGGATCCTGATCGCCGCCGGCATGCGCGACCGCCTCCACGAGCCCTACCGCGCCCGCCTCTTCCCCCACCTCGAGCCCCTCGCCAACGCCGCCCGCCACGCCGGTGCCCTCGGCGCCTGCCTCTCCGGCGCCGGCCCGTCCGTGCTGGCCCTGGCCCCGCCGGAGACCGCCCCGGCCGTCGCCGACGCCTATTGGGCGACGGCACGGCAGTTTGGGCTGGTCGGGGAGGTGGTGACGCTGGGGCCGGCGGCGAGGGGGGCGCACGTGGTGGAGGTGACGGACTCTACGGGTGACGGCATACCCGTCAGCAATCGCACGGCACCACTCCTCCATCGTTGATTCGACTTCGTCCATGGCCGCCGAGACCGACGACGGCACACCCCCACGCTTCGTCCGGATGGAGCAGGCTGCCCAGGCACGTGCGGAGCGGAGGATCAATCCGGCGTGGGTGGCAACGGTGCTTCACGGGCCGGAGCGGACCGAAGCCGATAGGAACGATTCAACCGTACGACGCGGGCTCGGGAGGATCGCGGAGCGGGACGGCCGCGTTCTGAGGGTGGTCTACGATAGCCGGGGGGCGCCGCCACGCTTCGTCACCACCTCCTTCGATCGCTCGCAGCCGTCCCTCCGACGCGGGCGGGCCGCTCCACCATTCGGAGCCGACGTGACGCATCCAACGGCGGGGCCGGTGAGCCACCGATAGTCGGACCTTGGAATCGAACCCGGGTGTCGATCTCAACGTCGACCCCCGACGGCACGGTGATGGCTCACGGTTCGCGCGTAACGGCCGGAGAATTTCGGGCTGCGGGCCGTGGTGACGACGTGCGGCGGGGTCCCGGCAGGCGATGTGGTGACCGAGTCGACCTCTCCCGGGGGCGACGCTTCCACTCCCGGCCCGACGGAAGTGAGTCGGTGCCGAGGTTGTCGTTCGCCGACGCGGCCGAGCAGATCCTTCTCCCGTGCGGCGACCGGATGTCGCCACTCCTCCCGCTGTCAGGCCAGACGACCGACCCGGCCGCTGTTGCCCAACGGATTAACCTAGGGGCGGGACGGGCTGTCCCGAACGGTGAGGGCAGGACGGATCGGCCGCCAAACCATGAGCGCTGAGGCCAAGGCGAGGGCCGGCAAGCCGATGCCCAGCGCGCCGTAGCCGCCGAGCTGCAGGAGTAGACCGCCCGTCGCGGCGCCCCCCGCCGCACCCAGGCTGAAGACCGCCCCGTTGAGCCCCATCGTCGCCGCCGCGCCGGCGGGGGTCTCTTGCGCCAGCAGCGTCGTCAGGCCCACCGACCCGATCGCCCCGACAAAGGCGGCGAGGGGAAGGAGGGCGACGGTGGCCACCGGCCCGAGGGGCAAGGCAACGATGAGGCCCACCAGGAGGCCCATCGCGGCGTTCGACGCGCTGGCGAGCGGCCGCAGGGGAAGGCCGCCGAGGCGGCCGCCCGCCGCGAGGCTCCCCAAGCAGTAACCCACGCCGCCCAGCATGTAGGCGACCCCGACCTGCCGGGTGCCCAGCCCCAGTTCCTCGGCCAGGAACGCCCCAAAGTAGGTCAGCAGGCCGATCCAGCACGCCGTGCGCAGCGCCGTCGCGCCGTACAACCGCAGCGTCGGACGGTGGTGGACCAGCGGCCGGTAGGCGGCCAAGAGCGTCCGCGCCCGCAGCGGCGCCGGTGTCCGCTCCTGGTCGACGGGGAGGGCGGCCGCCACCAGCCACCCGGCCCCTAGTGCCGCGAGGCCGATCCCGATGAAGACCGCCCGCCACCCCACGGCCCCGCCGATCGTTGTCAGGAACGGCACCCCGACGACCGCCGCGCAGGCCATCGACGCCACCGTCCAGCCGATCGCCCGGCGGCTGGAGGCTCCGGTCAAGCGGGTTCCGGCGATCGCGAGCGGCAACGCCAGGACGGCCGCGCCGCCCAGTCCACCGACCGGGGCGATGCCGAGGAGGACGGGGTAGGAAGGAGCCAGGCCGATGCCGAGCATGGCGACGGCGACGGCGCCCATGCCGATCACCATCAGGCGTCGGTGCCCGTACTGGTCGGCGAGCGGCCCGACGACGAGGCCGAGGGCCGAACTGAGGAGGAGCACCGCCGTGACGACCTGCCCGAGGAGGGGGACGGTCGTCTCGAGGTCCGGGGCCATCTCGGGGAAGAAGGGGGCCGGGGCGACGAAGCTGAGCGTACCCAGGAACGAGGCGACGCACAGCGCGAGCACGATGTGCCCGTCCGCCGGGCGGCGCAACCTCCGGGCGAGCTCGAAGAGCGGTGACCGCGCCCCGGACGGGGCCGGGACGGGCTCCGCCGGGTACGAGTCCATGCCTTCCCCCTGTCGCC
>CADCWL010000113.1 GCA_902806405.1 uncultured Thermomicrobiales bacterium | reverse complement strand
CGGACGACGGACGACCTCCCGGCCGGTGCCCCGGTTCCGGTCCGGCGGCCGGTCGGCCGGGTGCAGCAGCGTGCCCGCGACGCGTGGAGCCGGTGCGACGGGGGCTGGGCCCAAGGCACGGGCGAGCGGCCCGGCCGGACCGCGCTTCGATCCCGCCCGATCCCGCCGGGGTCAGGCGACGGGCGCGCGGGAGCGCCCCGGTCCGTCGAGCCGGCGCCCGGGGGCGGCGCCGGTGTGGGTTCCACCGCGGAGGACGCGGTCCCCGTTTACCCAGACGTCGCGGACGCCGACCGAGAGGCGGTGGGGATCGGCCAGCGTCGCCTCGTCGGCGACGGTCGTCGGGTCGAAAAGGACGACGTCGGCGGCCATGCCGGCGCGCAGCAGGCCACGGTCGAGCAGTCCGAGGCGACTGGCGACCGCCGAGCTCATCTTCCGCACCGCCTCTTCCAGGGCAAGAACCCCCTCCTCGCGGACGTACCGGCCGAGGATCCGCGGGTAGGTGCCGAAGGCGCGGGGGTGGAGCAGCCCGTTGCCCGCCAGGGATGCGGGGTCGACGCCGCCCGCGTCCGTGGCGAACGTGAGCCACGGCTGGCGCATCTGAAGGCGGAGGTTCTCCTCGCTCATCATCCGGTAGAAGCAGAAGATGTTCTGCCCCTCGGCGGCGAGGAGGTCGAGCGCGGCGTCGGCCCAGTCCTGGCCCCGCTCCGCCGCGACGTCGGCCAGCGGCCGGTTCACGTACGTTCGATGCTCGGGAAGCAGCAACCCGGCCAAGATCACGTTCTCGGGGCCGGCGCTGGTGCCCAGGTTCTCCCATTCGCTCGTCGGTCGGAGCATCTCGGCCTTGATCCGGGATCGCGCCGAGGGATCCCGCACGTTCGCGTAGAGCTTGTCGTCCGCTTCCGCCCAGGGGGGAAGGCAGGACGCGAGGCCGGTGCCGGCCGCCTCGTAGGGGTACATGTCCGCGGTGACGTCCAATCCCGCGGCGCGGGCGGCGTCGATGCGGGCGATCGCCGCCGGCATCTTCCCCCAGTTCGGGCGGCCCGCGGCCTTGAGGTGGTAGATCTCGGTGGCGACGCCGGTCCGTTCGGCGATCGCGATCGCCTCGTCGATCCCCTCCAGCAGCCGCGCCTCCTCCGAGCGGACGTGCGTGATATGGACGCCCCGGTGGGCGGCGACGACCGCGCAGAGGGCGACCAACTCCTCCGTCCCGGCGTACGCCCCCGGCGGGTAGATCAGGGCCGTGGCGAGGCCGAAGGCGCCGTCGCGCATCGCCCCATCGAGGGCGCCCCGCATCGCGTCGAGCTCGTCCGGCGTCGGCTCCCCGAGCGCGAACCCTTTGCCGAACTCGCGGACCGTACCGCCGCCGACAAACGACCCGACGTTGACGGAGACGCCCCGCCCTGCCAGGTCGGTCAGCCAGTCGCCGAACCGGGTCCAGCCGCGGGCGCGCTCGTTCCATTCGTCGTACTGCTCGCCGATCCGGCCGCGGAGGTCCTCCGGGAAGGGCCCGCCGATCCGGCCGCCGAACGGGGCGGGGGTCCAGCTCTCGCCCATGATCTCGGTCGTCACCCCCTGCGTCACCTTCGACAGGGAGCGTCGGTCGGAGAGGAAGGGGATGATCGAGTGGGACTGGATGTCGATGAAACCGGGGCAGACGACGCAGTCCCGGGCCTCGACCACCTCGCGCGCCGCGGTGCGATCGAGCCGTCCCGGTGGCGCGACCTCGGCGATCCGGTCGTCGACGATGGCCACGTCCCCATAGAACCAGGGGTTGCCGGTGCCGTCGACGACGCGGGCGCCGGTGATCAGGACGTCGGTCCCTTGGGTGCTGCTCATGCGGTCCTCGCGCTGCCGAAACCTGGGCCGGTCGTCGCACGCTACCAAGCGTCGGCGGCGTTGCCAAGGGTCCTTCGGGATGGGACGTCGGCGGTCGTCCCGCCGCCGCCCCCGTGACGTTATCCTGCGGCGCACCTCAGAGGGGGCGTCCCTTAAACGAGAGGACGCCCGACCGGTCGCGACGGAGGGATTTCCATGACCGCGTCCAGCTCCAAGAGCGAGTCGTCGTCACCGCCCCGGGGCCGCTACGTCTTCGACCAGTTCGCCGCCGCCCGGCGCTACCAGCCGACCTTGGCATTCTCGCCGGACGGCTCGCAGGTGGCCTACTCGACCAACAGCTCGGGCCAGTTCAACCTGTGGCGCCAGTCGAGCGCGGGCGGGTACCCGCACCAGCTCACGAGCTTCGAGGACCAGACCGTCCGCGAGATCGCCTGGTCGCCGGATGGCGAGACGATCCTCTTCGCGGCCGATCGCGACGGGGACGAGTTCCACCAGCTCTACCTGATCCCCGCCCGCGGCGGCTGGCCGCGGGCGCTGACCGACGCGCCGACGGTGCAGCACCACCTTGCGGCGGCACCCTGGTCGCCCGACGGCCGGACCATCGCCTACGCCGCCAACGACCGAGAGCCGGCCGACGAGGACGTCGTCCTCCGCGATCTCGTCGGCGGCGAGGTCGGGCGCCCGCTCGCCGGCGGCGCCAACTACGGCGCCAACGCCTGGTCCCCGGACGGAAAGCGGCTGACCGCGTACGAGTACCGATCGAACACCGATGGGGACGTCCACGTCGTCTCCCTCGACGGCGGTTCGTCGCGCGCCGTGACGACGCACGAGGGAGACGCCAAGTTCTGGCCCGGACCGTGGGCGGCGGACGGCTCCGGCTTCTACCTGCTGACCGACCACGGTCGAGACTTTCTCGGCCTCGCCTTCCACGACCTGGCGATCGACGAGCGTCGCTGGGTCGAGACGCCGGAATGGGACGTCGAGGAGGTGGCCGCGTCGCGGGACGGTCGGTTCCTGGCCTGGACCGTGAACGAGGACGGGTCGTCCCGGCTGCACGTGCGGTCGCTGGCGACCGGCGCTCTCCTGCCCCTGCCGCAGCCGCCCGAGGGGGTCATCAGCGGGCTGACCTTCTCACCCCAGGGAGGCAGGCTCGGCTTGCGACTGGCGCAGCCGACCCATCCGACCGAGATCTTCGTCCTCGACCTCGACGAGGGATCGTGGAACCAACTGACCCACGGCTTCCTCGGCGGGATCGACGAGGCGGACCTGGTCCGGCCGGAGCTCGTCCGTTACCCGACCTTCGACGGCCGCCGTATCCCGGCGTTCCTCTACCGGCCGCGGGGAGACGGTCCGTTCCCGGTCGTCCTCTCCATCCACGGCGGTCCGGAGTGGCAGGAGCGCCCCACCTACGAGGGTCTCACCCAGTACCTTCTCGATCGCGGCATCGGCGTGCTGGCCCCGAACGTCCGGGGCAGCACCGGCTACGGGAAGGCGTACCAGTCGCTCATCCACCGGGACTGGGGCGGCGGCGACCTCCACGACTTCGAGGCGGCCGCCCAATACCTCCAAGGTCTCGACTGGGTCGATCCGGCGCGGCTCGGCGTCTTCGGCGGCTCCTACGGGGGCTTCGCCACGCTCTCGTGCGTCAGCCGCCTGCCCGACTACTGGAAGGCCGCGGTCGACATCGTCGGCCCGTCGAACCTCGTCACGTTCGCCAAGGCGGTGCCGCCGAGCTGGCGCCGCTTGATGGCGAAATGGGTCGGTGATCCCGAGACCGAGGTCGCGTTCCTGATGGAGCGCTCGCCGATCAGCCACGTCGACCGGATCACGGCGCCCCTCTTCGTGATCCAGGGCGCGCAGGACCCGCGGGTGGTGAAGGGGGAGAGCGACCAGATCGTGGCGCGGCTGCGGGAGCGCGGCGTCCCGGTCCGGTACGACGTCTACGAGGACGAGGGGCACGGCTTCACCCGGCGCGCCAACGAGCTCAAGGCGCTGCGCGACGCGGCGGGCTTCTTCGAGGAGCACCTGTTGACCGAGTGAGCCGCGACGAATGAGCGAGGACGCTGGAAGGCGTGGTGCTACCGACGCGCGGGGGTCGTGAGGCCTGCGCGCTCCAGGAGATGCATCCCCGGCCGCCTTACAGGGCTGCGGCCGACGCGCCGCGTGGCAGGTGGCGATGCTGCATGCCTCCGGCGTGATAAGCCCGTAGACGGCGCGGCCCGCGACGCCGGATGCGCTGCTCCAGACCGGGCCAATCTCCAATCGCCGGACGTTGATGCCGATCGCGCGGCTGGTCGAGGACCGAGTGCTCGCCCGGCACACGCCGGTGGCGGAGAAACCGCCGGACCTCGGGGCCGCCGCTGCGGCTGCGTCGCGTCCGCAGGTCGGTACCAGCAACGTCATGCCAAGGCGGCGGTCACGGTGGCGACGCCCGGGCGACGGGGGAACTCGATAGCCGAGAGACCGATCACGCGGGGGAGACGACCCCTCCGGCGCTGGAGCCATTCGCGCCACTGGGGACCGGGTCGCCGGCGAGAGCGACGACCCGCGGGTCGTCGTTACCCCGGGCGAGGAGGGTGCGCCGCGTCTCCCGGGTGTCGCGGGACGGTCGCTCGACCGAGTCGACGGGGGCGGCCGACCGATCGAGTCCCATCCGGTCGGCGTGCTCGCGGAGGACGGAGACCGCGGACCGCCCGAGCCGGACGGGAAGGAGGGCGTGCCATCCCGGACGAGACGGCCGGCGGCCACTATGAGCGAGTCGAAACAAGGCCCGGCACCGAAGACCCGGGGCAAAACCTCGGACCTCCTGCCGGGGGCCAAGCCGGCCGTTGTCGGTGGCCGCTCCAAGCAACTTCCACGGAGCCGGCGTGGACAGGGACCGGCCGCGGGGCCCCGCAGCTCGACCGCCGCTACTCCTCGTCCTTGCCGGCCCTCGAGGCGTCGCGGATGGTGTCGACGACGGCGGCGTCGGCGAGGGTCGTGGTGTCGCCGAGGGGACGGTCGGCCGCGATGTCGCGCAACAGGCGACGCATGATCTTGCCGGAGCGGGTCTTCGGCAGGTCCGGGGTGAACATCACCGTCTTGGGGCGGGCGATCGGTCCGATCCGGGCGGCCACGTGCTGGCGCAGCTCCTGGCCGAGCGCCTCGGAGGTTTCGATGTCCCCCTTGGCGATGACGAAGGCGAAGATCGCCTCGCCCGTCAGGTCGTCGGGGCGACCGACGACGGCGGCCTCGGCGACGCGCTCGTCGGAGACGAGGGCGCTCTCGATCTCCGTGGTGCTGAGGCGGTGGCCGGAGACGTTCATCACGTCGTCGACCCGGCCCATCAGCCAGTAGTCGCCGTCGGTGTCGCGGCGGGCGCCGTCGCCGGGGAAGTACATCCCGGGGTAGCGGCTCCAGTAGGTCGAAGCGTAGCGCTCCGGGTCGCCGTAGATGCCGCGCAGCATCGCCGGCCACGGTTTCTTGAGGACGAGGTAACCGCCCTCGCCGGGGGGGACCGGCTCGCCCCGCTCGTCGACGACGTCCGCCTCCACCCCCGGGAACGGTCGGGTGGCGGAGCCGGGCTTGGTCGTGGTCAGGCCCGGGAGCGGGGCGATCATGATCCCGCCGGTTTCGGTCTGCCACCAGGTGTCGACGATCGGGCAGCGCTCGCCGCCGATGTGGCGGTGGTACCAGATCCAGGCTTCCGGGTTGATCGGCTCGCCAACGCTGCCGAGGAGGCGGAGCGAGGAGAGGTCGTGCGCGTCGGCGTGGCGCGGCCCCCACTTCATGTGGGCGCGGATCGCGGTCGGCGCGGTGTAGAGGATGGTGACGCCGTAGCGGGCTACGATCTCCCACCAGCGGCCCGGGTCGGGAAAGTCCGGGGTCCCCTCGTAGAGGACGCCGGTGGTGCCGTTGGCGAGGGGGCCGTAGACGATGTAGGAGTGGCCCGTCACCCAGCCCGCGTCGGCGGCGCACCAGTAGACGTCGTCCGGCTTGACGTCGAAAACGTAGCGGTGGGTGGTCGCCACGCCGAGGAGGTAACCGGCGGTGGTGTGGAGGATCCCCTTCGGCTTGGCGGTGGTGCCGGAGGTGTAGAGGAGGTACAGCATGTCCTCGCTCTCCATCCGCTCCGGCTCGCTCGTCGCCGCCTGGCGGGCGACGAGGTCGTCCCACCAGACGTCGCGCCCCTCGGCCATCGTCACGTCCTGACCGGTCCGGCGGGCGACGAGGACCTTCTCCACGCTCGGGGCGGTCGCCAGCGCCGCATCAACGTTGACCTTCAGGCCGGAGGGCTTGCCGCGGCGAAAACCACCGTCGGCGGTGACGACGACCTTGGCCGCCGAGTCGTTCAGGCGGTCGCTGAGCGCCTCGGCCGAGAAGCCGCCGAAGACGACGGTATGGGGGGCGCCGATGCGGGTGCAGGCGAGCATCGCGATCGGCATCTCGGGGATCATCGGCATGTAGATGGCGACGCGGTCCCCGCGGCCGACGCCAAGCTCCCGGAGGGCGTTGGCGCAGCGGCAGACCTCGGCCAGCAGGTCGGCGTAGGTCAGGACGCGGCGGTCGCCCGGCTCTCCCTCCCAGTAGAACGCGACCCTCTCCCCCTTGCCGGCGGCGACGTGGCGGTCGAGGCAGTTGACGGAGACGTTGAGCTGGCCGCCTTCGAACCACTTCGCGAACGGCGGCTCCCAGTCCAGGACCCGGTCCCAGGGCTTGAACCAGTCGAGCGTGGCGGCCTCCTCGGCCCAGAAGCCTTCGAGGTCGGCGGCGGCCCGCTCGTAGATCGCCGGGTCCTGGACGTTGGCCTGGGCGGCGAAGGCGGCGGGCGGAGGGAAGGTCCGGTCCTCGGCGAGGAGGGATTCGATCGCGATCTCGTGGGCGCGGCTCTGCGCGGGGATCGAGTCGGTCATGGTCCTCCCTCGGGGGCGGGCGGTCGCGCCCGGCCACGGAGCGGTTTGGTCGCCGGTGGGGAGCGGCTAGAGTCGCGCGAGTATACAGGGAGGCTTGCCCGGTCGGGGGGCGGCGCCACATGATCGCCGCGGCCCGCTGCAGTCCGCCGCGCGATGGTGAGGAGCGGTGGAGCAAGGCGACGTGGCGGTGGCCGTCCTCCACCGCCCGCATCGTCGCCGATCACGGACGGGCCAATCTTTTCGCCCGCGGTTCAAAACCCCGGCCCCGGCACGATGCTGCCCGGGCGGGGCCGGACCGGTTCGGCACGGGGCGGCTGCCTCCCGATCGGGCGCAGGGGCGAGGCCTGGTCGCGGGCTGCTCGGTGCAGTGCCGGGGAGCGAGGGATCGCGATGAAAGGGGTGAACTCCGGGGAGCGTGACGACGGGGGACCAGACCGGGCACGGCCTCGCGCAACCACAGCCCGGGCCCGCAGCCCAGCCGGCCGAGCCGCTCGGAGCCGATCGGGGAGAGCGGTCTTTCTCCCCAGGAGGGCGAGCGGTCGGTTTCAGGACGGCACGTCGGGACGCCTGGAGCGGAACCGGACCGCGGCGTCAGCGGGTGCGGAGGGCGCGGTCGACGGCGGAGGCGTGGGCGGCGAGTTCGTGGGTATCGTCGAGGGGGGGGAGGTCGACGGGGCCATAACGGCGGCGCAGGCCGGCGGCGAGGAGCCAGTCGGCGAACGCCGGATTTTTCGGGAGGAGGGAGCCGTGCAGGTAGCAGCCGACGGCGGAGCCGAGGCGGGCGCCCTCGGTGCCGTCCTTGCCGTTGTTGCCGCGGCCGACTCGGACCCGGCCGAGCGGCTCGACGCCGGGGCCGAGGTGGGTGAGACCGCTGTGGTTCTCGAAGCCGACGAGCTCGCCGAGGGGGGAGTCGACGACGACGTTGCCGATGAAGCGCTCCAAACCGGCCTCGCTGACGAGGTCGAAGAGGCCGATGCCGGGGAGGACGGCGCCGTCGTGTGGGCGGTACTCGTGGCCGAGGAGTTGGTAGCCGCCGCAGACGGCGAGGAGGGCGGCGCCGTCGGCGACCGCCGCCTTGATCGCCTCCCCCTTCGCGCCCTCGAGATCGGCGGAGACGGCGACCTGCTCCTGGTCCTGGCCGCCGCCGAAGAAGAAGACGTCGACATCGGCGGGGATCGGCTCCCCGAGGCCAATCTCGCGTGTCTCGACGGCGATGCCGCGCCAGCGGGCGCGGCGCTCTAGAGCGAGAACGTTTCCGCGGTCGCCGTAGATGTTCATCTTGGTGCCGTAGAGCCAGGCGATCGAGAGGCGCAATCCGGTGGACGATGGGGGAGTGGTCACGCTACCTCCGTCTCCTGCTGCTTCGGCCGCGACAGGATATCCCGTGACGAGACGATCGTCACGCCTCGATACCTCCCGACGGTCGCAAACCCTCCGTCACGGGTCCCGTCAGCGGATCGCCTCGCCAACAACGGCGGCGGCGGCGAGCACAGGGTCGTCATCCTCGTCGTCGTCCCCGCCAACGACCCTGGCAGCCGGCGGCACGGCGAGCGCATCGGCGCGAGCAGGGGGACGCCGCGCGCGGCCCCATGAGCGATCGATCGGCCGCGAAGATCCGGCGTCCGCCGAGCCCGCTCGCCACCGGCGACGACCTTCTCGCACCGATCCGACGCGAAGCGAATGCCCTCGAGAGATCGAGGCTCTTCCCCAGGTGCTCCGCTCGGGGAACCTCTGCCCACTGGCATCAAGCGTCGCATTGGTCACGGACCAGGGTTGCCCTCATGAAAGCGACGGCTCGCCCCGCTGGCAACACCGCCCGGACCTCGGCGACGGCCGTAGCCGACACCCGTTCCATCTCCTCGGTCGTGACCTCGCCGGCGGGTGCCCGCGTCGCCTCCGGCACGCAACGGCACCCCGCCCGCTCCCGTTCGCGCCGGTTGCGACGTTTCCGGCCCTCCCTCGCGACGATGGCCGCGACGGGGATACCGGCGAGCTCGACCGCCAGCCGAATCGTCCCGGTCGATACCCCTTCGGCGATGTCGTCCATTGGGTGCCCAACCGTCGGGGCCCCGATCGCGCTGGTCCGCATCGCCGTCTCGCGCACGACGCCCCACCGCCGACGGGCTGGGTCGGACAATGGTACACGGCGTGTTGCCGCGTCCCGCGATCGGCTTACTGCTTCCAGAACGTCTCGACCGCGCCGAGGTCGGCGAGGGCGCGGCGGAGGCCGAGCATCGCGGTGTAGGTCGGGAGGACGTAACCGACGGCGCCCGGCGGGACGGTCTCGACGAAGGCTTCCAGGGCCGAGCGGAGATCCGCCGGGAGCGGGCGGAGCCGGTCGGGGGGAACGCCGGCGTACTTGAGACGGTTTGCCATGTCGGGGCCGCGGAGGCCGGTCGTGGAGAGGGGGGCGGTGCCGTCGGCAAGAAGCTCGAAGTCGACGTCCCACAGCCAGGAGACGTCGCGGCCGTCGGCGGCGAGGTCGTTGATCGCAATCAGGGTCGGAACGGCGAGGGCGCCGCTGGCGAGCGTGAGCATGCGCAGCGTTTCGTTGAAGCCGACCGGGTTCTTGACGAGGGCGAGGACCAGGGTCCGGTCCCGGAAGGCGACGCGCTCGATGCGGCCGAAGGGCGCGCGGAAGGCGGCCAAGGCGCGCGCGATCGTCGAATCGGGTACGCCGAGACTGCCAGCGGCGGCGACGGCGGCGATCACATTGTAGGCGTTGTACAGGCCGGGGACGGCGGCGTTGAGCAGGAGGGGCGGCCGCGCCCCCGTCCCCGACCCGGCACTCCAGCCCGGAGGAGGGTCACCCTCCGTCGCTGCCGCACGGCCCGGGCCGGCTTCGTCCCGCTCAAACGGGGAATCGCCCCCGGGGTCGTCGCTGGCGGGAGGCGTCCTCCGCTCCACCGTCATCCGCAGCGCCTCGACGCCCTCGAGGTGGACATCGGTGCCGAGGACGGCGAGGGGGGGGCGGGCGGCGCCGCAGTTGGGGCAGCGCCAGGCGCCGAGGTGGGCGGAGTAGAGGGGGGCGTAGTCGAGGTCGTGGCCGCAGCGGCGGCAGGTGGCGGCGTCGGCGGCGTGGGGCAGGGCGGCGAGGTGGAAGCGGGGGTCCGGCTCGTCGAGGCCGAAGGCGAGGCGACGGACCGGGAGGTCGCGGGTGACCTCGGCGAGACCGGGGTCGTCGACGTTGACGACGACGACGGTGTCGGCAGGGAGGGTCAGGAGCGCGGCGCGCCAGGCCTTGGCGATGGTGTCGAGTTCGCCGTATCGGTCCAGTTGGTCCCGGAAGAGGTTGTTGAGGAGGACCAGGCGCGGGGAGATGCGGCGGACGATGGCGGGGAAGGCGGCCTCGTCCGCCTCGATCACGGCGACATCGGCGCGGGGGTCGCCGCCGAGGGTGGCGCGCTCGGCGAGGGCGGCGGCGACGCCGCGGACGAGGTTCGAACCGGAGCGGTTGTGGGCGACGCGGAGGCCGTCGGCCTCGAGGATGTCGGCCAGCATCCGGGAGACGGTCGTCTTGCCGTTGGTGCCGGCGACCACCACAGCGCCCCGCTCCAGGCGGCGCGCGATCTTGGTGAGCAGGGCGGGGTCGAGCCGGTCGGCGACGAGACCGGGCGCGGCGGTGCCGCCGCCGCGGCCAAGGCGGCGGATCGCGGCGCCGGCGAGCTTGGCCGAGGCGAGGGCGGCGAGGAGGCGGGGGTCGGGCAGCGCCGACGGTCGACCGAGCGGGTCGGGGGCGCCGTTACGCCTCATCAGTCAGGACGACGGTGACGACCTGGAGCTGCTCGAAGTCGAGCTGGGGAACGATCGGGACGGTCTGGAGGTCGCCCTGGCGGTTCTGCTCGACCCGCTCGACGAGACCGATCAGGAGGCCGCCGGGCACCCCCGCCGTGCTGGCCGTCCCGTCGTCCGCGGTCAGGACGGGCATCCCCGGCTCCGGCTTCGCGTCGCGCTCCAGGTAGCGCAGCTCCAGGCGACCGCTGTCCTGCCACTTGCCGAAGACGACGCCGTCGGCGCCGCTGGCGAGCCGGGCGCCGACCCGCTGCGTGACGTCGATCACGAGCATCACCTTGGCGGAGCGCGAATCGACCTCGGTCACCTGGCCGATGTAGTTGCGGCCACCCGCCACGACGGCCATCCCGACCCGGACGTCGTCGTCGCTCCCCTTGTCGAGGACGATCGCCTTCTGCTGGTTGGTGGGGTCGGTCGTTCGGACCCGGGCCTGGAGCATCTTCCAGCTCGGGTGGTCCTCTTGCAGCTTGGCCTGCTGCCGGAGCTGGACGATCTCGCCGTTCTCTTGCTTCAGCGCCGCGTTCTCCGCGATCAAGCTGTCCCGCTCGGCCTTCACCGCCGCGAGCTCCTGCTCGGTCGCCGATCCTCCCTCCCCCCGCCGGTCGAGGCGGCCGAAGGCACCGGCCGCCGGGGCGACGACGGCGTTGAGGCCGTCCTTGACGGGGTCGAGCGCTTCCCGGTTGTCGAGCTGAATGAAGGTGAGGCTGGTAGCGACGAAGAGGGCGATGAGAGCGAAGGTCTGCCGGGTGCTAAAGGTGGTCACGGAGCGGCCTCGGCGGAGGTAAGCGCGAGGGGCTGGACAACGTTTCTAGGATAGCACGGCCCCGTTGCCTGCCCGTCCTCGGGAGGCGGCGGTGACGGGCCGCGATATTCGGGCCGGATCGCCCGTACCTCGGGATGAGAGGGGGCGGTGCCGCCGACCGCCCGGCCGGTCGCCGACCAAGCGGGGACCGACGGCGTGGTCGGCGCCCTCCGGCTAGCCGGAGCGGCGGAGCTCGGAGCCGGAGGCAAGCGCGCGCTCGTAGAGGTGAAGCGCTTCGGCGACGCGGCCGGTGCCCCGGGCGACGCAGGTCAGCGGGTCTTCCGCCTTGTAGACGGGCATCTTGAGCTCGGTCTGGAGGCGGCGGTCGAGTCCCAGGAGGAGGGCGCCGCCGCCGGCGAGGGTGATCCCCTGCTCCATGATGTCGGCGACCAGCTCCGGCGGGGTCTCCTCGATGCTGGTCTTGACGAGCTCGACGATGGTGTTGACCGGTTGGGAGATGGCGTCGCGCAGCTCCACGGAGGAGACCTCGACCGACTTCGGGAGGCCGGTCAGGAGGTCGCGGCCGCGAAGGGTGACGCGGATCTCCTCTTCGAGCGGGTAGGCGGAGCCGGCGGCGATCTTGGCGTTCTCGGCCGTCCGCTCGCCGATCACGAGGTTGTGGTCGCGGCGGGCGTACTGGATGATCGCGTCGTCGATCTCGTCGCCCGCGACCCGGATCGAGTGGTTGACCACGATGCCGCCGAGGGAGATGACGGCGACCTCGGTGGTGCCGCCGCCGATGTCGACGATCATGCTCCCGACCGGCTCGTTGATCGGGAGGCCGGCGCCGATCGCCGCGGCCATCGGCTCCTCGATGGTGTAGGCCTCGCGGGCACCGGCGGAGAGGGCCGCGTCTTTGGCGGCGCGCTTCTCGACCTCGGTGACCCCGGACGGGATCCCGATCACGACCCGCGGGTGGGGGGCCATCAAGCGCTGCAGGTGGACCTTCCGGATAAAGTAGTGGAGCATCATCTCGACCGTGTCGAAGTCGGCGATGACGCCGTCCTTGAGGGGGCGGACGGCGATGATGCTCTCGGGCGTCTTGCCGACCATCGCCTTCGCCTCGGCGCCGACGCCGAAGGCGCGCCGGGTCTTGGTGTCGATGGCGACGACGCTCGGCTCGGAGATAACAATCCCCTTGCCGCGGACATAGACGAGCGTGTTCGCGGTGCCGAGGTCGATACCCAGGTCGCGGCTGAAGAAGCCGAAGAGGATGGAGAGGGGACGGATCACGCTGCGGTGACCTCCGGGTGTGGATCGCGAGACGGCGGCGGGCGGTGGCCAACGCGCGACGACCGCGACCACAGGACGGGGTCCTCCGGACCCGCGGACACGCCGAAGCGCCGCGGCAGATGGGACCGATGGCGGCGAGTATAGCATGGGGCGAAAGCAGGGCCCCTACCCCCCGGCCCCGCTCCGTCTCAAGGGAGCGGGGGAAACGGTCAAGCGCCGGGGAGCCACGGGGAGGCGAGGACGGGGAACGGCGAGATTCGCGGCCGGATCGGTGGCGACGCGGACGGGAGCACAGGCGACGACGCGGGAGGATCGGGGGCAGGGATGCCGGAAGAGAACGCTGCGGGGCTGCCGGAGACGCCGCACGAGCTGCCGTACGACCGGGGGCGGGTGGACGAGCTGGTGGGGAGGGTGCGGAGCGGGGAGCGGGTCGACCTGCTCGAGGGACTGCTCGACGCCGTGGCCTGGGAGGCGTTCGGGCCGGAGGAGGGCGGGTCGCTCTCGGCGCTGGAGCGGGCGCAGCTTCGTGACTACTACCGCCGGAAGTTCGCCGACGTGGGGCCGCTCTATCTGGCGGAGCTCCTGTCGACGGAGTTCATGACCGAGCAGCGGGCGCGGGGGGACGTGGTCTTCTCGGAGCGGCTGCTGGCGCTGGGCCGGACCGAGCCGGAGCTGTGGGCGGAGATCCGGCGCTTCTTCAGCCGGAAAGAGATGGCGACGGCGATGCTCGTCGCGGCGCACCGGCCGAACGGCGGGGACGGCGAGGGATAAGGGAAAGGGCGCCCGGCGCGCCGTTCGCACCCGGCGCCGTGCCACCGCGGCGGCGGCGGGATGCAAGCCCGAGGGGGACCGCGACGTCCACCGGCCGCGACCCGCTTCGATCCGACCGTCATTCGTCCGGACCCTACCGGCGCAGGGTGCACGGCGGTGCCCGCGGGCGCCGCCGCGCCCCAGCGGGGACGGGCCCGAAGCCGATCTCCCCGCGGAGGTCCGCTTCGGACCCGTCCTACGCCGTCGCGCTCGCCTCGACTCGGCGGCGGCCCCCGGCGGCCTCGGCCGGAGGCGCGACTTCGCGCGGCAGCGAGACGGTGAAGACGGTGCCGCCGCCCGGCGCGTCGTCGACCGCGATGTCGCCGCCATGGGCCCGAGCGATCATCCGGCTGATGTACAGGCCAAGACCAAGCCCATTTCCCGTGCCAGCGGCTTCGCCGCCCCGGTAGTAGCGCTCGAAGAGGCGTCCCTTGGCCGTCTCGGGGATGCCCGGGCCCTGGTCGCGGACCGCCAGGCGGACGCGCCCAGGCTCGGGCTCGTCGAGGAGAACGCGCACCTCGCCGGCGGCGGCGTGCCTGACCGCGTTGCCGAGCAGGTTGGCGAGGACCTGCTCGATCCGCATCTCGTCCCAGACGACAGGCAGGCGGTCCGGAGTCTCGGTCACCAGGCGATGGACGGAGGAGAGCCCGCTGGCCCCGTCGGCGACGCGGCGGACGAGGGCGACGGCGTCGGCGGCGCTCGGCTCAAGGTCGAGCCGTCCCATCTCCGCCCGGGAGACGTCGAGCAGGCGGGCGACCAACCGGGCGAGGCGGTCGCTCTGGGTGAGGATCGCTCCCAGGCGAACGGCCTCGTCGTCGCGTTCCGGTTCCTTCTGGACGCGGCGGAGGAGGAGCTGGAGATTGCCGTGGAGGGAGGTGAGGGGATTGCGCAGCTCGTGGGCGGCGACCGAGAGAAACTCGTCCTTGGCGTGGTCGAGCGCGCGGAGCTGGGCGATGTCCTGGAGGACGCCGACGGCGCCGACGATGCGACCGCCGGCGTCGAGGACGGGCACATGGTTGGCAAGGACGGTCACGGCGGAGCCGTCCGGTCGGGAGACGGTCAGCGTCTCGCCGTAGCGCGCCTCGCCGGAACGCATCGTCAGCGAGAGGGGATCGGCGCCGGGCGGGAACGGCGTGCCGTCGGCGTCGGCGAGCGCCACGCCGGCGAGTCCGGTCTCGGAGAGCGCCACGCCGAGGATCTGCTCGGCGGCCCGGTTCACGTGGACGACCCCGCCGTGGGGGGCTTCGACGATGACCACCCCTTGCGGCAGCTGATCGACGACGGCGAGCAGACGGTGGTGGGCCGACTCCATCCGCTCCATGAGGCGGGTCTTGTCGATGGCGACGGCGCACTGGGCGGCAAGGGCGCCCGCGAAGCGGGTCTCGTCGTCGCTCGGGCGGCGGTCGACGGCGGTGTAGTTGACGTAGGCGGCGCCGATCAGCTCGTCGTTGACGATCAGCGGGGCGATCATCGCGGCCCGGAAGTTCCAGCGGTCGAAGAAGACCTGCTCCGAGGGGGCGGCATCGTCGTAGGCATAGAAGAGGGGGGTGCGGCGGGCGAAGGCGGTCTCGGTATTCGGCAGGGAGGCGGCCGGGATCTCCAGCGTCTCGATCTCGGCCGCCGGGAAGCGGTAGCCGACCCGGCCGACCATCCGACCGTCCGGCTCCCGCAGGAAGATGGCACCGGTCTGGCCCCCGAGCAGGTCGGTCAGGCGGGAGATGGCGGTGCGGAGGACGGTCGGGAGGCCGGAGCCGGCGTTCAGGGCCAGAGCGACGTCGGCGACGGTGGCGTTGCGGGCGGCGGCGGCTTCGAGTTCGACGAGCCGTTCGGCGTCTTGGGCAGCCGCGGCTCGGGCGGCGGTAATGTCGCGCGCGACGGCGACGGCGCCGGTCAGGCTGCCGTCGGCGCCGCGGATCGGTTGGGCGTTGACGCTGACGGCGCGCTCGGAGCCGTCAGGGCGGACCACGACGTGTCGCCGATCGCGCACGGTCTCGCCGCGTGCGGCACGGACCAAGGGGACGTCGTCCGGCGCCACCGGGCGGCCGTCGAACTCGCGCCGCCGGACGCGGCCGACGAGATCCGCGACCTGCTCGGCATCGGCGACGGCGCCGTCGCCGATGCCGAGCAGGTCGCGGCCGGCGGCGTTGATCACGGTCACGTGACCGCCGGCGTCGGCCGCAAAGACCGCCTCGCCGACGTTCTCCAGAATGGCCGCGAGGCGGTTGGCGCGGGCGTCCTCCTCGACCCGGAGACGCGCGCGCTCGAGGGCAAGCGCGGCCTGGTTGGTCATCGCCTGGGCAAGCCCGAGCTGGGCCGGGGAGAGGGAGATGGGATCCCCCTCGCAGTCACCGACGACGGCACCGAGGAGGTCGCCGGCGACACGGAGCGGGGCGACGAACATCTGCTTGACCGGGAGGACGCCGCCGTGCGTCGGGATCCCGATGCCGGCGAGGTCGTCGACGACGAACGCCTCCCGCCCTTCGAGGATGTGCCAGTCCACCGGCAGGTCGGCGAGCGCCATCTCGGCCGGGAGCGTGCCGAACGGCTTGCCGTAGGCGGCGAGCCGGGTGGCGCGCCCGGTCGCGGCATCGATCCCCCAGACGGCGACCCGCTTGAAGTCGAGACCCACGGCCAGCCGGTCGGCCAGGAGGGAGAGGAAGTCGGACAGGGAAAGCTGGGCGGCGGCGCCGTGGAGCACTTCGTAGAGGGACGAGAGGCGGTTGGCGAGGTCGACGCGCTCGCCGGAGGCGAGGTCGAGCAGCGCCGGCGTCGCCTCGGGGTTCGGCTCGCGGCGGCGGTATTTGCGCGGCGCGCGTTCCCGCATCGGCTGCCAGGCGCGGAGGTCCTCGGCCGAGATCAGGGCCATCCGCCCGAGACGCTGGGCGGGCACCTTGCCGCGGCGGACCGCGCGGGAGACGGTGTGGTAGGAGACACCCTTGAGGCGGGCGGCCTCTGTCATCGTGTAGACATCGCCGGAGGCGGCCCCATCGACCAGCGCCAGCTCCGCGCCATCGGCGGACGGGGTGACGGCCGGCGGGGTCCCCCGGACAGCATGCGACGAACGGGGCATGACCCACTCCGCAACAATCGCGCGCGAAAACGATTCGTATCGGTATCCTACCATGCACTTCTCCGGCCGGAAGGGCCGGCGCCACCCGAACGGCAGCGGTCCACCGACCCCCCGGTTTCCGCTCGCGCTCGAGGAAACCGGAGTCGAACCTTCGCGTCCTCGGTGTGGCCGGCATCGGCGAGGTCGGCCCGACGCGGCCCCGCCTCGGCGACGAGCGCGGCCGGGACGGGGCAAGGACGAGGGGCAGGGCGAGGGCGGACCCGAGCGGGTTGCGCCCGGGGCGTCCCCGCACGACCCGCCATGTGACCGAGCACGGGCCGCGACGTGGCAAGGGTCGCCGGCGTCACCCGGAGGAGCGGAGACGGCGGCGGGCACCGAAGCTGTCTCCGCAGGAGGGGGATCGGTACGGCTGAGCCGGGGCGAACGTCGCGGCGAGCGGGGCCCGCGGGTCGCCGGCTCACCCCCCGAGCACCCAGACCCGAGACCGAGGGTGCCGGTCGCATCCGCCCGGCGCGGCGGGGCGCCTCCGCGCCGGGGGTGGGGCAAAGCCCAGAGACGAAGCGCCTCAAGGGAAAGCGGCGCTCGGGCGGCGCTCTGCCTGGAGACGGGGGTAAGGAGGGGTGCCGCCGTCGAGGACGTCCTCCGGCAGAGATCCCTCGTGCCTGCCGCTGGTGGCGGGACGGAACGACACCCCGTCTCGGTCCGGCCTCGAGCCGCCCGCAGGTGGTCGAGCAACGCACGGTGTCGATCGAGCGCTTACAGGCCGAGCGCAAGCTGGCCGTGGTTGCCGGGGGAGACGGGCGACGGGGCGATGGCGGTGAAGGCGGGCCGCGGGTCGCGCGCGGCGAGGCCGTGGCGTGCCCGGACGCGGGCGACGCGCCGCTCGAGCGCTTCCTGGTAAGCGCGCGGGGCATTCACACCGGGGAAGGCGCGCTCGTAGCGGGGCAGCAGATCGGGGAAGGCGGCGGCGACGACCCGCAGGTAATGCTCCTTGACGAGGGGGGCGAGGCGGAGCGGCGAGACGCCGAAGGAGCGGGCGCCGTGCGCGGCGGCCGCGGCGGCGAGGGCGTCGAGGGCGGCGGCGCCGTCGGTGATCGCGGGGAGCACCGGGGCGGCGAGGACGCCGGTCGGGACGCCCGCTTCGTTCAGGCGGCGGACGATCGCCAGGCGCTGGAGCGGGGGCGGCGTGCCCGGTTCGACCAGGCGCCAGAGGGCGGGGTCGAGGGTCGTGACGGTGACGTAGACGCTCACCGAGGCGACCGCGGCGAGGGCGGCGAGGAGGTCCAGGTCGCGGAGAATAAGGGTCGATTTCGTGACGACGCCGACCGGGTTGCGGCGCTCAAGGAGCGCCTCGAGGGCGCGGCGGGTGAGACGGTAGCGGCCCTCGCAGGGCTGGTAGGCGTCGGTGGCGGTGCCCAGGGCGACCCGTTCCCGGACCCAGGAAGGACGCGCCAGCTCGCGGCGGAGTACTTCCGGCAGATTGGTCTTGACCACGATCTTGGTCTCAAAGTCCTCGTCGGCGTTCATGCCGGCGTAGGCGTGAGTCGCGCGCGCGTAGCAATAGTGGCAGGCGTGGGTGCAGCCTCGGTAGGGGTTGAGGGACCAGTTGAAGGGCATGCCGCGGACACGGTTGAGCGCCGTTTTGCAGGGTGTTTCGATGTACTGGGCCCGTGCCATCTTGGGAGAATAGAACGTTTGTTCATATACGTCAACGACGACGGATCGCTTAGCAGGCTCTGCATCCCGCGAACCGTGGGCGGCGGAAGCGCGGCCGGGGCGGCGTTGGCCACCGCACGCCCCGCGACAGACCGCCGCGCGAGCGGGCCCAGCCGGCGCGGTGCGGGATCGCGGCCCTCCCGGGCAGGAGGGCGGACGTTTTGCCCCGCGAGCCGTGCCTGCCGGCGTCGTGGCGGAACGTGCGGATACGAGGGTCGACCCCCCCGTCGACGGAGGTGCCCCGTGGGAGATTTGCCCGCTCCTCGGTCACGGGAAGGCGGAGGGCGGCGCGGGCAAGGTCGGCGCCCGGGCATCGGTGAGGCGACCGCGGGGACGCGCCGGCGTCGGGATCCGCCCGGAGCCGTCGGCCGCCGGACAGCGGGGGAGAACCGTCATGGGGGAGCAACGGAGCGCACGATCCGTCCCCGGGAGCACCTCCGCCGGTCTCTTCCGACGAGGCGCCCTCCGCCGCCTCGGAACCGCACCGGCCGGCCCGCTCGCCGCCCAGGAGACCGCCCCGCGGGCCGTGACGGGCGAGGTGCCGCCCGTGGTGTCAACCTGAACCGACGCCCAGAACGCGCCCGACCCGGCGGCGCACGTCATCCTCCCCGCTGCCGAGGGGGTCCTGGAGGACGTCCTCAACGGCTCGGTGGTCCGCGGGGACCAGATCAAGGGGTTCGTGGCGAACGTCATCGAGGGATCCGCCGACATCCTGGTCGGCGTCCGGTCGATGGCCGGAGGCCCCGGTTGGACGGTCGTCGCGTACGACTTCTCGGCGACCGGCCGCGGGCCGATTCCGGTCTCCGGTGCGCTCGGCAAATCGTTCACCGTGCCCGCCGCGGCCGTCTCCGAGGTGGCGGGGGAGACGATTCGCCGCTCCTCCGACGACGCCGATCCGTCGGCGATCCAGCAGCGGCTCGGTCTCCCCTCGCCGCCGGGAGAAGGAGGAGCGCCGACGGCAACGCCCGCCGCCGAGCCTCCACGCGGGCCGATCCGGCGGAGAGGGACGCGCGGCGTCAGCCGGCCGCCGCGAGCGAAGGCGGTGCCGCGCACCGACCTGCACGCGGCACCGCCATGAGCCGGGTGGCGAGGGCACGGACCGCGGCTTCGTCGCCGCTCGTCAGCAGCGTCACGGCTCCATCGCGGGGCCCGGGAGCGCAGAGGGCACGGGCGTCGAGCACGTCCCGGATGCGGCGAGCGACCGCCTCGCCAGCGTCGACGAGGGCGAGGTCGGGACCGGTCACCCGGCGGATCGCCTCACCCAGGAACGGAAAGTGGGTACAGCCCAGGACGAGGGTGTCGACTCCGCCGGCGACGAGGGGGGCGAGCAACGGGCAAAGCGCCGCCTCGACCCGCGGCCCCGCCAGGTCGCCGGCCTCGACCACGGCGACAAGCCCGGGCGCTGGGACGAGGATCACCTCGACCGTCGGCGCGTGCTCCCGGATCAGGCCGGCCAGCACGGCGCCCGACACCGTCTGGGAGGTGGCGAGCACGCCGATTTTGCCGGTCCGAGTGGCGGCGGCGGCGGGTTTGACCGCGGGAACCATGCCGACGACGGGGACGGCCGGGAAACGGGCGCGCAGGGTCGGCAGCGCGACGGAGGTTGCCGTGTTGCAGGCGACGACGAGCAGCTTGGCGCCGCGGGCGAGGAGGACCTCGGCGACGGCGACGGTGCGGTCGACGATCGCCGCCGGCGCTTTGTCGCCGTAGGGACAGTACGCGCTGTCGGCGTAGTACAGGAGCGCCTCGCGGGGGAGGAGGGCGCGGACCTCGCGGAGGACGCTGAGGCCGCCGACCCCGGAGTCGAAGACGCCGATCGGCGCGGAGCGTACGTTCATGGGGGGATCGTAGGTCGGGGCCGGGACGGGCGCAAGGCGGTGCACCCTCCAACGGTTGCGGACTCGCCCTCCGGCGGCGAAGATCGCGGCGCGGCCGAACCGGGAGATGCCCGTGAGGGGCGGAGGAGCGAGGCCGGCGCGGCCGGCGAGGAGCGGGGCGATGCCGGACGAGCGTTTCCTGGTGACCGGTGCCTTCGGCTGCATCGGCGCGTGGACGGTGAAGCGCCTCGTCGACGAGGGGGTCTCCGTCACCACCTACGATCTGCCGGGGGAGCCGCGCCGACTCCGCCTGATCATGGACGACGCGCGGTTGGCACGGGTGCGCTTCCTCGACGGTGACATCACCGACGCGGCCGCCTTCGAGCGGGCGGTGACGGAGCACGGGATCACCCACGTCGTCCACCTGGCGGCGCTGCAGGTGCCGTTCGTGCGGGCCGACCCGATCGTGGGGGCCATGGTCAACGTGGTCGGAACGGCGATCGTGCTGGAGACGGCGCGGCGGCACGCGGCCCAGGTGCGGGGGCTGACCTACGCCAGCTCGATCGGCGTCTACGGCCCGGCCGACTCTTACCCGCCGGGGCCGCTGGCACACGACGCGCTCCCCGCGCCGCCGACCCTCTACGGGGTGACCAAGCAGGCGAACGAAGGGTACGCCCGGATCTTCTGGCAGGACCATGGCGTCGCCAGCGTCGGGTTGCGGCCCTTCTTCGTCTACGGCCCGGGCCGCGATCAGGGGGTCAGCGCCACGCCGACGAAGGCGATGGCGGCGGCGGCGGTCGGTCGCCCGTACCGAATCTCCTTCGGCGGCACCGCCGTCTACCAGCACGCGGACGACGTCGCCGATGTCTTCGTCCGGGCGGCGAGGACGATGCCGGCCGGCGCGCCGGTCTTCAACCTGGGCGGCACGACCGCGCCGATGGCGGAGGTCGTGGCGGCGATCGAGGCGACGGCGCCGGAGATGGCAGGGCAGATCACCTTCGCGCCGGAGCCGATGCCGGTGCCGGAGGCGGTGGACGGGGAGCCGCTGGAGAGGCTCATCGGACCGATCGCCTGGCGGCCGCTTGCCGACGGGGTGGAGGAAACGGTCGCGCACTTCCGGCGGGCGGCGGCGGCGGGGACGCTGGACGTGGAGCGGGCCGTGGGGTGACCCCGGTCCGGCCCTCCCCACCATCCCCTCTCCCCGTCGAGCGAGGGGGCCCATGCCCGACGGGTGGCCGAACAGGGTGTCTCGTCGACCACGGGCGGGAGGTGGTGGAGGTGTCGGACGAAGGGACGACAGGATCCTCCGCCTCGTGGCGGGCGGCGCTGGCGCCGGGGGAGGGGCACGACTTCTCCCGCACACCAGGGTGGTGGGGCCTGCGCGATCTGGGCGGCGAGGAGGATGACGTCCCGCGGTTCCGGGCGGCGCTGCTGCGGGCGTTGCCGCCGTTGCCGGACGGGAGCACCGTGCTCGACGTGGGGGCTGGCACGGGGACGCTGGCGGCGGAGTTGGTTCGTTTCTACCCCCGTCTGCACCACACCCTCCTCGACGCGAACGATGCCGCGTTGCGGCGAGCCGAGGAGAAGATGCGCGCGGCGGAGCCGGACGCGGCGGTCTCGCTGATGCCCGCGTCGGTCGATCCGCTCGATCTGGCGCCGCTGCCGGGGGGGCCGTACCGACTGGTGGTCTCCTCGATCGCGCTCCACGACGTCGCGCCACCCGCCGCCGCGGCCGAGGCGCCGGGGCGGGAGCGGCATGCGGCGGCGCACGTCTCGCTGCTGCGCCGGATCTACGGAGCCCTCGAACCGGGCGGGCACCTCATCTACGGTGACGCCGTCCGGCCGCGGTTCCGCGTGATGGAGCACCTCGCAAGCCTGAGCGCGGCCGGGTTCGACGAGGTCGACTGCGCGTACGCGCGGGGGCGTCTGGCGGTCTGCGGTGGGCGGCAGCCGACCGGTCCGGTGGCGGCCACCCTGTGGCGCCGATGAGAGGGACCCGCGAGCAGCCCGCGGCCCGCGGCCCACGGCCGGAGTCCGTGGCCGAACCTCCTCCCCTCGCGAACCGGAAAGGTGAATGTTGGGTCGCATCCGGTTTCCCGTCGGAGGATGGCGGTGCCGGGTAGCGGGGCGCAACCGCGGCTGGTGATCCTCTGCGGCGTGCCGTTCGCCGGCAAGTCGACGCTCGCCCGGGCGCTCGCCGCGCGGCCAGGGTGGGTGCTGCTGGAGGTCGACGCGATCAACCGGGATCGGGGCGCGGGCTCGCGGGACGGTCGGCTGTCGCGGGCGGAGTGGACGGCGACCTACCGGGAGGCGTTTCGACGGTTGGACGGGCTGCTGGCGGAAGGGCGGTCGGTCGTCTACGACGCGACGAACGGGCGGCGCCGGATGCGGGACCGGCTGCGGCAGATCGCCGCCGTCCGGGGCGCCCGGGCGGTCGTGGTCTTGGTGGAGCCGCCCCTCGTGGAGGTGCGGCGGCGGCGGGAGACGAATCGGCTCACGCCGCGCCGGCCCGACGTCCACGACGACGATTTCGCGGAGGTGGTGAGCGGGTTCCAGGCTCCGGGCGAGGACGAGGGGGCGGTCCGCTACGACGGGAGCACGCCGGTGGCCGAGTGGATCGCGGCGAGGGTCGCGGCAGGGTTCCCCTCATGACCGGGCGGGTCGATGCCGGGACCATCCCGGCACCGGCCCCGCCCGGCCGATCTCCTGCGCGGCGGTGCCCGCGAGTGGCCCACCGCGGACGTCCCTCGGCCGCCGGGACCCAGGGCGCATCCAGAGCGCGGCGGTACCGCCGGAGGGCAGCGCTGCGGCTTTGCCCCTCCACGGAACCCGCCGCGTTCTCGGGCATCGGCCGCGGCCTGGGGCCCCGGTTCCCCGAACGGTCGGGGGAGCGCCTGGGTGCGGCGCTCCGATCCAATCCGCTGCCGGCACGGCCGGCCGTCGGGCTTGTCCCACGGCGCGATCCCGAGGGCAAGCGGTCTTCGCGGGTCGTCCCCGTGGTATCACGCCGGCGGCGCACCACCCCGATGCCATATCGTCGGCGGAGGGGTCTCCGCCGGGCGCCGTGGCGATCGAACGCTTCCCCCTCCTGCGGGATGTCCCGGTCGTCCGGCGCGGACATCGCGACCGGTAAGCGTCGCGGAGCACGGTCGCCGAACCGGCCGCGGCTGGGCAGGCGGATCGGTTCTCTCGGCCGAGCAACCGCGGCCTACGCCTCCTGCCAGTAGGGGGCGGCGCCGAAGTAGGCGTAGACGACCGACTCCTCGCGGCGGCTGAACGGGATGTCCTCGTCGAAGGCGGGAGCGCCCTGGAGACGCTTCTTGTCGGCGTGGACCCGGAGGGGGATGGTCGCGAGGTCGACGAGGGAGATGGGAACCGCGACGTGGCGACGACCGAGGCCAAGGACGCCCCCGAAGCCGACGACGAGGTAGCGGACAATCTCCCGCTCCGGCTCCGGGCCGTCCGGACCGTCGGGGTCGACGTTCTCGACCAGAACGTCCTCGACGCGGCCGAATTCCTCGTCGGCGCCGTCGACGACGGGACGGTGACGGAGCGCGGCAGCCTCCGGTGATCCCCCCTGCTCGCCGATCCGGCGGAGCGGGGCGACCGCGTCGGCGACGACCACGTCGCCGCCGCGCAAGGCCTCGGGCGCGGCCTGGAGGAGCGCGTCCGCCTCGGCGAGGAGGCCGGCGGCGGTCTGCGCCGTGCCGATGTAGACGGCGTCGTTGTCGGCGAAGAGCCGCCGCGCCGTCACCGCCGATGACTCGTCCCTGGCGGAGAAGGCGACGAGGGCGACGCCGGCGGCGAGGCGGTGCTCCAGGTAGGTCGCCTCCTCGATCGCGAAGCCGAAGTCGCCGAGCGTCCGGATCAGACCGCCGCTCTCGAGGTCGGTGGCCGAGGCGGCCACGTAGGAGGTGTCCGCGCCGTCGCCCTTGCCGGCGAGGGCGGCGCCGATCGGGCCGGCGACCAGGAAGGTGCCGCGCTCCGGGACGATCAGCGAGGCGAGACCCTGCAACCAGCCGCCGACGGCGTCGAGCGCCGTCGCCACCAACGCGCGTGCCACCGCGCCGGCGCGGTCGGCGCCACCCCCCTCGTCGGTGGCGCCCTGGCGGACCAGCAGCGAGACCCGATCGGCGGCGTGGTCCGCCTTCCGGAGGGCGACCAGCGCCCGCTCCGCGTCGATCGTGTCCTCGAAGAGGGCGACCACGGTGTGGCTGGTCGCCGCCCCTGCTCCGCTCCCGCTCGCCCCCGCGTCCATCCCTGCCCCCGTGTGCTAGCCGTGCCACGCCCCGCGCGGCCGTCCTCAGGCCGAGCCGTCCGCCGCCCCCGACCCGCCGGGCCGCTCGACGGCAACGTACGGGACGGCCGCGCCGCCCGCGCCGCCGGCGACGCCGCCGCCGGGGAGCGGGTGCGCCCGTCCGGTCAACGTGGCGGCGACGGCGGCCCCCATCTCGGTGCCGTCGCTGCTCTCCTCGCGCGCTTCGAGCAGGTCCTGGACCAGGACCTGGACCGCGGCGGCGAGCGGGATCGCGAGGACCGCCCCGACGACGCCGCCCAGCACGCCGCCCACGAGGAGGGCGAGGAAGACGGTGAGGGCCGTCAGCCCGACCGCGTTCCGCATCACCCGCGGCACGAGGACCGAGCCCTCGATCTGCTGGAGAACGACCACGAAGACGACGACGAGCACCGCCTTCTGCCAGGAGTCGGTGAGCGCCACGAGGGTCGCCAAGGTGCCGCCGATGAAGGGCCCGACGAAGGGGATCAACTCGGTGAAGCCGGCGACGATGCCGAGCAGGAACCAGAAGCGGACGTCGAGCGCGATCGGGGAGTAGACGATCGTGGAGAGGACCCCGATCACGAACATCAGGATCAGTTGGCCCCGCGCCCAGCCGCCGAGCTTTCCCTCGATCTGGTCCCAGGCGTCGTGGGCACGGTCCCGCCGCTCGATCGGAAAGAGGGAGAGGACGACCCGCTTGATCAGCGCCTTCTCCGTCATCCAGTAGAAGGCGACGATCATCACGGAGACGGTCGTGAAGAGGGCGCCGAACACGGAGGTGACGACGCCCACGGCCTGGTCGGCGTCGATCGAGACGTTGCTCTCCAGGGGATTGCTTCGGATGTTGTTGTACACGCGCTCAATCTGGTTGACGAACCCCGGCCCCGACCGGCGGACGAACCCATTGCCGCTCGCCGCGGCCTGTTCGCGGAAGGTCACGAAATAGTTTGGGATGTCCGTGACGAGTTGCCGACCCTGCTCGACAAGGCGCGGCACGACAAGGTAGGAGGCGATCCCGAGGATCGCGAAGATCACCGCGTAGATGGCGAGGATGCCCTGGCCGCGGGAGAGGCCCCGCCGGCGCAGCCTTCCCACCAGGGGCTCGATGGCCGCGCTGAGGAGGATGCCAAAGAGGAGGAGCAGGACTATGGAGCGGACCTGGATCACGAGCCAGACGAGCCCGAGGACGAAGAGGACGGCCAGCGTCAGCGCCATGATCCGCAGCGGCGTCATCGGCGCCGGCTGATAGATCACGGTCGGCGTCGGGTCGACGGGGGCGTTGGAGACCGGTCGCGCGTCCATGCGGGGACGATACCACGGCGCTGCGGAGGCGGGCAGGGGAGAGCGTGAGGCGCACGCCGGGACGGCAGAGAGCCGGAGCGCCGCCGGCCCGGTGCGACGGGAGGTGTCGCCGCCGGTCCACCCCGGGGCCGACCCCGGACCGATGGAGAGGGGCCCGGTTCGGAGAGCGCCGGCACGGACGCGGCGGCGCACGGGAAGCGCGAGCAGGGGAGCCGGTTACGAAGGGGCGTCGGGTTCGGCGAGGCGCTCGAGCGGGAGCAGGCGGGCTGGGGGGCGGGCCGTCATCGGCGCGATGCGTTCCATCGGGAGGCCGGTCTCCGCCGCGACCAGGGCGGCGATGGCCGGCACGCAGTAGATGCCCTGGCACGCGCCCATGCCGGCGCGGGTGGCGCGCTTGACGTCGTTGACGCCGCGCGCACCGGCGGCGACGGCACCCCGGATCTCGTCGTCGCCGATCTCCTCGCAGCGGCAGACCTGGCGGGGCGGCCTCGCGTCGGATCGGTCGCTCATCGGTCCTCGGTCGCCTCCCACTCGTGGGTCTGGGTGAAGGCCGGCGCAAGCCGGCGCCGGAGGTCGGCACGGCCGGGGCAGGCCGCCTCGTAGACCGCGCGCTTGTCGGCAAGCTCCTGCTCGGTGGCAAGGCCGAGGAACGCTGCGGCGCTCACCCCCGCGAGTCGTCCCTCCTCGAGGGCCGCCTCGACGGTGGTGACGCCGGCCGCGTCGCCGGCGACCATCACGCCGCCCCCGTCCGCACGGAGGTTCCCGTCGAGAAGCGGTGCCCAGCCGCCGAGAGCCGGGTCGTACGCCAGGGCGTGGCCGGCCATCTGCGCCAGCGCCGCGTCCGGTTGGCGGCCGACCGCCACGGCGACGAGGTCGACCGCGTGGCGCCGGCCGTCGACGAGGAGGGCGTCCAGGCCGCCGACCCCTTCGGCCTCGACGCCCTCCCCAGCCGGGCCGACCGGGACGGTGACGACGACCTCGCACCCGGCGAGGCGGACGTCGGCGGCCACCTCGGCCGCCTCCGGGCCGGCGCCGAGCACCGCGACGCGGCGACCGGGCCGGACGCGGTGCAGGTTGATCAGGATCTGGAGGGCGCGGCCCGTCCAGACGCCCGGCAGTGTGGCGCCGGGAAAGGGGGCGGGGAGATCGGTCGAGCCGGTCGCCAGGACGACCGCGTCGACGCCGAGCTGGTACGGGGCGCGCGCGTCGTCCACGGCGAGGAGCGGGCCGTCGAAGAGCCCCCAGACGACGGAGGCGGTTCGGAGCTCGACGCCGGCGGCGACCGCGTCCGCGACGAGGCGGGCGAGAAGGGTGGCGGGCGCGGAAGCGGCATCGGCACGCCCGACGGCGGCCGCGCGGTAGCGGAGCCGCCCGCCCGGCGCCGACCCCTCGTCGAGCACGACCGTACGCGCCCCGTGCCGGGCGGCGGCGATCGCCGCGGCGAGCCCGGCGGGGCCGCCGCCGACCACGGCCACCTCGGCTCGCTCGATCACCGGTCGTCCCCGTCGACGTCACCGGCCGCTCGCTCCGCGAAAGCGGCGCCGAGGTCGCAGTCGTCACCGCCGTGGCCGTGCTGGGTCCCCACGGCCATCCCGTCGGCGACGGCGGTGACGCAGGCGGGGACGTCGGGCCGCCCGTCGACGACGACCGCGCAGTCACCGCAGCGGCCGACCATGCACCAGCCGCCCCGCGCTTCCCCCGAGACGGGCATCGTGCGGAAGACGCGAACGCCGGCGGCGAGGAGCGCGGCGACGATCGGCTCGCCTCCCCTCGCCGCGATGGCGCGGCCGTCGAAGGTCAGGTGGACCGAGGGCGCGTCCGGCAGGGCGCCGAGCAAGGGGTGATCCTGCAGGCGGCGGTCGCCATCGGCGGCGGGGTGGGACATCGGCGGCTGGCCCTGGGGACGCCGATCCGCGTGCAACGGTCCGCATCCGCGCGAGACGCCCAACGGCGGCGACGGGCCGCGATGATGGCAGCGCAAGGGGGGGACGGTCAAGGGGACCGGCCGACGCCACAGGGACGGAGCCGATGCGGCGGCACGA
>CADCWL010000112.1 GCA_902806405.1 uncultured Thermomicrobiales bacterium | reverse complement strand
TTTGAACCCTGGGCGCCGACGGCGGCAGCTCGCGTTTGGTTACGACCGCGGTGCAGGCCGCCCGCCCGCAACGCGCGGGGCCGGAAGGAGGGGGTGGTGGCCGAAGCCCGACGTGCCGGAGGAGGGGGCCCGGGCGTCGTTGCGCGACGTCGCGGCGTTCTCCCGGTTGTGGCTGCCGGGTTGGCGGCTGCGGCGGTACCAGGTGGGGCCGGTGCGGGCGATCGTGGAGAGCGTGGAGGAGGGGTTGGGGAGGCAGGTCGCCGTCGTCTTCAGCAGGCCGGCCGGCAAGGACGACCTGCTGGCCCGGTAGCGGCAGCGCGGCGCCGAAGATCAACGGCGGCGACGTTGCGCGGAGTAGCAACAGATCCCTTTCGGCCCGTCCCATCGACGCGGCCCGGAGGTTGGGTAGTGGGCATCGCGCTCCGCCCGCCTCCGGCCACCGACGTGGTCGCCGGGCGCCCCGTCTTTCCTTAGCGGCTTTTGCTATGGTGTCCCGGAAGATCGCCGTGAAGCGCTGGCATCGCTCGTGCCGTGGAGCGGGTGCGCCGTTCGCGCGGGCTGGGGCGCGTTCGCGCCACGAGGTGGGGGAGGGTGCCGGTGCCGGAGGAGCGTGGGGGTCCGTCGGGGCCGGGGTGCGGCGCCCGATCGCTCTTCTTCATCGAGTACGGCCTCGGCCACCGCACCCACACCCGCTTCCTGGAGCAGCACCTCGCGACCGACCCCCGCTTCGACGCGGAGTTGATCAAGGTCCACTCCTCCGACGCCGTCGGTGCCCTCCTCGGCCGGCTCAAGATCCCCCCGATCCACCGTCGTGGCCTCGATTTCTGGACGTGGTGGCTCTTCCAGCTGAAGCGGCTGCAGGTGCTGCGGGAGATGCGCCGCCGACGGGTCGATCGGGAGCGACTCGACCTCGTCTACTTCCACACCCAGACCGGCGCGAGTGCCATGCTCGAACTGCCGCGCGACGTGCCGGCCGTCGTCTCGATCGACCTGACCTGGAAGCTCGCCTTCCGGGAGTCGCGCTACGTCGAGACCCCCTTCTTCCACCCGATCTACGCGCTGGAGCAGCGCATCTTCGAGCGGAGCGACCTGATCGTCTCCTTCTCCGACTGGGCCGCCGCCTCGGTCGTCGACGACTACGGCATCCCGGCCGAGAAGGTCGTCGTCGTCCGCAACGGCGTCACCCTCCCGGACGGCAGGGCAAGCGGGGCGCGTCGCGGCGACGCGAACGGGGCGGCCAACGGGCATGCCCTGCACCATGCCAACGGCAACGGCAACGGCAACGGCAACGGCAACGGCCACGGCACGGACGGCCCGCTCCGCCTCGGCTTCATCGGCAACGAGTTCGCCCGCAAGGGGGGCGATCTGCTCTTGCGCGTCCACCAGGAGCGCTTCGCCGAGGAGGCCCACCTGACGCTTGTCACCGGCGGCGCGCTGCCCCAGACCGGGCTGCGCAACGTCGACGTCCGGACGAAGGTGCCCTGGGAGGAGTTGATGACCTCGGTCCTCCCCGGCTTCGACCTCTTCGTCTTCCCGACCCGCTTCGACTACTCCCCCTACGCCGTGATCGAGGCGATGACCGCCGGCGTGCCGGTGATCTCGACCCGCGTCGGCGCGATCCCGGAGATGATCGAGGATGGGGTCAGCGGCTTCCTGCTCGACGCCCCGCGCGCCGCCCCCCTCGGCGACCGGATGGCGTGGGCGATCGAGCACCGGGCCCACCTCCCCGCGATGGGCGACCGCGCCCGCCGCCACGCCACCGGCAGCTACGCCGCCGCCCAGAACTACCCCCGCCTGCTCGACATCCTGGCGGCGATGGCACGCTGAAGGCGCCGCCAAGCGACCATCCCGCGGACCTTCGGGCGTCGCTTCCAGCAGGCACGCCGTCCCGGTGGCGTCCGCGGTTTTCAACCCTGGGCGACCACGCTCTGCCGTCCCCAAGGGAGTACCTGTCGACGCCGCCGCGCTCGGGCAGCACCGTGCAAAGCCGGCCGGATCCTTCGGGCACCACGGTTTCGCGCCCGTTGACCGGTTCACGCATACCCGTTCGTGATGGTGGGATTCGCGGACGAATCGGCGCGGCGCGCACGTGCCGGCGCAGCCCTTCGCGCTCGTGTTGCGGTGCCGGCCGAAGCGCTCGCAGCGGTCGGCGTCTGCTGCGAGCGCTTCGGCCGGCCTAACCCGGCCGCGGCGAACGCCCCTGCCGTCGGGCCTTTTGCCAAGCCCGTCAGCAGCCATCGGCGTGACGACCCGGTTGCCAGTGATCGCGTCGAACTGTCAAATCACCGACCGTTCACGGGAACCATCCTCCCGACGGTCCGGGGCCGGAAGCCGTCTCGTCAACGACGCGCGGCAGGGCCGGGCTCACCTCCTCATGTACGACGCTGTCCAGGTACCCACCGTGCCCGGAGTGGCGGCAACGTCGCGCGCCCGGCCCACGGCTTCGGCCCCCGAGACGGGCCACGTCGCCGCGGCCCGCGTCCTCCCCGACGTGGGCACGCCCCGGTTTAACCCAGCCAAGGAGGAGCCATGATCGAGCGACGAACGGTCCGGTGTCCGCCGACTCCGCGGCCCGGCCCGCCGGCGTCGCCGGCGACGCGGACCGCGCCCGCTTCGCCGCCTACGCCGAGGCATTCGCCTTCGCCGCGGCCGTCCTGTGGCCGGGCACGCAGCGGCGCGGTGAGGCCCGGCTGACGTTCAACCACCCGCGGGCCCTAATCCGCGAGGTCGCATCCTCCGTCCTCCCGGCTCCCGTCGCCCTCTCCATCCCGAGCCGCGGCGGTGGGGGACGACGCCGCCCCGTCGGATTGGGCGGAGCGGGCGCTGGCCGACCTGCAGGCCGACCTCGATCTCGGGCGCCTCGACGTGGGGCTCTGCGTCGACGGCTCGATACTCGGCGACGCCGCCGTCAAGGTCACCTGGGACGTGTGACTCGACCGCTCCGTCGTCGCCCCGGTCGACCCCGCCACCCTCGTCGCCGACCGCACCCCGGACGACCCCCGCCGGGTGCCGCGGATGTGCCAGCTCTACGCCCTGAACGGGGCGGGGAGCAGGGGGTTGTTTGGAGGCGAGGAGGCAAGGAGGCGCGGGGTCGAGACGAGCGACGGGGGCACCGCTCGACGTCCCGCGCCGTCGACGTTCCGTCTCCGCGGCCCCGATCGCCCCTACCCCATTGTTGCGACCTGTCCGCTCCACCGGTGGCGGTTCGCCGTCGCCGGCCAGACGGTGCGGGGCGGGCCGAACCCCAACGGCTGAATCCCCTACCTCGTCGCGCCGAACACCCCCCGGCCCCACGCCTTCTGGGGCGAGCGCGACCTGTTCGACCTCAACGACGTTTGCCTCGAGCTCAACGCCTAGATGGGCGTTCTGGGCCCGATCCGCGACCTCTCCGGTGCGCCGATCGCGGTCCCGGAGAACGTCGGCGGCACGGGGATCAGCGTCGGGCCGGGCGCGAAGTGGGATCTGTCGGAGGGGGCCCGCGCCTGCCTGCTCGACCTTCTCGGCGGCGGCGGGGTCGGTCTCCATCCGCAATACGTTGACGTGCTCTACCGCGCCATGCACGACCTGGCCGAGTCGCCGCGGACGGCGTCCGGCGGCTCGGGGAGCGACCTCTCCGGCGCGGCGCTGGAGGTCGAGCTCCGGCCGCTGATCCAGTAGGTCCGGCGCAAGCGCCGCGGCTGGGAGGCGTTCTTCCGCCGCCGCAACGCGCTCCTCCTCGACTTCCCGGAGCGATTCGTCGGCCACGACCTCGGGCGGCCTGCGCCTCACCGCCACGATCCGGCCCCGCGTCCTCCCCAGCGACCACGATGGTGCCCGTCCGCAGCGCCGCCCAGCTTGTCGCCGCCGGCATCCACTCCCGCCGCACCGTCGCCGCCGCCCTCGACAGCGACGACCTCGACGCCGAGTTCGCCCGCGTGCTGGAGGAGGAGCTAGGAGCTAGGAGCTGAGCTATGAGCTACGCGTTTTGATCCGACGCATCGTTGCCGCCGCACTCCTCCATCACCCCGGCGACGGGAGGGGTGCGCTTTGGGCCAACCGGCTCGGCGCACGGCGTGATGCGGGCAGTGGCCTGTCCGTGCAGGGGCGGGACAGCAGCGCGGTGGCTATGATTCCGCCGCGGTCCGCAGCGCGTCGAGTGAGCGCGCAACCGACGTCAACCGGCTGGAAGGGGGGCGCGTGGCAGACGAGGAGGGCACTGATCGCCCCCGGCGCCTGCGGGGTACCGTCTCGCAGGCCCGCATCCACCGCGGGGCGCAGGTGGTCACCGCAGGTGCGTCCGCGATGGTATTGGGCCTTGGTTTCCGCTCAATAGCAGCGGGTTCCGCCGACCGGCACCGGCTGCCACTCCTGCTCGCGCTGCTGGCGTTCGCGCTCGCCGGATCGGTTGCGGCCTTCCGCCCCGAGCGGGGGCGCGTCCCGGACCTCGTCAAGACCATGGCGGCGGCGTCAGCCGCACTGGCGGGCACCCTCGTCCTCGCCTGGTTCTTCGTTCACACGGCGGTCCGTGCCAACCACTGGGCCGGCACACCGGTCACGACCCAAGCGGCGGTCGACGCCACTCTCGCCGCGCACCCCGGGCCGGCGTCGACTGGCTCCGCCCCGCCGCTGCTCATCCCGACCGGGGTCATGCTGCAGTCGTTCGAGTTCCTCGGCGCCAACAACGTGCGGGTCACCGGCTACGTCTGGCAGACGTACGGCCCCACCCTCCCCGACGACGTTGTCCGCGGCGTGGTTTTCCCCGAGGCCATCGAGGATGCGTACGGGGCCGAGGAGGCCTACCGCGCGCGCCTGGCCGGCGGCGGCGAGTTGGTCGGGTGGTACTTCCACGCCACCTTCCGCCAGCCGTTCGACTACCGCCAATACCCCTTCGACCGGCAGGACGTTTGGGTACGCCTCTGGCACCCGAACGCGGAGCGGGGAGTGCAACTGGTCCCCGACTTTGCCGCCTACCGCGATCCCACCCCCCGCTCCCTGCCCGGCATCGAAGAGCAGTTCGTCTACGGTGGATGGGAGCCGGAGGACGCGGGATTTAGCTATGTCCTCCACCGATACACCACCACCTTCGGCTTCGACGCGGGCTTCGCGGATGAGGGCCTGCCGGAGTTGTACTTCAACCTCGGCCTCAAGCGCGCCTTCCTCGGCCCGTTCGTCGACCAGGTCCTGTTCGCGGGCGCGGTGGCGCTGATGCTCTTCCTCGTCCTTGCCCTGACGACGAGCGACCAGGACCTCCAGGACCGTTTCGGGCTCAGCACCTCCGGTGTCCTCGGGGCCACGAGCGGCCTCCTCTTCGCCGTCATCCTTAAGCACGCCCAGCTCCGGGGCGGCATCGGCCAGGAGGGGGTTGCCTACCTCGAGGTGCTGCCGTTCCTGTTCTACCTTCTCATCCCCCTCGTCGCGCTCAACGCGATCGTGCTCGCCTCGCCGTGGCAGGTCCGGTTCGTCGAGTACCGGCACAACCTCCTGCCCAAGCTGCTCTACTGGCCGTTGCTGCTCGGCCTGCTGCTGGCGACCACGCTCGCGGTACTCTTCACCTAGAGTGGTTCCCGGACGGAGCGGCGGTCACGCCGGCTCCCCGGCGGCGCGGGAGCAGGCGCGGCCGTCCTCGGGCGCGACGGCGGCGAGCGCGGCGCCGACCGCCGCCGCCGCCTCGGAGGGTCGCGGCCCCGTCCGCCGCGGGGCCCG
>CADCWL010000111.1 GCA_902806405.1 uncultured Thermomicrobiales bacterium | reverse complement strand
GTGAGGACCGCCAGGAGGTCATCCCGCGCCGACCCCTCCTCGGCGAGTCGGGCGAGTGGCCCCATGCCGGAGCTTCGCTTGGCCGCTTCGGGCTGGTCGTCGTTTGGGGCCGCCTCGGGCGACCTGAAAAGCCACGGTTGCCGGCGGAGGTCGGGAACGGAAAGGCTGCGGGGCCCGACGGCGTTCCAACCTTTTTTGAGGTTGGTTTGGTGATTGGGTACCAGAGAGGGGCGCCGGTGCTAGCACCGGCGCCCCTCTCTGTTCGTTCGACTGCAACGATTCTTCTCGGCTGGGGTGCAGGGATTCGAACCCCAACTACCTGATCCAGAGTCAGGCGTCCTACCGTTAGACGACACCCCAATGACGAGCAGTCTAGCACGGGCGTATGAGCCGATCAACGAGGACGAAAGCGCGAGACGCGTGCCTGGCGCTGCTCTTCGGCTCGGCCTCGACGCCCACCGCAGGCCGGCCACCGCTTCTCAATACATATCCCTTATAGAAGCTGGCCGCAGTCGGGCGACGGTGCCATGAGAGCCCACGGAGGGAGGGGCTAGGTAGCGTCGCGCGGTGAAAAGGGGGCGATTCCGAGCCGATTACGGCAGGCGATCGAGGGTCCCTTCGAGCGCGGCAAGACCGGCGGCGATCGTGTTGCGCACCAGCACCAGGTTGGTGACCGGACCGGTGCCCCCGGGGACGGGCGTGTAGGCGGCGGCGCGCGGCGCCACCGAGGCCGCATCGGCATCCCCGACGATCTTTCCATCGACGACGTTGACGCCGAAATCGATGACCACGGCCCCGGCCCGGACCATCTCCCCGGCGACGAGGCCGGGGTCCCCGGCGGCGACGGCGACGATGTCGGCCGCCCGGGTGAGGCGGGGGAGGTCCCGTGTCTGGCGGTGGCAAAGGGTGACGGTCGCGTCGCGGAGCGAGAGCATCGTGGCCAGGGGGCGGCCGACCACGTTGCTCCGGCCGATAACCACCACGTCCCGGCCCCGAAGCTCGATGCCGTAGAAGTCGAGGATGTCGATCCCGCCCTGCGGGGTGCTCGGTCGCAGCGACGGCAGCCCGAGATGGAGACGGCCGGCGTTGGTCGGGGTGATCCCGTCGACGTCCTTCAAAGGGGCGAGGTGCTCCTGGACGAGAGAGGCCGGCAGGTGGTCGGGGAGCGGCATCAGCACGAGGACGCCGTGCACCCCCGGGTCGAGACCGAGCTGCTCGATCGTGTCGACGAGGACCTCGGCCGACGCGTCGGCCGGCAGCGCGACCGGCCGATGGGCGATGCCGACGGAGACGGTAGACCGCTCAATCGCGCGTCGGTACGCCTCCGCGGCGGGATGACGCCCGACGAGGAGGGTTGCCAGTGTCGGCTCCCGCCCGGCGTCGCGGCGGAGGAGAGCGGCCGATGCTCGGACCTCTTCCCGGAGGCGGGCGACGATCGGAGCGCCGCGGAGGATCTGGGCGGTCACAGGATCACGCCCACTTCCGCAGGCTCCTCGGTACCGGCCGCACAGGGATGAATCCCGCGGGGCGGGGGAGCCTTGCCCGACACCTGGTCCCGCGATCTGCGCGCGTCTTGTCCGGTCCAGATCGGATCGACGCGGCTACGGCCGCCCCGCACCGTCGGACGCAGCGCGACCGGAACCTCCGGACGGGTTCGCCCCGCCGAGTCGACCGGCGTCCCTCTCCGGCACGGGTTCAACGTTCGCGGCGTCTGAATGCCTCGAGCGCGGCGAACACCCCCGCTGAGACCCGTGGGACCACCGGTGTCGGCAACGATAGTCCGCCCTCCTCACCCCCGAGCCCCACGGCTCCTGCCCCGACTGTCGATACCGTCGGCGAACGGCGCAGTATATCAGCGCTTCAGGAGCGCCCAAGGGGAGACGAGGGGAAGCATCGGAGCCGGCAAGGACATCGTGTGGCGGTGGTTTCGACACCACCAGAGCGACTATCGACACCATAGCTGGTGCCACTGCCAATTTCCCTCGCCTGGTGTCGTTTCTGGCCGCAGCTCCGGCATCAATGACGGGTCCCGGTGGACACGGGGGACAACCTATTGACCGATTGACAATCCTATGCTAACCTCTTCTCCAACGAGTCGCCCGCACGTTGACTCGTGGACACGATCGCTTGACCGCTTCCGAGGCGGTCGGCGGAGGGTCATGAAGCAATGGGCCACGTGAGTGCGGAGTTCGGTGTCCTGCTGAAGGCGGTGCGGGAAGCGCGACGGGTTTCGCAGAGCAAGTTGGCCGAGCGGGCCGACTTCGACCACAGCTACGTCAGCCGATTGGAGAGCGGGGCGCGGATGCCGACCCGGGAAGCGGTCGAGCGGCTGGGCGCGGCGCTCGGACTCTCCTCGCACGAGCAGGACGCGATGCTGGCGGCCGCCGGCTTTCTGCCGCGGGATGTGGCGAGCCTGCTCTCGGACGAGCCGGCGATCGGTGAGGTGCTCGATCTCCTCCAGAACGAGGCCGTGCCGATCGAGTACCGCGAGAACATGCGGCAGGTGCTCCGCCTGCTCGCCGAGCAGGCGCGATTCGCGCTGAAACCGCGGGCGACGAACGGGCTAACGGGCGTCGCCGCCTAGGTTCCGGGACGACGCGGCGAGGCGGACGCGGGGCGCGCCGCCCCGATCCCTCGCCGCGGGGGACGCGGCTCTGGGTGGCGTCGAAGGCGGGCCAGGCGGTGGCGATCGCGCAGCGCGATCGCCGCCGTGGCGTGTGCCGACGGCATCTGCGTTGACGTGCGATGGGCGACGGCCGGTGGCCGCCGCGAATGTCCCCTACGTGACGCCTAGTGGGTGCACGTACAGGTTGTCCGGATACCTGATAGGATGAGGACGGAGCGGTCAGCGGGCCGACCTCCGGTGCCCGTGGTGAGGATCAGCCCCTGGGAGTTGGCGTGGTGGCCGAGTTCGCTCATCTGCATCTGCACACGGAGTTCTCGCTGCTCGACGGGATGGGGCGAATCGACGAGTACGTCGCCCGTGCCGGCGAACTGGGTGTGCAACACCTCGCGGTCACCGACCACGGCGTGATGTACGCGGCGATGGACTGGTACAAGACCGCCACCAAAGCCGGCCTCCACCCGATCGTCGGTATCGAGGCGTACCTGGCGGAGGGGAGCGCCCGGGCGAGGGAGCGGAAGTCGTACCACCTGCTGCTGCTGGCGGAGAACGAGGTTGGTTACCGGAACCTCCTGCGGCTGTCGAGCCGGGCGATGCTCGAGGGGTACTACTACCGGCCGCGGATGGACCTCGAGATGCTTGCCGACCACCACGAGGGGATCATCGCGACTTCCGCCTGCCTCGGTGGTCCGGTCGCCAACAACTTCCTCCACGACCGGCCGGAAGCGGCACGCGACTACGCGGGCAAGCTCTCGGAGATCTTCGGCCCGGATCGATTCTTCATCGAGATCCAGGACCACGGCATCCCCGAGCAGCGGGAGACCAATCGGCAGCTGATCCCGCTCGCCCGCGAGCTCGGGCTGCCGCTGGTGGCGACCAACGACGTCCACTATTGCAACGTGGACGATGCTGCGGCGCAGGATCTGCTCGTCTGCGTCCAGACGAACACCACGCTCAACGACCCGAAGCGGCTCAAGACCCACAGTGATCAGCTCTATTTCAAGGGCCCGGAGGAGATGGCGGCCGTCTTCGGGGAGATCCCCGAGGCGCTCGCGAACACCATCCGCATCGCCGAGATGTGCTCGCTCGATCTCGGCTTCAAGGGATACCACCTGCCCGACTTCCCGGTGCCCGACGGGTACACGTCGGAGAGCTACCTAGAGGCTCTCTGCCGGGAGGGCGTCCGCCGGAAGTACGGCCACGACGGCGGGGAGGTGGGTGAGCGGCTCCGATACGAGCTGGACGTCATCCGGTCCATGGGCTTCACGAACTACTTTCTCGTCGTCTGGGACTTCATCCGTTTCGCGAGGGAGAACGGCATCCTCGTCGGGCCGGGCCGCGGTTCGGCCGCGGGCAGCCTCGTGACCTACTCGCTGGACGTCACCGCGCTCGACCCGCTCAAGTACGACCTGATCTTCGAGCGGTTCCTCAACCCGTCGCGGATCTCGATGCCGGACATCGACATCGACTTCGCCGACAACCGGCGGAGCGAGGTGATCGACTACGTGGTGCGCAAGTACGGGGACGACCGCGTCGCGCAGATCGTGACCTTCGGGACGCTGGCGGCGAAGGCGTCGGTGCGCGACGTGGGGCGGGCGATGGGCCGCAGCTTCGCGGAGACCGACCGGGTGGCGAAGCTGATCCCGGTCGGCCCAGGGATCACGATCGACAGCGCGATGTCGCGGGTGCCGGAGCTGAAGACGCTCTACGACGCCGACGCCGATGTCAAGGAGCTGGTCGACGCCGCGCGCAAGGTCGAGGGGATCGCGCGGCACGCCTCGACGCACGCTGCCGGGGTGGTGATCTCGCGTGACCCGCTGGTCGAGCACGTCCCGTTGCAGCGGGCGGGCGGCAAGAGCGAGGGCGAGATCACGACGCAGTATCCGATGGGCCAGCTGGAAGCCCTCGGTCTACTGAAGATGGACTTCCTCGGTCTTCGCACGCTGACCGTGCTGGGCAAGGCGGTCGAGTTGCTCCAGCGGGCGGGAAAAGACATATCCCTCGACACAATACCGTTGGACGACGAGCACAGCTATGACCTGCTCCGCCGGGGCGAGACGGTCGGCGTCTTCCAGCTGGAAGGGGGCATGACCACCCGGATGACCGTCGACGTCTCTCCCCGCAGCTTCGAGGACCTGATCGCGTTGATGGCGTTGATCCGACCGGGTCCGATGGAGATGGCGCCGGACTACATCGCTCGGAAGCACGGCCGCACGCCGATCGTCTACATGCACCCCGAGATGGAGCCGATCCTGGCCGAGACGTACGGCGTCGCGCTCTATCAGGAGCAGGTGATCCGGATCGCGAACGTGCTTGCGGGCTTCTCCATGTCGGAAGGTGACGGCCTGCGCAAAGCGATGGGCAAGAAGCTGCCAGAGGAGATGGCGAAGTACCGGGACCGCTTCGTCGCCGGCGGCGTCGCCCACGGCCTGGCGAAGGGTCTGGCCGGCGACATCTTCGACACGATCGAGCGCTTTGCGGGGTACGGCTTCAACAAGGCCCACAGCGCCGCCTACGCCGTGATCGCCGCCCAGACCGCGTATCTCAAGGCGAACCATCCGGTCGAGTTCATGGCCGCCCTCCTCACCTCCGAAGTCGGCAACACGGAGAAGATCGTCTTCAACGCCGTCGAGTGCCGCCGCGCCGGGATTCCGGTGCTACCGCCCAACGTCAATGCCAGCGACCTGGAGTTCGCCGTGGAGCGGCTCGGCGACGGACGGGCGGGCGTCCGCTTCGGTCTCGGCGCCGTCAAGAACGCCGGCGAGGGGGCAATCCGGGCGGTGCTCGCGGCCCGCTCGGCGCAGCCTGGGGGCGTCTTCCCCGACCTCGATGCGTTCTGCGACGCGGTGGACTGGTCGGTCGTGAATCGACGGGTCGCCGAGTCCCTCGCCAAGTGCGGCGCCCTCGACTGCTTCGGGACGCGGTCGAGCGTGATCGCCGCGCTGGAACCGGCGGTCGCCGCCGGGCAGCGGCGGCAGAAGGCGAGTGCGCGCGGTCAGATCGGCCTGTTCGAGGTTGGCGGGCCGATGGCTCCGGCGCCGGCGGCGAAGCCGGCGGCGCCCGTTTCCGCGA